>CAITPF010000050.1 GCA_903894155.1 uncultured beta proteobacterium | reverse complement strand
GTGGTGACTGGAGAGTGGTGAGTGGTGAGTGGTGAGTGGTGAGTGGTGAGTGGTGAGTGGTGAGTGGTGAGTGGTGAGTGGTGAGTGGTGAGTGGTGAGTGGTGAGTGGCGAGTGGTGAGTGGTGAGTGGTGAGTGGTGAGTAGTGAATGGTGAGTAATGAATGGTGAGTAATGAATGGTGCGTAATGAATGGTGCGTAGCGGGTAGCGAGGGGATCGGCGTCAGGGGTAGGAGAGCCTTTCAGTCAGCCTGGATATTGTTGCTCCTGACCAGCGCTGTCCATCGCTCGATCTGGCCTTTAAGGAAAGCCGCGAATTCGGCGGGCGTATTGCCTACCGGTTCGATGCCGGAGGCCAGCAGCCGCTTCTGGGTTTCCGGCTGACGCGCTGCATTGTGCACGGCTGCCGCGAGCGTGTCGATGACGGCGACCGGCGTTCCCGCAGGCACGAAGAAGCCGTTCCATTCGATGACTTCAAAGTCCTTGTAGCCTGACTCCATGACGGTCGGGACATCGGGCAGCGCGGGCATGCGGTGGGCTCCGGTGGTCGCGAGCGCGCGTGCGCGGCCCGACTGTATCTGGGCAAGACCCGACACAGGATTGGCAAAGTACGCCGAGACCCGCCCGGCGATCAGGTCCGCCATGGCGGGGGCTCCGCCTTTGTAAGGCACGTGCACCCACTGGATGCCGGCATCGCGTGCGAGCATCTCCGCAGCGAGGTGCGCGGCTCCACCGGCGCCGTACGACGCATAGTCGAGCTTGCCGGGATTGGCGCGCGCGAAGTCGACCAGATCCTTCAGGCTGCGGTAGGGGGCCGATTCGGGCACCACCAGGATCAGCGGCATGTTGATCGCCTGTGAAACGGGCACCAGGTCCTTGAGCGGATCGTAGGGCAGCTTGCGCAGCACGGCGTTGACCGCGTAGGGGAACGTGTCGAACATCAGCGTGTAGCCATCGGCGGGTGACTGGATGACGGCCATCGCGGCCACCGCGCCGCTGGCGCCCGGCCGGTTCTCGACCACGATCGGCTGGCCGAGGATCGCCGACATGGGCTGAGCCATCACGCGCGCGTTGCTGTCGGCGCCGCCGCCGGCGGAATAGGGGACGAGCAGGCGGATGGGCTTGTCGGGAAAGGACTGCGCGCTCGCGCGACCCGGTGCGGTAGCGACGCAGGCGCACGCGACGCTGACCGCAAGGCCGCGCCAGCCTCGTCTCAGGATATTGCACATCAGTCGGATCATCGATGTCTCCTCGCTGTTGTTCCGGGGCTCCCGCATAAGCTGGGCGCCCCCCGCGATCTTGCCTTGCCCGGGGCAATGATCTACTGTAGCCCGCTGGTACGCAAGTAAAATCGAAACCCGGCGCCATGACGTTCGGGGTAGCGGAGGAAGGCATCATGAGTTTGCACGATCAGGTCTTTGCGGCCCATGAGAGCGAGGCCTTTGCGGCCCATGAGAGCGCGATTGCGATCGCAAGCGCGAAGCGACGTGAAGTCTTGCTGGGCGGACTGGCGGCATTCCTGCTGGGCGCGGCGCCCGTCCATGCGCAACAAGCGTGGCCGAGTCGAGCCATTCGGGTCGTGGTGCCGTTTTCCGCCGGCGGCGCTGCGGATACCTCTGCGCGGGCCTATTCTGTGCCCCTTAACGATATCCTGGGCCAGAGCGTGGTCATCGAAAACCGTACGGGCGGCAATGCGGTGGTGGCGGCGGGCGCCGTGCTGGGCGCGCCGCGCGATGGCTACACCTTTATCCTGGATGCGGCCAACTGCATCACCAATCCCGTGCTGCTCAAGGACTTGCCGTTTGACTATGCCACGGCGTTCGTCCCCGTGACACTCGCTTCGCGGGCACCGCAGGTCGTGGCCGTCCGGCAGGATTTCCCCGCCGCGAACATCGGTGAATTCCTTGACTATGTGCGAGCGCACCCGGCGAAGGTATCGTGCGGCACGCCGCCCTCGGGCGGCATGGCGCATCTGGCGCTTGCCCTGCTTGAAGAGCGAGCCGGCGTAAAGTTCATCCATACCCCCTACCGCGGCGGCGCGGACGCTGCGCGTGACATCATGGGCGGGCAGATTGATTCGATCCTGATCACGGCGTCTTCGGCGCGCGGACCGCACAAGGCAGGCAAGGCGCGCGTCCTTGCGGTCACGAGCGAGAAGCGCAGCAGCGCCTTTCCGGATGTCCCGACGCTGGCCGAGAGCGGGTTCCCCGGCTACGACATGGACGACTGGTACGGTTTGTTCGCCGCGACCGGCGTGGCGCCCGAGGTGGTCAGTCAAATGCAGCAGGCCGTCGCCAAAGCGGCCAGGTCGCCGGCCTTGATGGAAAACCTCGACCAGGCCGGGCAAGTCCCGGTCGGCAATACGTCCGCAGAATTTTCGAGCTGGCTCGACCGGCAGCGCCCGCTCCTGCAACAACTGGTGCGGCGCGCCGGCATTACCGTAAGCTGAAGGGGCGGCATGCCGGTTTTTACGTTTAATGTGCGTGTCCATTTTGGGCATGGCGAGCGAGCCGTCCTGGCTTCGGAGCTTGCCGGCCTGGGCATGAACCGACCACTGTTCGTGACGGATCGCGGTGTCCGGGCAGCAGGCGTGTTCGATCTTGCGACTGAAAGCGTGAGCAAAGTCGCTGCCGAACAGGTGTTCGACGAAACGCCACCGAATCCCACGGAAAGGGCTGTCGAGGCGGGGTACGCGCGTTATGCCGCGCTTGGTTGCGACGGTGTCGTCGGGATCGGCGGCGGCGCGACCCTGGATCTTGCCAAGGCAATCGCCGTGATGTGCGG
Source organism: uncultured beta proteobacterium (assembly GCA_903894155.1). Classification (GTDB taxonomy): domain Bacteria; phylum Pseudomonadota; class Gammaproteobacteria; order Burkholderiales; family Burkholderiaceae_B; genus Zwartia. The sequence goes on along the minus strand of CAITPF010000050.1, from coordinate 31,390 downwards.
CGACCCAGCGCCGCTCTGGGAGTATTGCAATCGCAATCCGCGCCCCCGGCCCATCGTCAATCCGCCACCCGTCGTGCTGATGCCCACGACAGCAGGAAGCGGAAGCGAAGTCGGGCGCTCGGCGGTGATCATTTTCGATAACGGCATCAAGGCGGGTGTCGGTTGCCCGACGATCGTGCGCGCTGCGATTTGCGACCCGGAGCTCACGCTGACACTTCCACCCGCGATGACGGCAGCGACGGGCATGGATGCGCTTTCCCACTGCGTTGAGACTTACTGTTCCCCGTCCTTCAACCCGCCGCTTGACGCGATCGCGCTCGATGGCCTGCGCCGGCTCCATGCGCATATCGAGCGCGCGACCCGCGATGGCACGGATCGCGAGGCCCGCTGGAGCATGATGATGGGCGCGCTCGAGGGTGCACTGTGCTTTGGCAAGGGATTGGGCGCCGTTCACTCGATATCCCATGCGCTTGGCGCGCTGGGACATCATCACGGAACGCTCAATGCATTGATGCTTCCTGCCGTGCTCGAATTCAATGCGCCCGTGATTGGCGAGCGGCTCGATGGGCTCTGCGATGCGATGGGATTGCGCCGGGGCAGCGACCTGCAGGCGGCCTTTGCGGATCTCAATCAGCGTCTGGGGTTGCCCAGAGGATTGCGCGCGCTTGGCGTATCGCCGGAGCAGTTCGAGGGGATCGCCCGTGCCGCTCTGGCGGACAATGCCCACAAGACCAATCCCCGTGCGGTTTCGCACGAGGAGTATCTGACGCTATTGCACGCGGCCTGGTGAGGACGGCACGTGCTTTCAGGCCGGTGGAATGGCGCCCTTGCGTTCGACGATCATCCCGTAGTGCTCGGGCTGGCGGTGGCGCGCGAAATTGAACGTCGTGGTCTTGTAGGAATTGCAGAGATCGAGGTCGCAGCGTGCGATCGCGAGTTCGTCGCCCGTCGTGGTGCATGCGCCCACGATTTCGCCCGAGGGCGCAACGATGATGGAATTGCCGATTTGCTCGACGCCTTCCTCGTTGCCCGCCTTGGCGACACCGACAACCCACGTCCCGTTCTGATAGGCGCCGGATTGCATCACCAGCTCGTTATGGAAATGCGATAGCGCGTCATGCTCGGGTGCCGGGGGATTGTGCACCGGCGTGTTGTAGCCGATGAAGATCATCTCGACGCCTTGCAGTCCAAGGACCCGGTAGGTCTCGGACCAGCGCCGATCGTTGCAGATGGCCATGCCGAAGACACCCTGCTTGCCCGGCTCCTGGCCGACATCGCCCCAGTCACCGCGAAATGCCGTGAAGCCGAGGTTGCCCGTCTCGAAGTACCGCTTCTCCAGGTGCTGGAATCTTCGCCATGGTTCATGCTCGTCATGTCCGGGCAAGTGGATCTTGCGGTACTTCGCGACGATTTTTCCGTTACGGTCGACGACGATCGACGTATTGAAGCGACGCAGGCGGCCACCCTCCTGCACGAGCTCGGCGTAGCCCAGATAGAACCCGATTTGAAGCCTGCGCGCCGCATCGAACAGCGCTTGCGTCTCGGGGCCTGGCATTTCGCGCTCGAAGAACGCATCGATGTCGTCCTGGCGCTCGAAATACCAGCGCGGGAAAAATGTCGTGAGCGCGAGCTCCGGGAATACGACGATGTCGCATCCGTTGCTCTTGGCCTGGTGCATGAGCGACAGCATGCGTTCAACGACCTGGCTGCGGGATTCGGCGCGTGCGATTGGCCCGAGCTGTGCAGCACCGACGGTAATGATCCTGGTCATGCGATGGGTCCTCGAAATAGTGGGTTGCTGCCGGTGTGCTTAACGGTCAGCGAGCTCCAGCAACGTGTGCAGAAGCAGATTGGCGCCCGCAACCAGATGGGCAGGTTCGGTATGCTCGGCCGGGTTATGGCTGATTCCCTTGACCGATGGCACGAAGATCATGGCGGTCGGGCACAGCCGCGCCATCATCTGGGCATCATGCCCCGCGCCCGAGGTCATTGGCCGGCAGTCCATGCCGAGTTGCATCGCGGTTTCGGTGATCAGGTCGGCAACCTGCGCGTCGAACCGCACGGGCTCGAAGCGCGCCAGCGTGCGTGCGCTGATCTGCACGCCCTCGTCGCGCGCGAGCGTGGAAAGGAAGGCGGCGAGGCGCCGCTCGGATTCCTGCAACTGTTCTTCATCGGTGTTGCGCAGGTCCACGGTAATGGTGGCGCGCGCCGCGATGACGTTGATCAGGTTCGGGTGGAGCTGGATTGCGCCGGTCGTGCCGACCTGCGCGCCGCCCATCTCACGTGCAATCTGACGCACGCAAACCGCGATCGCGCCGGCGCTGTAGCCCGCATCGTGCCGCAGTCGCATCGGTGTGGTGCCAGCGTGGTTCGACTGGCCGACGATGGTGATTTCCTGCCAGGAGATCCCCTGAAGATCGCGCACGGCGCCGATCAGCCCGCCTTCGATGTCAAGCACCGGGCCTTGCTCGATGTGCAACTCGACGAATGCCTCGGGCACGCAATACGGCATCGGCGCGTTGCCGTGATAGCCGATGCGTTGGAGTTCATCGATCAGTTTCTTGCCGTCGCCACTGCGCGTGGCGTAGGCGTCGTCCAGCGCAAGCCCTCCGGCGTAGACGAGCGAACCGAGCATATCCGGCTGGAACCGCGCACCTTCCTCGTTGGTAAAGGCAGCGACCACCAGCGGACGGCGGGTCGTGATTTTTGCCGCGTTGAGCGTGCGAACGACTTCCAGGCCGCCCAATACGCCCAGGTTGCCGTCGTAGCGGCCCCCGGTGCGCACGGTATCGATGTGCGAGCCGGTCATGACGGCGGCCACGTTTTCGCGGCCCGGGCGCACCCCGAAGATGTTGCCGATCGGATCGATGTGCACCTGCAACCCGGCTTCGCGCATCCAGCCGGAGACCAGGTCGCGGCCGATGCGGTCCTCATCGGTCAGCGCGAGGCGGCAACATGCGCCATCCTCGGTCATCCCGACCAGTGCCAGTCGCTCGAGGCTTTCGAGCAGGCGCTCGCCATCGATGCGAATGTCCCGCAGGCTCATCCAAGCACTCCGGCGGCGTCGGCACCGACGATCTCGCGATAAATGACAGGGTCCGTATCGCCCTCGCTGCCCATGATCATCACCCGGGAGTTCGCGTCCAGGGCAAGTGTGCGCCGGATATCCGTGTGATCCATCGCGGCGAGCAGCGCTGCGAGGCCCGCGCCGCCCGTTTCCCCAGCGACGACTGGTGGGTCGCCCGCCAGAGGACGGGCCAGGCGCCGCATTGCGTCCAGCGCGTAGGCGTCATCGACCGCAACGCATGCATTGACGCCGCCCTGGAGAATTTCCCAGGCCAGTTCCGAAACCTCGCCGCACGCAAGGCCCGCCATGACGGTCTCAAGCGAGCCGTGCACGGTCACGCGCTGGCCCTGTTCGACACTGCGGTAGATGCAATCCGCGAGCCCGGGTTCAACGACCACGAATCGCGGGCGGTCCTGACGCCAGTGCATCCAGAAGCTGGCGCAGATGGCGGCGGCCATGGCGCCCACGCCCGCCTGGACGATGACATGGGTCGGTGCCGGCGCTCCCTGCAGTTGGTGTTCGATTTCACCCGCCATCACGCCGTATCCATGCATGACATCGAGGGGAATGTCGCGGTAACCGGGATAGGAGGTGTCGGAGACGACAGTCCAGCCTTCGGCGGCTGCGGTCGTCGCGGCGTGGCGAACCGCGTCGTCGTAGTTGCCCTTGACCTCCAGCACTTGCGCGCCATAACGCGCGATGGCATCGCGTCGCCCCTGGCTGACGGTTTCGTGCACGTAGATGACGCAGCGGCACCCAAAGAGTTGCGCGCCCCAGGCGACTGATCTACCGTGATTGCCATCCGTGGCGCAGGTGACAGTGGCGGCCCCGACGACGTCGCGGTAGACGCCCGAAAGCAGTTCACTGGACGTCACGCCCGATAGCCCGCGTGCGCGCATGACCTTGTCACGCAATACGTTGGCCACGGCGTACGCGCCGCCGAGCGCCTTGAAGCTGCCCAGTCCGAAGCGGCCGCGTTCGTCCTTGTAATGCAATCCGCCGATCCCGAGGTTTTTCGCCAGGCCGTCGAGCGAGAGCAGCGGCGTGGGCGCATAGCCGGGCCAGCTGGAGATTTCCCGCATCGCGGCGTCAAATCCCTGCGGGCTCATGACGGCAGCGCGGGCGGCGCCGTAGGGTGCCGAAGCCGGTTCGGCACTGGGGTTCGCGATGGCGCGCGCAGGGTGGCTCATGCTGGAATTCCGGTGGGGTGCTCGATTGATGCCGGCTGCCGGAGGTGACAGGCGACGAACTGCCCCGGGGCGACTTCACGCATGGGCGGCGATTCAATCCTGCAGCGCTCCTCGGCGTAGGGACACCGCGTGTGGAAGTGGCATCCGGGTGGCGGGTTAATCGGGCTTGGGACATCTCCCGTGAGCACGCGCCGGTTCTTGCGGACCCGCGGATCGGGCACCGGGACTGCGTCCAGCAAGGCCTCCGTGTACGGGTGCTGGGGGCTCGTGAAAATCGTGCGCTTCGGGGCGATCTCGACGATGCGCCCGAGGTACATCACCGCCACGCGATGGCTAATGTGTTCAACCACGGCGAGATCGTGCGCGATAAACAGATAAGACAGGTTGAACTGCTGCTGGAGATCCATCAGCAGGTTGATGACCTGGGCCTGCACAGACACGTCGAGCGCCGACACGGGCTCGTCGCAGACGATGAGCCTGGGCTGCACAGACAGGGCGCGCGCGATCCCCAGGCGCTGGCGCTGGCCGCCCGAGAATTCGAACGGATACTTGACCATCTGGTCGGGACGCAGCCCGACGCGCTCAAACAGACTTGCCACGCGCTCGCGTGCCTGCGCGGAGCTCATGGCTTCGTAGTTGCGCAGCGGCTCGGCTACGATTTCTGCGGCACGGATGCGCGGGTTCAGCGACGCGTAGGGATCCTGGAAGACGGCTTGCAGTTCACGGCGAACCGGCCGCAGCTCGGTTTGCGACAGGTTGTGAATTGGCCGGCCGTTCCAGAGGATTTCGCCGGCGGTCGGATCCTGAAGCCGCAGGATCAGCTTGCCGGTGGTCGATTTGCCGCAGCCCGATTCGCCGACCAGCCCGAGCGTTTCGCCCTCGGCGATCGAGAAGCTCACGCCATCGACGGCACGCACCAGTTGGCTACGGCCCAGCCAGCCATGCTGGGTTGGGAAATGCTTGCACAGGCCCCTGACCTCGAGTAGTGCGGCGGCAACGTCAGGCGGCGTCGTCATGCGAGGCTCCCTTCATCAACCGTCGCGATCGCCTGACTGATCGGATGCCAGCACGCCGCAAAGTGACCCTGGTCGAATTCGGCCAGCGCAGGCACTTCGAGACGGCAGCGCTCGCTTGCCCTGGGGCAACGCGGCGCAAACAGGCATCCGGGCGTCTCCTCCTTGAGCGAAGGAACCATGCCGGGGATTTCGACCAGCCGTTTCGGTGGCGCGTCTGCGGGTTCTTTGAGCGAGCCGCCCAGGTGCGGCATCGATCCGAGTAACCCGGCCGTGTAGGGATGCCTCGGGTGCGCGAACAGCGACTCGACGCTCGCCTGCTCGACCTTGCGGCCCGCATACATCACGACGACGCGCTGCGCCATTTCGGCGACCACGCCCAGATCGTGGGTGATGAGGATGATCGAGGCACCCGTCTCGCGGCCCAGGTTGCGCATCAGCTCAAGAATCTGGGCCTGGATGGTGACATCGAGCGCGGTCGTGGGTTCGTCGGCAATGAGCAGGCGCGGCCCGCAGGCCAGTGCCATGGCGATCATGACGCGCTGGCGCATTCCGCCGGACAACTGGTGCGGATATTGGCGAACGCGGCGCGCGGCCTCCGGAATCTGCACCTTGTTGAGCATGTCGATCGCCCGTGCCGTCGCCGCCTTGCGGTCCAGACCCCGATGCAGCATCAACGCTTCGGCGACCTGATCGCCGATGGTGAGCACCGGGTTGAGCGAGGTCATCGGCTCCTGGAAGATCATCGAGATCAGGTTGCCACGCACATTGCGCATTTCGTCTTCGGACAAACCGAGCAGGTCACGCCCGTCGAACGTGATCGAGCCGGCCACGATGCGCGCGGGTGGCATAGGCAACAACCGCAGGATGGACATGGCGGTAACGCTTTTGCCACAGCCCGATTCCCCGACGATGGCCAGCGTCTCGCCGGGATGAACGTCGAAGCTCACCCCGTCGACGGCGCGCACGATGCCGTCGCGTGTGCGGAACTGCGTGCGCAGCCCCTCGACGCGCAAAAGCGGAGTGGTGTTGGTGGAATCCATGGTCACATCCGCCTCGCCAGGCGCGGGTCGAGCGCATCACGCATTCCATCACCCAGCAGGTTGACCGAAAGCACCGTTGCAGAAAGGAAAATTCCCGGAAACAGCAAGATCGTCGGCGCGACCTGGATCAGGCTGCGCGCCTCCGCCATGATGTTGCCCCAGCTTGGGATGTTGGGCGGAGTGCCCGCGCCAATGAACGAAAGGATGGCTTCCGTGATCATCGCCGATGCGCAGATGTAGGTCGCCTGCACCAGCAGAGGGGCGATGGTGTTGGGGAGAATGTGCCGGATCAGGATGGCGGGCAGGCGGGTGCCCGAGGCGATCGCGGCTTCGACGTAGGGTTGCTCGCGCAGCGTGAGCACCAGAGAGCGCACCAGCCGCACGACGCGCGGGATTTCGGTGATGGTGATGGCGATGACGACGTTTTCCAGGCTGGCCTTGGTCAGCGAGATCAGCGCGATCGCCAGGAGCACCGATGGGATCGACATCAGGCCATCCATGACACGCATCATGATGGCGTCGAGCCACCGCAGGTAACCGGTCACCAGCCCGATGGCCAGGCCGAAGCCGGTCGCCAGCAGTGCCACAGAGATGCCAACGATCAGCGAGGGCCTCGATCCGTAGATGACGCGGCTGTAAATATCGCGACCGAGCATGTCCGTGCCAAACCAGAACTGTTCGGATGGCGGCTTCAGTCGCCGGGTGGGAACGACAGAGAGCGGATCCGTGGTGCCGAGGTAGGGCGCCATGATGGCCATCAGCACCATCAGCAACAGCACGATGAAGCCGACAATCGCCGTCGGATGCCGGCGAAACGCGTCCTTCATGCGCAGCCAGGTAGGCGATGCGCCTGGCCGCGCGACAAGCACGGCGGGAGGGGAGGAAGTTGCGGATCCGGTCATATCAGTAGCGAATTCGCGGGTCAAATAGCGAGTAACTAAGGTCTACCAGCAGGTTGACCAGGACGTAGAGGGCGGAGAAGAGCAGCGTGACGCCCTGGATGATGGGGTAGTCGCGGCGCAGGATCGCATCGACTGTCAGGCGGCCCAGCCCCGGAATAGCGAAAACCGTCTCGGTCACGACCACGCCACCGATCAGTGCGGCCACACCGATGCCAACGATTGTTGCGATGGGTATGGCAGCGTTCTTAAGGGCGTGGCGGATCAGCACCGTGTTGCGTGATAGCCCCTTGGCCGTCGCGGTACGGACGTAATCCTGAGAAAGGATGTCCAGCATCGTCGCGCGCGTGATGCGTGCGATCAACGCCATGTAGACGATGCCGAGCGCCGTACTCGGCAGCACGATGTGGCTGAGAAACGGGACAATTCCGTCAGATAGGCTGCGGTAGCCCTGCACGGGGAGCCATTCAAGTTGCACCGAGAACAGCAGGATCAAGCCGTACGCGATCACGAAAACGGGAACCGAAAAACCCATGACCGAGATCGCCATCACGAGACGGTCAATCCAGCCGCCGGCGCGCGCGGCAGCCAGCACGCCCAGGGGAATCGCCAGGCCGACGGCCACGATGAGTGTGCAGAGCGTCAGCGCGAGCGTTGGTTCGATTCGTTGCGAAATAAGCTTGGAAACTGGCAGGGAAGTGAAAATCGATGTGCCCAGGTCGCCGTGCGCGAGGGCCCAGATCCAGTTTCCGAAGCGCACCAGAAAGGGTTGATCCAGACCGAGCTGGGCACGGATGCGCGCGATGTCGGCTGGCGTGGCGATGTCACCCGCGATGACGGCTGCAGGGTCGCCCGGGCTGAGGTAGAGCAGGGAAAAGACCAGCAACGCGACAATGCCCATGACAGGGATGGTCGCCAGCAGGCGCTTGATCAGGTATCGAAGCATGTGACTGGAAACGAAATTCGACGAATACGCGCACCCCGCCTGGGCGAGGCGCGCGTAGAGGACGGAACTACTTCTTCTCGACGTTCCAGAGGAAGGTGACCGGCGAATTGATCACGCCTGAGAGCGTGGTGCGATAAGCAGTCGGGATGATGAATTGCGCGGTCGGAATGTAGGGCACCGACTCGAAAGCCTGCAATTGCATTTGCTCGGCAATCTTCTTTTGCTCTTCAGGCGTTGCCGCAAGGAACCATTGCTCGCGAAGCGCCTCGAGCTTCGCATCCGTCGGCCAGCCGAACCAGGCCGCTTCGCCGTTGCCGCGCAGCGGCGAGTTCAGGGCGGGGGTGGTCATGTCAGGGCCGACGAACCACGTATGGAAGATGCTCCAGCCGTTCTTGTCGACAGGTTCCTTGGATGACCGACGCGTGATCAGCGTGCCCCAATCGCTGGCGGCGAGTTCGACGTTCAGGCCGATCTTGCGCAGGATTTCCTGGGTCACCAGCGCCTGCGAACTGACCATCGGCTGGTCGGTCGCCGACATCAGCACGATTTTCTCGCCCTTGTAGCCGGATTCCTTGACCAGCGCCTTGGCCTTTTCGACGTCACGCTTACCCGACAGCGCTTCCGAGCCGGCGGTGCTGGCCATCGGCGTGCCGCAGGTGAAGTAAGACGGGCAAGGCTTGCCGTTCTTTTCGTCGCCTGCGATCGCGACGGCGTAGTCCTTCTGGTCCAGCACCGCCAGGACAGCCTGGCGAAGCTTGACGTTGTTGAACGGGGCCTGAAGCTGGTTAAAGCGCAGAACGCCGATCGAGCCGAGCGGGTCGACACTCTCAACCTTGATCTGCTTGTTCTTCTGCAGCAGGGGCACAAGATCCACCGGGACTTGTTGCCACCAGTCGACTTCCCCCGTGTTCAAGGCTGCCGCGGCGGTGGCCGAGTCGGGGATGTAGACCCACTCGACGCGATCGACCTTGGCCACCTTGCCGCCGGCACCCCAGGACGGGGCTTCCTTGCGTGGGACGTAATCGGTGTTCTTGACGTAGACCACCTTGCTCCCCGGCACCCACTCTTCCTTGACGAACTTGAAGGGCCCCGAACCGGTTGCATCCGTGATCGCCGTGAAGGCATCGGTCTTGGCGATGCGTTCGGGCATGATGAAGGGCACGTTCGACGAAGGTTTGGCGAGCGCCTCGAGCGTGAGCGCGAAGGGTTTCTTAAGCTTGAGCTTGAACGTCTTGTCGTCGACCGCTGTCCAGGATTCGGTCATTTCGCCGAGCTTCTGGCCGAGCACGTCGCGCTTGGCCCAGCGCTCGATCGAGGCGATGCAATCGGCTGACCGGACCGGCGCGCCGTCGTGGAACTTCAGGCCATCGCGCAGCGTGAACGTGTAGGTGAGCTTGTCCGGGCTCAGTTCCCACTTGTCGACCATTTGCGGCTGGACCTTGAAATCCGCATCGGTCGCGAACAGAACGTCGTACACCATGTAGCCGTGGTTGCGGGTGATGTAGGCCGTTGTCCAGACCGGATCGAGGATCCGCAAATCCGCCTCAGGGACGAACTTGATGGTCTTTCCTTGCGCCATCGCGGTTCCGCACGTGGCTGTGCCGAGCGCGAGGATGAGCCCGACGGCGACATTGCGTGCCAGGCGACGGGGGTGAGATGCAATTTTCTTCAACATGTTGCGATTCCTTCCGGTCAATGAATCCAAACAACGCACCTGGTTCGCAGAGGGAGCCTGCGAACCGGAAAAAACGGGGTAAATACACCCCCTGAGCTTACGCGCCAAGCCTGGCGAACCGCCTGAAACTCGATGTTAGACTACCACGAATACCCTTGGCGACCACAGATTTTGATAGGTGTTCAGACGATGGAAAAGTGCGACTTGCTGCTGCTTGGCGGCGTGGTGATCGATGGCTCCGGGCAGGCCCGGCACCGTGCGGATGTTGCGGTGCACCAGGGTGTGATTGTCGCGGTGGGTGATCTGCACCACATGAGTGCCGACGAGGTCGTCGATGTCGGGGGCCTGGTGGTGGCCCCGGGCTTCATCGACGTGCATACCCACGATGATCGGTTGCTGCTTGCCGATCCCCTGATGCAGCCCAAGGTGAGCCAGGGCGTCACGACCGTGATCACGGGCAACTGCGGCATCAGCCTTTCGCCGCTCGGGTCGCACGATCCGGTGCCTCCCCTGAACCTTGTCGCCGACCCGACCGCGCACCGGTTTGAAACGTTCATGTCCTATTTTGGTGCGCTTGAGGCAAGCCCGCCCGCCGTCAATGTGGCGTCCCTGGTCGGGCATACGACTTTACGCGTCGTTTGTATGGATGATGTGGGTCGTGCGGCACGCCCGGACGAGATCGCGCGCATGCAGGCGCTGGTGCGCGAGGCGCTGGACGCGGGCGCAATCGGGCTGTCGACCGGTCTGTATTACGCGCCGGCCCAGGCTGCCACGGCTGACGAGGTGCGCGAGGTTTGCGAGCCGCTGCGCGGCACCAACGCACTCATCGCGTCGCATTTGCGCAACGAGGGTGACGAAGTCCTGGTCGCCATGACTGAAGCGATGACCATCGCCAACGAACTTGGCGTGCGCCAGGTGCTCTCGCACCACAAGGTGATGGGGTCCGCAAACTTCGGGCGCTCGACAGAGACGCTCGCCCTGATCGACCGCGCCCGGGGTCAGGGCGATGTGTGCCTGGATTGCTATCCCTATACAGCTGCCTCCACGGTGCTGCGCCAGGATGCGGTCGAGCAGGCATCGCGCACGCTGATTACCTGGTCGGAGGCGTCGCCCGAGGCGAGTGGCCGCTACGTCGACGATTTGCTGAAGGAAAGGGGCGGTGACCTCACGTCGCTGCTGCAGTCGCTTCAACCCGCTGGCGCCATTTACTTCATCATGGACGAGGCGGATGTCGAGCGCATCCTTGCCTACCCGGAAACCATGGTTGGGTCCGATGGCTTGCCCCACGATACGTTTCCGCATCCCCGGCTCTGGGGCGCGTTTCCCCGCGTGCTTGGCCACTACACGCGCGATCGCAAACTATTTCCGCTGGAAACGGCAGTGCACAAGATGACGGGCCTTTCGGCCACGCGCTTCGGGCTGGCGGACAGGGGCTTCGTGCGCCCCGGATATGGCGCCGATCTTGTCGTGTTCGATCCGGACCGCGTCGCAGATCGCGCCACGTTCAAGGACCCGAAGCTCTGCGCGGCGGGCATCGCGCGGGTCTATGTCAATGGCGTGCTCTCATGGCATGATGGCGCGAGCAGCGGAGCGCGGGCGGGCAGGGTATTGCGCCGTGCAGTATCGTCGTAGCGCCGCGCGACCCATCAGAATAAAGAAGACGCCGGGCCGATAGGCCCTGACGGCGGATAACAAGGAGACAGGGGACATGCGAGCAATTGTTTGCCATGAATGGGGCAGCATCGATCAGCTGACGCTTGAGGACATCGACAAACCGATGCCGGGCGACGGCGAGGTACTGATTCGCGTCGAGGCGAGCGCCGTGAATTTCGCCGATTCGATCATGGTCGCGGGGCGGTATCAAACCAAGCCCGCACTACCGTTTACCCCGGGCCTCGAGACGGCCGGCGTGGTCACCGAGTGCGGGCCGGGGGTCACCGAATTTGCGCCTGGCGATCGCGTGATGGCGATCCTCGCCTATGGCGGGCTTGCGGAATACGCCATCGCCAAAGTGGCCGAAACGTTCCGCATTCCGAGCAGCATGTCGTTTGACGAGGCCGGTGCCTTTCCCGTTTCCTATCTCTCGAGTCATGTCGCCATCCGCTGGCTCGGGCGGCTCGAGCCGGGTGAGACGATGCTCGTGCTTGGCGCGGCCGGAGGCGTCGGCCTGACCGCCGTCGAGATCGGCAAGGCGATGGGCGCGCGTGTGATCGCCGCGGCGAGTTCGCCCGAGAAACTTGCGGTTGCCCGTGAGCACGGCGCCGATGAACTGGTGAACTACACGACAGAGAATCTCACCGAACGCGTGATGGAACTGACATTCGACAAGGGCGTCAACGTGGTCTACGACCCGGTCGGCGGCGCTCTTTTCGACGCAGCGCTTTCAGCGACGGGCTGGGGCGGCCGTATTCTGATCGTGGGTTTCGTGGGCGGCGTGCCGCAGATTTCCGCGAACCGGTTGCTGGTGAAGAATCGCTCTGCGATGGGGTCGTCGCTGCGCCACTTCCGATGGCACGAGCCGCAGAAGATGAACCAATCGGTGCAGGAGCTATTCCAGTGGTACGTCGAGGGAAAACTCAAGCCGTGTGTCAGTCAGAGCCTGCCGCTTGAGGATAGCGTTCGCGCCATCGCTTTGCTGACCGATCGAAAGGCGCACGGCAAAGTCATTGTGCGCCCGTAACTCGGCGTAAATCGTATTGACTTCAGGCCAGTTGTGTGCAATCTTGCGTCTGCAGTTGCGCATTGAGTTCGGGGTGCGCAAGAACTGAATTGTATCGACAAGAAAAAATTATTTTGGGGCATGTTCCGGATATCGTACGGCGTCACGCATCGCGGGCGCCCGCGACCGGAGTGGAATTCCGCAGGGCATGTTCCCCGCGAGCAAAAGGAGTGACCGATGCGTGATCGTATGAGCAGTGTATGCAAGTCCTGGCTGGCGGGCCTGGCCCTGTGCGCGGTTGGCGCGGCGGTGCAGGCGCAGGATGCCAAGGAGCCTTTCAAGATCGGCCTTCCCGCTTCGCTTTCCGGCAAATACGTCGCCTACGGCATCCAGGCCAAGAGCGGCGTTGAGCAAGCGCTCGCGGTGTGGAAATCAGTCCGGGGCGATACGGTGGATGGCCGCAAGATCGAGCTCCTCATGTCCGACACCCAGTCCGACAATGCGCTGACCGTTTCGATTGTCAACCAGCTCATCCAGTCGGACAAGATCAACGTCATGATCGGGCCCGATGGCTCGAACGTCGCTGCGGCAGCTGTGCCACCCTGGAAGAAGTTCAAGGAGCGCCCGATCTGGCTGATGCCAGGCGGCTCGAGCACAACGGTCGAAAAGGCGGTTGGTCCTGACCCGTATTTCTTTCATACCTATGCCTGGGCCTACTATTACCACATCAACAATGCCAAGGCGCTCAAGGCAGCGCTGGGCGAAAAGAAACGCATCGCGTTCGTCTACACCGACGGCGCGTATGGCCGTGCGCACATTGATGACGCGCGCAAGCACATGAAGGAAGCGGGTTTCGAGATCGTCGCGAGCGAACTGGTGCGCGAAGGCGCCTCCGACTTCAACTCGGCGATCATCAAGGTCCGCGCGACGAAGCCCGATATCCTCTACGCGCTGATGCAGACAACCGATGCCGTTCAGTTCGCCAAGCAGGTCTACACCGCGAAGATCGGCGTGCCTTACCTCGTTGGCACCGCGCAGGCGCAGTTGCCTGAGTGGCAGGAGGCCGTGGGCCAGGCGCAGCAGTGCTGGACAGGCGTGACGACGTGGGTCACGGGGCTCAAGCTGCCGGCGGATCCCAGGGAACCGAAGTTGCTGCCATCGGCCGCCGATTGGGAGACTGCCTGGCGCGCAAGGTACAGCCGGGCGCCAGAATTCCTGGATGTCGGCTACTACGTCTCGACGATCCTGGCCTTGCTGGCGGTCGAGCAGACCCATTCGCTGGATCGGGAAAAAATCAAGGATTGGCTGGAACAGCAAGACTACAAGTCGCCGCTTAGCCTTTCGAGCAAGTTTTTACCCAGCGAGATCACGCCGCACCAGGCGTTTGGCGAAATGGTTGTCTTCCAGCAGGTCAAGGAAGGCGACAAGTTCGTCAGCAAGGTGATCTACCCGAAGGAACTCGCGACCGCCTCCCTCCAGTCCTGCATCCAGTAAATGGTGTCTGAACTTTTTGGCGCAATGCCGGCTCGCCGCCTGAGGCGCGCGCCGGCGATTGCGCGGGTTGGCCGCACATGACCCTTTTCTTTCAGTTTCTGGTCGACTCCGTCCTTCTGGGCGGGCTCTACACGCTGATGGCGATCGGCTTCGCACTTTCGTTCGGCGTGTCGCGCATCATCAATTTCGCCCATGGCGAGTTCATCATGCTGGGTGCCTACGGCGCCTTCTGGATGTTCAAGCTCTGGGGCGTGGATCCGTTGGTCGGCTTGCCCGTCGTCATCGTCGCGGGTTTCGCCGCTGGCTGGCTGCTTTTCAGCACCCTGATCCGCCGGGTGCTTTCGGCGCCGCATATCAACCAGATCCTCCTGACGTTCGGCATCGGGTTGGTGATCCAGCACGTGGCAGTGATCCTGTGGTCCGCAGACTCGCGCTCCACGATGCCCGAATACGCGCTCGCTGCGGTGACAATGGGCGATGTGTTCATCCCCGTCGGCCGGCTCGTCGGATGCGCGGTCGCGCTGCTGCTGGTTGGCATCCTGATCGCCTGGCTCAAATGGACCGAGTCGGGTCGGGCTGTTCGCGCGGTCTCGCAGAACGAGGATGCGGCGACCCTGATGGGTATCAATGTGCGCGCGATCTACGCAATGTCTTACGCACTGAGTTCCGCGCTCGGCGTGGCGACCGGCGTGATCGTGAGCTTCATCATCACGGTGACGCCGTTCATGGGGTTCCCCATGCTGGTCAAGGCGCTGGCGATCGTGATCCTGGGCGGCCTGGGCAGCATCGGGGGCATGGCCATCGGGGCGTTCATGCTGGCGGCGGTCGAAACGGGGTTCGCTTACTACATCCCCGAGGGCGCGGGCTGGTCCGAGGGTGTCGCCTTCCTGCTGATCATCTCATTGCTGATCCTGCGCCCGGGCGGGCTGATGGGCCAGGCGGAGCATTAACCGGCATGCGACTCGAATCCCTCCTTCGTTACCTTGGCTTCGCACTGGCGATTTTTACGCTGGTCGCTCCCTTCCTGGGGTTCCCTGGTCTGGCCGACACCATGTTTCGTACCTGCACGCTCGCCACCATCGCGATCAGCTGGAACATCATGGCAGGTGCCGGGCTGATTTCGCTGGGGCAATCGGGTTTCTGGGGTATTGGCGCCTATGCGGCGGTCTTGTGCGCCAACCTGCTGGGGATGCCTTTCTTCCCCTCGTTGGGCGTCGCAATCGTCGCTGGTGCGTTGATTGGCCTGGGCCTGGCCTCGATCACCGGGCGCCTGCGCGGGATCTACTTCGCGATTGCGACACTGGCGATGTCCGAGGGCTTCCGGGTGCTGGCGATCATGTTGCCGGAGCTCACGGGGGGTGCACAGGGCGTCTACCTGAATTCCGAGTTGTTCCCTGGCACGACGACGGTCTATTTCATGGCGAGCCTGGGTGCGGTTTTCGCCGCGCTCGTGTCCCTGGTGCTCAGCCGCACACGATCCCATTACGCCTTTCGCGCCATGCGCGCCAACGAACGCGCCGCCCAGATGGTCGGCATCAACCCGATGCTCTACCGCATGATGATCGTGACGATCTCCGGCGCGATGGCGTCGTATGGCGGCGCGATGGCGGCATGGAATGGCGGCTACCTTGATCCGTCGGTCGCGTTCAGCCTGCACACCACGGTCATGTCGCAGATCGCCCCGATCCTCGGCGGCATTTACACGCTTTCGGGCCCGATCCTTGGCACGATCGCGACGATGGCGCTGGGCGAAGCCACCCGCTCATGGTTCGGATCGCTCGAGGGCGTGAGCCTGCTCCTTTTCGGCGTCGCGCTGGTCGCGTGCGTGGTGTTTCTGCCACGCGGCATCCGCGGCGCGCTTGATCGCTGGATGGACCCCCGCCCCGATGCCAATAAAGGTCAAGGGCGTGCCGGCACGGGGGGTGGGAAATGAGCGAATTGCTCTCGATGGCCCACATCCGCGCGGGCTACGGTGAATCCACCGTGTTGCAGGATCTTTCGATCACGGTGCGAGAAGGCGAAGTGGTTTGCATGATCGGCGCAAACGGCGCGGGCAAGACCACCACCACGCGAGTCCTCACTGGCCTGTTGCCTGCCTGGGCGGGCCACCTCACGTTCGCCGGCGAGCGTATCGATCATGTGCCGGCCCATCGGCGTGTCGACATGGGGATCGCTCTGGCACCTGAGGGGCGGCAGGTGTTCCCCAATCTCACAGTGCATGAAAACCTGCTGCTCGGATCCTATTCACCGAGCGCACGGCGCCACCGCGCGCGCACGCTCGCCGAAGTCTTCGAGATTTTCCCCAAGCTCGAGGACCGTCTGACCCA
Organism: uncultured beta proteobacterium; assembly: GCA_903894155.1. Classification (GTDB taxonomy): domain Bacteria; phylum Pseudomonadota; class Gammaproteobacteria; order Burkholderiales; family Burkholderiaceae_B; genus Zwartia. The sequence goes on along the minus strand of CAITPF010000050.1, from coordinate 15,077 downwards.
AAAGGCCGGGCTCATGTCGGGCGGTGAGCAGCAGATGCTTGCGATCGGTCGCGCGCTGATGGCGCGACCGCGCCTGCTGGTGCTCGATGAGCCTTCTCTGGGCCTGGCACCCAAGATCATCGTTGACGTCTACCAGGCGGTCGTCAAGACCGCCAAGCAGGGTGTCAGCATTCTTTTCGTCGAGCAAAACGTGCACGCCGCGCTGTCGATTGCACATCGGGGCTACGTGCTCGCCAACGGGCAAATCACGCTTGAGGGGACGGCTGCGGAACTGCGAGGCTCAAGGATGGTGCAGGAATCGTTTCTCGCACCACGCCGCACGCGTCGTGACCCCGTCGCGGGTGAGTCTGATCAACGGGAACCCGGGGGGGCGCATGTCGACAATGCTTGAAGTTTCCCGGCTCTGCAAGTTCTTTGGCGGGATCAAGGCGATCAATGATCTGACGCTCTCGGTGCAGGCCGGCCAGTTCCTCGGCATCATCGGTGCAAACGGGGCGGGCAAGACCACGTTGCTCAACCTCGTCACGGGGTACCTCACACCGACCTCCGGTTCGATCACGTTTGAAGGCAAGCCGATCCAGGGGCTGCCACCCTACCGCATTGCACGGCTGGGCATTGGCCGCACGTTCCAGATCACACAGCCCTTTGCCGAAATGTCGGTCCTCGAGAACGTCATGGCGGGGGCGCTGTTTTCCGAGTACGGGCGCCACCGCACGATTGCGCAGGCGCGCGAAGACAGCATCGAGCCGCTCGAGCTCGTCGGTCTGCACGGGCAGGCCTTGATGCCTGCGGGGTCGCTGACGCTGGGGGCCAAGAAGAAGCTCGAGCTCGCGCGCGCACTGGCCACGCGCCCCCGGCTGTTGCTGCTCGACGAGGTCATGGGCGGGCTCACCCACGAGGAAGTCGAAGACCTCATGGTGGTGTTGCGCCGGATTCACCAGTCGGGCATGACGATCGTGATGATCGAGCATCTGGTCCACGTCATCGTGGAGTTGTCCGACTATGTTTTTGCAATGAACTTCGGCATGGAACTGGCGCAGGGCTTGCCCGACGCGGTCATCGAGCGCCCGGAAGTTATCGAAGCCTACCTTGGCGTGCCGATCGAGTCCGGCGACGCCTGAAGACCCTCAACGGAGCACCATCATGACAACCAACACCATTACGCTGTCTCGCCAGGGTGCCGCGCTGGTCATCACCCTGAACCGCCCCAACCGCAAGAATGCCTTCAGCAAGGAGCTGATGGGCGAACTGATCGCGGCTGCCCAGGAGGCAGAGGCTGACCCCGCGGTACGGGCGGTCATCGTGACCGGGGGCGAACAATATTTTTCCTCGGGCGCCGATCTTAACGAGGCCATGGAAGTGAAATCGCCGAAGGAGGGCGTCGCCTACCTCAAGCACTGGGAGCGCCTGCACGACACGATCGAGAAGCTTGAAAAGCCGGTCATCGCGGCGATCGAAGGTTTTTGCATGACAGGCGGCTTCGAGTTCGTCATGGCCTGCGATATCCGGGTCGCAGGCGACGGCGCGAGCTTCGCGCTGACATCCTCCAAAATTGGCACCGTGCCCGGCGCCGGAGGCACGCAGCGTCTGCCCAGGCTGGTGGGCATGGGCAAGGCGCTCGATATCCTGTTCTCGGGCAATACGATCGACGCGCACGAAGCCTATCGCATCAACCTCGTCGAGCGGCTTGTCCCGGCGGGCAAGGCCCTGGCGACCGCGCTGGACATGGTCAAGGTTTATGAGCAGCGCGCGCCCCTGAGCCTGGCCTACGCCAAGCGCGCGGTGCGCACCGGCATGCAGATGGACCAGGCGTCGGGCGTGGAATTCGAACGGTTCCTCGTTACGGCCATCTACTGCACCGAAGACAAGAACGAAGGGATTGGCGCCTTCCTGGAAAAGCGCTCGCCCACCTTCAAGGGGCGCTGACCCGGGCGGGTCAAACCGCGCCCATCAGGGCGCGGACCCGTTCAACCGCGTTGCACTTCGCTAGGCGCGATACGCCTGGATCCCCGTGAGTTCGCGTCCCTCGATCAGCGCCAGGATCTGGTTGGTGCCGTCGGGGATGGGCAGCATCCGGCAGTCACGGAACAACTGTTCCAGCCCGAGCTCGCGGCTGATGCCCATGGCGCCGTGTACCTCCATCGCCATCGAGATCGCCCGCTGGCAGGCTTCCAGCGAATAGCGTTTCGCCATCGCCGATATCTGGTTGGCACGCTCGCCGGCGTCAATCATTTCCAGTGCGTGATAGCAGAGCAGGCGACTGGTGGTGATGGCCATCGCCGTGTCGGCCAGCAATTTCTGCACCAGCTGGTGGCCGCCGATCACCTTGCCGAACTGCTTGCGGTCGCCCGCATAGCGCAGGGCCAGGTCAAACGCGCGCTGTGCCATGTGAACCGCGGAGAGCGCAATGATCGGCCGGTTCGCGAGCCACGTCAGCGTCAGCACGCGCGCGGCGTCGCCCGCCTCGCCCAGCATGTTCGCCTTCGGGACACGGCAATTGTCGAACGCCACTTCGCCCAGGTGCCCCTGACGCAGGCCCAGTGTCGGGATTTCATGGGCCTCGAAAGGGGATTCGTCGCGATCGATCATGAGGCGGATCATGTTGGCAAGGCCCCTGTCGTCCTTGCCCACGGAACACGTCACGTTGATCAGGTCGCAGATGCTTGCGTTGGTGATCCACAGCTTGCGGCCGGTCACCCGGAAGTGGTCGGGGCCGTCGTCGTCGGCACGGGTCTTCACACCGCGTGGATCCGATCCGACATCGGGTTCGGTGGTGCCGGTGCAGGTGATGCGGCGCCCGGCGATGATATCCGGCAGGAAGCGCTCTTTCTGCTCCGGCGTGCTCTCGTGATAGATGCGTGTCGCCGTGACCTCCTGCCCGATCACCATGAAGAGCGCGACGGGCGGAAGTTGCTCGACCATGATCCCGTAGGTGAGCGCGGGCATGCCGGCGCCGCCGGCCGATTCGGGCACGCGCGCACTGGTCAGGCCCTGCGTGGCGCAAATCTGCAGGATGGACTTGACATCCTCCTTGGGCAGCGGGCGATCCGGGTCGTTCCGGGCAAGGATAGGGTTGATCTCCCGGTCGACCATGCGGCGCACGGCCTCCTGGATCTCGCGCTGCTCACTGTTTAGCTGGAATTGCACGGGTTGTTCTCCGTCTCATCATGGGGTCGGGGCTGCAGGTCGCCTCAGGCGCGGCTACTTTTGGAAATCGCGAAAACGCGGCTTGCGCTTCTCCCGGAACGCGTTGCCGCCTTCCTTGGCCTCATCCGTTGCGTAGAAGAGCGATACCGCCTGGAACCCGAGGTTGGCGATGCCGCGGATATTTTCGCTATCCGCGTTGAACGAGCGCTTCGCAATCGCGATCGCGGTCGGGCTCATCTGCGTGATCTCCGCGCACCACTTGTCGACTTCGGCGTCGAGCTCGGCATCCGGGACGAATTTATTGATCAGACCCATCGCCAGCGCTTCGGCTGCCGTGTACTTGCGGCAGAGATACCAGATTTCGCGGGCCTTCTTTTCGCCGACGATGCGTGCGAGATAGGCGGTGCCGTATCCGGGATCGACCGATCCGACTTTCGGGCCCACTTGTCCGAACATGGCGTTGTCGGACGCGATTGTCAGGTCGCAGAGTGTCACGAGTACGTTGCCGCCACCGATCGCATAGCCGCGCACCTTGGCAATCACGGGCTTGGGCACATCACGGATGGCCGCATGCAATGCTTCGACAGGCACCCCGAGCGTGCCGCGTCCTGCGCGATCCGATTTCTTGTCGCTGCTGTCGCCGCCCACGCCAAAGGCGCGTCCCAGGCCAGTCAACACGATCACGCCCACTGACTTGTTCCAGCCCGCGCGATGGATGGCGTCGGTGACTTCCTCGTACGTGCCCATGCGAAAGGCATTGAGCACTTCCGGACGGTTGAAGGTGATGGTCGCGACGCCGTCGCGCTCTTCGTAGAGTATGTCCTTGTATTCTGCTTCGCTCATGGATGGCGTTCCTCGTGAATCAGTGGTTGGGTGCGCGGCCCGCAGTCTCCCTGCGGGCCCGCTGCGGATTTACTTGCTGCGCGCAGGGGCGAGGAAATCGCCGCCCTGCATCGTCGGATGCGAGCGCTCGTATTGCTTCGGATAAAAGAATTCCTCGCCAAGCTCGGATGCGGCGTGCCATGGCCAGCGTGGGTCCCACAGCATTCTGCGGCCCAGCGCGATGATGTCGGCCTGACCCTTCTGGAGGATCTCCTCGGCCTGGCGCGGCTCGGTGATGAGCCCCACGGCCGCCGTGCAGATGCCAGTTTCACGGCGGATGCGCTCGGCAAATGGAACCTGATAGCCCGGCTCGACGGTGATGGCCTGCTCGGGCACGGCGCCGCCGCTCGAGGCGGTGACGTAATCGCAGCCCAGCGCTTGCAGTGCCTTCGTGAACTCGACGCTGTCCTCGATCGTCCAGCCGCCTGGTGCCCAGTCGATTGAAGAAATCCGTGTACCCATCGGCTTGTGCTCCGGCCAGGCGCGCCGGATTGCCTTGAAGACTTCAAGCGGAAACCGCATCCGGTTTTCCAGGCTCCCGCCATAGGCGTCCGTTCGATTGTTCGTCAGCGGTGACAGGAAGTTGTGCAGCAGATAGCCGTGGGCGCTATGCAGCTCAAGAAATTCGATCCCGAGCCGGTCGGCGCGCAGTGTGGCGTCGACATAGTCCTGGATAATGCAGCGCATGTCGTCCGCGTCCATCGCCTTCGGAGTATTGCGCCGCGGATAGGGTCGATCATCGGCGCCAAGCGGCGTCCACCCGCCCTGGTCCAGAGGGATGGCCCGCTGGTGCTCCCAGGCCACCGTGACGGAACTCTTGCGACCGGCATGCCACAACTGCATCCCGATGCGCGCGCCGCCCACCTTGCGACAGAAGTCGAGGATTGGTGCGAGCGCGGCGACCTGCGCATCGTTCCATAAACCGAAATCCCCGTGGCTCAGGCGTGCGACGGGATTGATCGCGGTGGCTTCGATCACCAGCATGCCGGCGCCCGAGATGGCCATGGTGCCCAGGTGCATCATGTGCCAATTGCCGGCGCATCCGTCGACGGCGGAATACTGTCCCATCGGGGAAACCATGATGCGATTCGGAATGTCGAGATCACGCAGTTTGAACGGCGAAAATAGTTTTGTAGCCATCGTCTCCCCACCTTGCAGGATTATCGTTATGTGCGCCGAAAACGTCCGGCATTGCGAACGAGAGCGACACGGTCTGCCCCCGGCGAAAACCAGAGTATCACGAACGATTCGTCGTTGAAACCATTGTGTCGTGTTGCGACGGCTAGGCCATTCAATCGTTCACAATGCCGAACACGCGGGCGTTGTCCGATCCCAGCGGGCCCGGCACGACCTGGCTGATCGCAGGCGTCAGTCGCATGCGATAAGGTGCGTTGACCAGGGGCCAGAATGTCCCCGCGGCATCGCGCCCCGAATTCAGGCAGCGGGCCAGGAAGTGGGGCTGAGTCAGTACATCGGCGATCGGCCGAACCCTGGTCAGGGTGACACCAGCCGCGTCCAGTGCGTCCATGAGCTCGCTGGCAGGGCGAGGGAATCGCGCGCACCCGTCCTGCACGGCGATGCCGGCTTGCCGGGCCCACGCGCCGAGCGTGGTTGCAGGTGCCTCGGCCATGTAGTCGGCGTCGGCGCAGGACACGATCAGGTGATCCTCGCGGGATACCCGGCCTGACCAGGCGGGGTAGGTCGCCCACACGCCGACATCCTGCATTGCCAGATCCACGCTCGCACCCGCGTGGGTCGGCCCGGCGCCATCGCGCAGGCTGCAGAGAATCGCAAGGAGCGCGACCTGACCGCCCAGGATGTCCGCCGCCGAGATACCGGCCTTGGTCGGAACGCCGCCCGCGCGCGTCAAGTCCATCATGCCGCACATTGCCTGGGCGATCGTGTCGAAGGCTGGTCGGCCGGGGTAGGCCGAATCCACTCCAAATCCCGAGATCGCGCAATGCACCAATGCGGGGTTCAATTCGACGGGTGCGCAACCCGCACCCAGAAGGCGCTCAAGCGCGCCCGGGCGCATGTTTTCGACGAGCACGTCGGCGCCGCGCAGGAGCGTGCAGAAATTGTCGCGACCGGCGGCGCTCTTGAGATCGACGGTGACGACCGACTTGTCGGTGTTGGTCATCGCAAAGAAGTAGCCCATGTCGCCTTGCCCCGGCTTCCAGAAGCGCGTGGCGTCTCCCTCCGCCGGTTCGACCTTGATCACTTCTGCGCCGAGTGCGGCGAGATGCTTCGCGACGAGCGGTGCGGTCGTGTATTGACCCACCTCGACCACGCGAAGGCCGCGCAGGGGGGGCTTGTGACCGGGGCGTCCGGCGGGATCGCCGGCGCCCGGATCGCGCGCGGCGCGCTTGCCCTTGATGGCCTGACCGGTGTGCATCTTGAAGGGTATGCCGGGAATGCGCGCGGCCGGGCCGGCGCCACCAGCGCTCTGACTGACGATCATGCCGCGATGCAAGACGTTCGGATCGCTGGCAAGATCTTCCACGCGAATGATCGGACCGCAGGGGATATTGAATTTCTCGCAGCGATCCAGCAAATCCAGCGTCGAGAACGACGATGTCCATCGCGACACGATTGCATCAAGCGCGTCAACATGCGTGACGCGATCAGCCACGGCGCGAAAACGGGAATCACTGGCGAGCGCCGGGTCGATCATCCCTGAAAGTCGCGTCCACTGGTCATCGGATACGGCGCAGATGAGCGCCCAGCCATCGCTGGTCGGGTAGGTGTTCCAGGGTGCGCCCAGCGGATGTCGATTACCGATGCGCGACGCCGATCCGCCGGCAAGCGCCTTGGGCAGGAAGGTCGTCAGCGCATTGACCGCGCAATCGTAGAGCGCGACGTCGACTTCCTGGCCGATGCCATCGCGATCCCGCGAGATCAGGGCGACGGCTGCGCCAATCGCGCCGTAAATGCCCGCGGAAACCTCGACGACGGGAAAGCCGATGGCGGTCGGGGGGGCGCCTGTCACGCCGGTTGAGTCCATCAGTCCGCACATCGCCTGGACCTGAAGATCCGTAAGCGCCAGGCCGGCGAGCGGGCCGAACGCGCCCGCGCCAGTGATGTCGACCATGATGATGCGCGGATTGGCCTGGGCAGCCTCATGCAGGGCATGCCCGATCCAGGCCGGGTCCGTGTCGGAAGACGTGATCACGACGTCGGCATGCGCCGCCGCCGCGCGTAAGTCGGCAACGCTCGTGGGCTCTGCCGAGGTCACGCTGGCCCCTGCGTCGCGCAGCAGACCCGAGCAGATCGAGACCCCGATGCGGGTGCCGATCTCAAGGACGCGCGTGTCGGAAAGCACGCGAAGTTGTTTGACCGGATACACTCAGTTCCATCCTCCAGATGAGACAGGTTCGATCGCGGGCGTCAAGTGCCCGGCAACGCCATGTCAATGAAAACTTTTGCGCCTTCGGCGATGATGCTCGCCTTGACGGTCGTCACTTCGCTGGTGACCAATTCGATCCCGATCTTCGGACCAGTCGCCGCGGATTCGATCGGGTTCTCCGCCGTGTACGTCGGGTATGTTACCTCCATTGTCTACATCTCCGGCATGCTCTCGGCGATTGCCGCGGGTAACCTCGTTGCACGACACGGCGCGATCCGCACGTGTCAGGCAGGACTCGTTCTGTGCGCCATCGGCCTGGCGCTGATCGCCACGGCGTTCATGCCGCTGGTCGTGCTCGGTGCGGTCCTGATCGGCTTGGGCTATGGTCCGATTTCGCCTGCCAGTTCGCACATCCTGGCGAAGACGACGCCACCCGATCGCATGGCGGTGACCTTCTCCGTGCGCCAGACCGGCGTACCACTCGGTGGCTTCCTCGCGGGCTTGCTGATACCGACGCTCGTACTGTTTGTCGGGTGGCAGGTCAACACGTTGCTCATTGCGCTGGCGACGCTGGCCTGCATACTGACCACGACGTCACTGCGCGAGGCGCTGGATTGCGATAGAACGCCAGGCAAACCTTTTTCCGTGCGCAAGATCGTCGCGTCGATCCGGTTTGTCATCTCGCATGCGGGTCTTCGGCGCCTCGCGCTGATGTCCTTCGCATTCTGCACCGTGCAACTTACGCTGACGACTTATCTCGTGGCCTACCTCACAGGGTATCTGGCAATGCCGTTCGTGCTGGCCGGCTTCGTGCTGGCTGCGACCCAGCTTGCCAGCGTCGTGGCGCGCATCCTCTGGGGATGGGTGGCCGATCGCTTTATTTCGTCAAATTTGATGCTGGCCATTCTGGGCGTCGTCATGTCGCTCGCGTCGATCGCCACTGCATTGATGACACCCCAGTGGTCGCTCGCCGCGGTCGTTGCGCTGATGATGGTGTTCGGATCGGCAGCCATCGGATGGAATGGCGTATACATGGCTGAGGTCGCGCGCATCGCGCCACCCGGAACCACGGCGGCCACGACAGGCGCCTCGCTCTTTTTCGCCTACCTCGGCGGAATGGTCGGGCCGGCGGTTTTTGCTTCGATCGTTGTGGCGACCGGCAGCTATCCCACTGGTTTCGCGCTCTTCGGCGTGGCGACGCTGGTGATCAGCGCAAGCGCCCTGATGCGGCGAAAAGGCCCCGCGAACTCCTGATCACCGTGTTGGCCGGCCTGCGACCCATCGGTCTCAGTGCGCAGCCTGCCCCGTTAAGCGGCGTCCAGGTCGACACAAGCGGTTGATATCGGCGTGCGACTTGACCACCGATGGGGCGACGACAGGATCGGAACCCAGGAGTCGCCGAAGGGCGGCCATTGCAGCAGCATGCGGCGCTCCATGCGGTGCACCGAGATCACCTCGCGCGGCTCCAGGACTGGGGTGGCCTCGATGCCTGCCTCGGCAAGTTCGGCCACGACCTGCGCGCGGGTCTTGCTCGTCGTTTGTGGCGATGTTTCGAACTGGCGCGCCCGGTCAACGGCGGGCGCGTACACGAACCCGTCTGCGCAGGACAGCATCGCGGCGTCCATCCGGTCGTCCGGGGCGGTGTTCCACTCGAGTTGTGTCATCCAGGCCAGCGCGCTTTGCATGGAGACGTCAATGTGGCAACCCTGGCCGTTGCGGTCACGCTGTGCGAGCGCCGCGATGATCGACAGGGCGGACAGGTTGGCGGCAATCAGGTCCCCCACGGAAATCCCGGACTTCAGCAGCATTTGGTCACGCGTGCCGCGGTCGTTGCCGACCAGCGCCATGAGTCCGCTCGCGGCCTGGATAATCGTGTCGACGGCAGGACGCGGGCTGGCGCTTGCGCCAAAGCCCGAGATCGAGCAATAGACGATCCCGGGCGCGCGCGCGCGCACCGATTCATAGCCGAAACCGGCCCGCGCAAGCGCGCCCGGACTCAGGTTCTGGATCAGCACCTGCGCCCCTTCCAGTAAGCTCCATAGCCGCTCGGTTTGCGCAGCATCGCGAAGATCCAGACGCATGCACTTCTTGCCTGCGTTGTAGTTATGGTAGTAGCCACTGAAGCCGCCAAAGTCAGGTGCCCACTTGCGCGAGACTTCGCCCTCGGGAGGCTCGACCTTGATGACCTCGGCGCCAAGCGCGGCGAGCAGCCTGCCCGTGAAGGGGCCGGCGGTATAGGGGCCGATTTCCACGACCCGGATTCCGTCCAGCGGCTTGCCGTTTCCGGTGGGTGTGGCCGCCTTGGGTGCCGGTGTGCCGCTGGCACTCTCAAAGTCGATGTCGATGATCGGGGCGGGGCAGACAAGTGGCGCGCCGCCGTCGTTCGCCGTTTCCCGGATGTGCCCCTGCTTGCGCTGCGAGGCGATCATGTCCGGAATGGTCGCGATTTCGCCAGCGGGAATGGCGATGCCGGCAAGCAAATCGAGCGCTTCGGCTGTCGTTTTGCCCGACATCCAGTTTGAGATCAGGACGTCGATTTCATCGACATGCGCAACCCGGTCGGGCATCAGCGCGAATCGCGGATCGTCGGCCAGCGCAGGCATGCCCATCAGGTCGACCACGCGCTTCCAGTGTTCGTTGGTCGTGGTGCAGACGACGATGCGCCCGTCGGCGGTCGGGTAGCTGTTCCAGGGCGCGATCAGCGGGTGCCGGCAACCTTCGCGAAAGACACGCGCGGGCGTCAGGATCGCGGTGTTGTGGAAGGTGCCCAGCAGCGACATCGCCGTGTCATAGATGGCCAGGTCGAGCACAACACCCCGTGACGCCGCAGCGGTGCGCAACGCCGCGGCGATCGAGGTTGCGCCATTGATGCCTGCCCAGAGTTCGAGCATCGGGGTTGCCGTGATCTGTGGCGCCTGGCCTGGGTGACCTGACACCGCCATGACGCCGCACAGCGCCTGCAGTCGCCACTCGTCAGCGACCGTGGCTCCATAGGGGGAAGCGGGTTCGTCGCGCCCGAGTCCGGTGAACACCGCCGTGAGTGGGCTGTCTGCCCGGTGCGGGGGCGTGACGTCGACCGACTGGATCACCACGTCGGCGGATCGCACCAGCGCGTCCCATTGCGCCGCGCGCGCTTCTGGATCCGGATCGGGCTGGACGATTTGCTTTCCTTCGCGCGCAATCGGGTGCAGGTGCCACGATGACGGATCCGATTGCGGGCGCCCCGCGCTTTCTTCAAGACGGATCACGGTGGCGCCGCAATTGGCGAGCAGCGTTGCCGCGACGGCGGCGCAAAGTCGCCCACCGCGCTCAACGACCGTGATTCCTTCCAGTGGTTTTGCGTTCATGAGTTTTCAGTTGCGAAACGCTTCGAGGTCGGTGATTTCCCGGCCCTGGATCAGCGTAAGAATGTCGTTGGTGCCGTCGGGGATCGGCAGCATGCGAATGTCGCGGTAGAGTTGCTCCAGGCCGAGCTCGGTGCTGATGCCGATCGCGCCATGCACATGCAGCGCCAGCGACACCGCCTGCTCGCAGGCTGTCGTGGCGTACCGTTTGGCCATCGCCGAGATACCGTTGGCGCGCATGCCGCGGTCGATGCAATCCAGTGCGTAGTAGCACAGCAGTCGCGCCGAGACGATCGCGGTCTCGATATCGGCGAGGTTCTTTTGCACCAGCTGGTGCTTGCCGATCGCCTTGCCGAACTGAACCCTGACCTTGGCGTATTCGCGCGCGGCGTCGAACGCCTTCTGCGCCAGGTGCACTGCGGCAAGCCCCACCAGCGGCCGGTTGCCGTTCCAGGTGAGCGTGAGCACGCGCGCCACGTCCCCGGACGAGCCCAGCGCGTTGTCGGCGGGCACCCGTGTGCCCTCGAATACGGCTTCGCCCAGATGGCCTTGCTTGAGACCAAGCGTCGGGATCTCGCGTGTTTCGAAGGGGCTCGCGTCGCGCTCGACGATGATGCGCCGCATTCGGGCGAGCCCGCGATCGTCGCGCCCCTCGGCGCACGACACATTGATGATGTCGCAAATGGAGACGTTGGTGATCCACATCTTGCGCCCTGTGATCGCAAGCCAGTCGCCGTCGCGCTCGACGCGCGTGGTGACGCTGCGGGGGTCGGACCCGACGTCAGGCTCTGTGGTGCCGGTGCAGCAGATTCGCGTCCCGGCAAAGAGGTCAGGCAGGAGGCGCTCGCGTTGCTGCGGAGAGCTTTCGGCGTAGATCCGCGCTGCGGTGCATTCGTGCGCCAGCAGGGAAATCGCCAGTGCCGGGGGCAACTGCTCGAACACAAGCCCGTAGTTCAGCATGCTCAGGCCGCCACCGCCCTCGGCTTCGGGGATGCGCGGCGCCGTGATGCCCATGGCCGCGAACGCCTTGTAGATCTGCAAAAGGGCTGCCTTGGGCAGTGGTTTGTCCGCTGCATGCGCGCGCGTGACCGGGTCGATATCGCGTGCCACCATGCGGCGCGCGGACTCCTGAATCGCTTCCTGGTCGGGGCTGAGTTTGAATTCCATGTCAGCTCCTCATGGCATCACGAAGCCACCGTTGACGCTCAGCACCTGCCCTGTGACCCACGACGCCTGGGCGCTGGCGAGATAGAGGATCGCGCTGGCGATGTCGTCGGGCTCGCCGATGCGGCGGGTGGGGTACATCTTGACAACGGTTTGCACGCGTCGGGCGTATTTTTCTTCGCCCATCGAGGCTTTGAGGCCTTCTTCGCGCACCTGTCGCATCTCGGTGTTGGTTGCGCCGGGCGACACGATATTGAGCGTGACGCCGTTGGGGCCGACTTCCTGCGCGACGGACTTCACCAGTGCGATCACGCCCGCCTTGGCCGCCGCGTAGTACGAAAGCCGTGCCTGCCCGACGCGCGCCGAGTCGGACGCCATGCAGATGACACGCCCGTGGCGGCGCTGCACCATGCCCGGCAGCACCGCGTGCAGCACGTTCATCGGGCCATAAAGGCATACCTTGAGCATGCGGTCCCAATCCTGGGGCGAGGATTCAAGGAACAGCTTGTCATCGAGCACCGCGGCACTGTTGAGCAGGACGTCGACGGGGCCAAGTTCAGCCTCGACCTGGGCAACCATTGCGAACACATCGTCGAGTTTGGTGACGTCGGCACGGATGCCGATCGCCTTGATGCCGTCCGCCGTGAGCCGCTCGGCGCCCAGGCGCGCGGATTCTGCATTGATGTCGGCGACTGCGATGCGCATGCCCTCGTGTCCCATCAGGCTTGCCGCGGCAAAGCCGATGCCGGTTGCGCCGCCCACGACGAGGGCGGTCTTGCCTTCAAGTCCATAATTCATTGTGCTGTCTCCATCCTTTCTTTATCAGCTATTTTTCTTGCACGACTGAAGTTCATGGTAGTGGAGAGCCGCTCGTTTGCGCAATAGCGCCGTCGCAACGGGGGAGCCGCGATTCTCCAGGCGTGAAACATCAGATCACGCCATCCGCACGCAATTGGCGAATTTGCGCTTCGGTCAATCCGGCGCGCTGGGCGAGGATCGAATCGGTATGCGCGCCCGGCACGGGAGCGGGCGCGTCGTAGGAGGCCGGCGTGCGGCTGAACTTGAGCGGGAAGCCGGGCGCGCCGGCGTCGACTGTGCCCCCGGACAGCGGGTTGGTGAGCGCGACGATCATCTTGCGGGCGCGCAATTGCTCCCACGCCAGGACATCGTCAATCGAACGCACGAGACTACAAGGTACGCCCGCGCGGCCAAGGCTTTCGATGACCTGCGCGCAGGTCAGGTCGCGCAACCAGGCGTTGACGACCGCGTCGACCTCGTCATTGTTGGCGATCCTCCAGCTTGCCTGCAGGAACTCGGGGCGTTCGCGGGGCAGATCGCCCTGGCCCATGGTATCCAGAAGCGTCAGCCATTCTGCATGCGTTGCCGTGCCGATCGCCACCCATCCGTCGATCGCGCGATAGACGTTGAAGGGTGAAAACCGCATGATCCGGTTGCCTTGCCGCGTTTGCACGCCTAGTCGCTGATAGCAGTCGATCGGTTCGTCGAAGATGAGCGAAAAGAGGCAATCCGCCATTGATACGTCGATCGCCTGACCCTCGCCGGTTTTCTGGCGATGAAAGAGCGCGGAGACGATTCCGGTCGCCGCGAAAACGCCGGCGATCGCGTCCGACATCGCGGTCGCTGCCTTTGCGGGCGGGCCCCCGGGTGTTCCGGAAAGGCCGACCAGCCCCACCGCGGCCTGCACCATGAGGTCATAGGCCTTGGCGTCGTGGTCCGGGCCGGTCTGCCCGTATCCGGTCAGCGAACAGCACACGATCGCGGGGTTCACCTGCGAGAGAACTGCGTAGTCAATGCCCAGGCGTGTCGTGACCCCGGAACTGAAGTTATCCACGACGACATCGGCTGTCCGGACCAAATCCATGAAGACATCGCGTCCGGCTGGCGATTTCAGGTCGAGCGTGATCGATTTCTTCCCGCGCTGGCGCTTCAGGTAGGCAAGCCCCATATCGGTGTCCGTCATCCGGTCGAAGGATACGCCTGAAGGCCCGGCGAACGGCGGGGCGAAGGCCGTCGGGTCGCCGGAGCGCGGGTCGTCGATCTTGATGACCTCGGCGCCCATGCCCGCCAGCAGCAGGGTGCATTGTGGGCCGGAGAAAAAGCGCGTCAGGTCAAGGACCACAACTCCATCGAGCAGCGTGTTCATGTGTGTGTCGTGCAAGGGCGAAGCGATTAACGGGGGGCCGTCGCCGGGCGCCAGCCGAGCGCGACCGAAATGGCGAGCGAACTGGTCTTGACTGCATCGACCAATGGGTCGAGCCGCGCGCGCAGGCGATCGGCCGGACCGGCAAGCGACAGAGCGCCGACGACCACGTTGTTGCGGTCGAAGATCGGCGCCGCAATTGCCCCCGCGCCCTGGACATACTCCTCGAGGGTCACGATGACGCCATCTTGCCGCACCTGGGACAGCCTGCGCTTGATCGTGGCGGGGCTGGTGCTTGTGCGGCCGGTGAACTTGCGCGGGCGAATGCTGCGCAGCAACTCGTCGCGCTGGGTGGGGGCCAGGTAGGCAAACACGGCCATCCCGACGGCGGTGCAGTGCAGTGGCCGCTGCTCGCCCAGTTCGGCGCTGTACCGGATCACCTGTGGGCTTTCGACCTTTTCGATGTAGACGACACTGTCGGCGCCATGCGGCAGCACGCCGATAAAACTTGACTCGCCGGTGTCGTGCGTCAGTCGCTCGAGGAAGGGGCGTGCCACCTTGGGAAGCTCAAGCGGTTCGGCGTTCCATCGGCCCGCAATGGGGTGGCGATCCGAAAGCCGATAACTGATGGGCGTCGGTTGCTCGATCCATTTGCGCGCAACGAGCGTGCGCAGCAGCGGCAGCATGCTGCTCTTGGGGACGCCGAGGCGGTGGCTCAGGTCGGCGAGGGTCAGCGTTTGACCCCCTTGGGCCAGGTGTTCGAGCACGTCGAGGATGCGGCCAGCGGCGCGATGCGCGCCGGAGGTTGGCGTGAGTTCCTTGACCATGGAGCCATATTCCTCTAGGATTCGCGATTATGAACAATGTACCACATTACGAACGATCGCTCGCGGGGATCCGGGTAGTCGAATTGGCTAGCCTGATCGCCGGCCCCATGATCGGCATGATGCTCGGCGACCACGGCGCCGAGGTCATCAAAGTCGAGCAGCCGGGCGCAGGCGATGGGCTGCGCGGTTGGGGCAACCGCAAGAAT
>CAITPF010000049.1 GCA_903894155.1 uncultured beta proteobacterium | reverse complement strand
CGCCAAGGCGAAGGCGCTGCTGAAAGAAGCAGGCTATCCCGACGGCATTTCGATCTCGGTGGTGGTGCAGGAGCCGCAGGCCAATATCGCCCAGGCGCTGCAGGGTATCTGCGGCGCGGCGCAGCGCCGGGTGGGCGTGCGGATAATTGGCCACCTTGACCAGGAACTTCTGCACGGGCTCAGCGCCTGTCAGGCCGGCAAGGCCTCGAATCCATGGCTGGTCAATGGCAAGCTGGTTCAAGGCGACTGCCTGGGTCGTGTAGGGATAGCCCCAGAACACCTCGTCGCCGCCAACGCCCGACAACAGCACCTTGATTCCGTGGTCTGCTGCTGCGCGCGGGACCGCGTAGTGCCCGAAGGCCGCAGGATCCGCGATGGGTTCATCCATGATCGAAACCAGCTCCGGGAAGAAGCCGACGAAGCTGTCCACAGGAAGCTCGACCTCGTGGACGATCATGCCCAGCGACTCGGCCAGCGCCCGCGCCTGCCGGCGCTCGTCATACGGCGGTCGTCCCGGGTATCCAACGCAAAACGCATGCATGGGCTCCGGATAGTGTCGTTGCGCGAGCACTGCGATCGCGCCTGAATCGATTCCGCCCGAAAGGGCGATGCCAACCGGCACATCGGATCGCAGCGTCAACACGACCGCCTGTTCGACATCGTCACGGATCGTCGACAGAATCTCGTCCCGGCTGATCGGGCCCTCGAGCGGCGTACCCGCCGTTTCGACGCACCAGTAGCGGACAGGGCGTGCCTGCCAGTCGTCCAGCGCAAGCATCATGTAGTGCCCGGCCGCCAGCTTGTGGACACCGTCCAGCAAGGTGAATGGCTCGGGCACGTACTGGTAATGCAGGTACATATCCACGGCCGATGCGTTCAGCGACGGTCGTTTACCGAGCAAAGGCAGCAACGCCTTCAGCTCAGAGGCAAACGCGAAACGATCGCCGTCGAAACTGTAGAACAGGGGCCTTTCGCCGCAGCGGTCGCGCGCGATGAATGCTTCGCGCCTTTCCCGATCCCAGATCACAAACGCAAACATGCCGAGAAAGCGATCGAGACAGGCCCGCCCCCAGGCGCGATACGCAGCCAGAAGCACTTCGGTATCCGAGTGCGTCTCGAACCGCTCGCCGCCCACCTCAAGCTCCGCCCGCAGCTCAAGGTAGTTGTAGATCTCGCCATTGAAGGTGACAACGTAGCGACCGTCGCGCGTTGCCATGGGCTGGCGCGCGGCTTGCGTCAGGTCGATGATCGACAGCCGGGTGTGGCCCAATTGCACATGGGAATCGACGTAGACTCCGCTGCCGTCAGGCCCGCGGTGCGCGATACGCGCAAGGAGCCCGTCGGAAAGAGCAGGCCGCTCGCCAGGCGAGCGATGGATCAGCCCGAGAATGCCGCACATGGGTATATCGGCAAAAGTTGAACGGAATGCACGCGCATAGAGACCTCAGCCGTGGCGACCCAGCGCGCGGGCGACTTTCTTGGCCAACCAGCGCGGGGAACGAAGCAGCTGATCGCGCCGGCGCCTGATCCGGTTGCGTAGCCGGTCTGGGTGGTCACGACCGCCGAATTGACGGTCAAACGCGTATCGATCCGCCGCAGCGTCCGCAACCACTGCATACGGATGGGTCAGGTGGCCCAGCGGATGGGACGCCACGCCCTCCTGATCGCCGTCGCTTACGGTGTGCGTCGCTTCGGGGCCAAACCCGATGTTCGTGACCAGGTTGACGTTCGGGGTCGCGGTCAACCCACCGTGCCGCCAGACGCAGGCCGTCCACTGGTAATCCCAGGTATCTATCTCACCGCATTGCATACGATCGAAGATGGCCGTCCAGACGCTGCGTTCGACTGGATCGGGAGTCTTGCGACGCCAATCGGCGCTGTGTTTCCATTCGTTCCAGAAGGGCATATCGACTTGGTAGTGCTCCCAGGCGCGCCGCCAGGTTGCCCAACCCCAGCAATGGTTGTACTTGGAAAAGTAATAGGACGCGTTGCCGCGTCGCTTACCATCCTGCCAGTTGTTGCCGGTCACCACCCAGACGCGCGGGTCGCTCTCGTACTTGTCGAGCAGGGCATCGCAAAAGGAGAAGAAATCGGTATTCGGCACGCAGTCATCCTCGACGACGATCGCGCGCTCAACCTGGCTGAAAACCCAGTCGAGCCCGCTG
>CAITPF010000048.1 GCA_903894155.1 uncultured beta proteobacterium | reverse complement strand
TAAAACAAACGGGCAACCGCGCTGTCTGGCTCGACCATCCCTGCCTGCGGCAATGGCTCGGGCAAGGTCACATTGCGACGAATGATCAGATCGTCATTTCGGGCGAGCACCCCGAGCGTGATGCGGCCGCGATGCGCTGCGACGTCGCCTTGTTCGAAGGCGATGCGGATGCATTGCAGGCATTCTGCGCCCGGCTTGCGTTGCGCGCCGGGCCGCTAGTAACGGTGCAGGGAAGAAGCACCGATGCGCTGCTCGCGGGCAACGGGTATATGCTCGACCGTTTGCTGTCCGAGCGGTCGATCAGCGTGAATACGGCCGCCGCTGGCGGCAATGCCAGTCTCATGACCATTGGATGATCCATGGAGAAGCAATGACCGACACTTCGCATATCGCCAATTTCGACGTCGGCGAGGAATCCCGCCTGATTAACGAGCCCAAGGGCTGGTTTCCCGCCACGGCGGCAAGCGCGCGCGACCGGGGAATCGGGCCATTCCGGCGACTGGTGCTGCGCGGCGCCACAATCATCGACGGCACGGGTGCGCCGCCCTGGGGGCCCGTGGACCTTGTCGTCGAGGGCGGGCGCATCACAGGCATCGTGAATGTCGGCACCCCGCACAAGGCAATCAACCCGGCGCGACGGCCAGCGCCTGGCGACCATGAGATCGACTGCCACGGTAAATTCGTCACGCCCGGACTCGTGGATTCCCACGCCCACGTCGGCACGCCGTACCACTCGATGAGCGGCGTTGTCCCACCCGCAGACTACATCTACAAACTTTGGCTTGCGCACGGCGTCACCACGGTGCGCGAGATGGGATCGATGAACGGCCTGGGCTACATGCTGCAACAGCGCGACGCAGCCGAACGCGGCGAGATCGCAGCGCCCCGCATGGTCGTGCACTCTTACTTTCCGGCCGTAAACGACCGAATCAAGACCATCCATACGACGGACCAGGCGCGCGACTGGGTTCAGCGGATCAAGGCGCGCGGTGCTGACGGCATCAAGTTCTTCGGCGCACCTCCGGCGATCATGCACGCCGCGCTCGACGAGGCCAGGCAGCTCGGCCTGCGCACGGGTTGCCACCACGCGCAAATGGCCGTCACGCGGGTCAACGCACTGACCTCGGCAAAATGGGGGCTGACCAGTTCGGAGCATTACTACGGCATCCCGGAGGCGCTCTTCGAGGACCGCATCGTCCAGAGTTTCCCTGCCGACTACAACTATAGCGACGAGTATTTCCGCTTTTCCGTCTCGGGACAAATGTTCATGCAGGCCGCCCAGCCGGGCAGCCAGAAGTGGAACGACGTGCTCGATCAGTTCCTCGAAGCGGGCCACACCTTTGTTCCGACCTTCAACATCTACGACGCAAACCGCGACCTCATGCGAGCCCGGCGCGCGGATTGGCACGATGCCTATACCTGGAAGGCCATCTGGAAGTATTTCCAGCCGCAACGCGGAGGGCACGGCGCCTACTGGTACCGCTGGAGCACCACCAACGAGATCGAGTGGAAGCAGAATTACCGTCTCTGGATGCAGTTCGTGAACGACTACAAGAACCGGGGCGGTCGCGTTTGCGCCGGCAGCGATTCCGGCTTCATCTTCCAGATCTTCGGATTCGGACTGATTCGCGAACTCGAATTGCTACAAGAGGCGGGATTCCATCCAATCGAGGTCCTGCGCGCGGCGACTTCACAGGGCGCGGAGTTGCTTGGCATCGAGGACGATACCGGATCGATCGACCTGGGCAAGCGGGCGGATCTGCTGGTGCATCACTGCAACCCGCTCGAGGACTTCAAGCTGCTGTATGGCACAGGTGCCATGCGCCTGAATGACGATACCGGCGAGGTCGAGTGGAGGCGTTCGCTGCAGTACACAATCCGTAGCGGCATCGTGTATGACACGGAGGAATTGCTCGCCGACGTGCGCGCCATGGTCGACGCAAGCTGGGAGGACGGCGACGATGAACGCCCCCCCGCCCGTTGACCTGGTCATTCTTTGCGGGTTCCTGGGCAGCGGCAAGACGACACTGCTACTGGACTTCCTCGGGCAATCTTCCGGGTTGGCCGACACCGCCATCATTGTCAATGAAGCCGGCGAGGTGAACATCGACGGGGCGCTGGTCGCCGATGGCGCCGGCGGCTTTCCCATGGCGCTGCTGTCCAACGGCTGCGTGTGCTGTTCCCTGCGTGACGGAATGGTCACTACGATCGCCAGGTTGCTCGACGCCAGGAGGCCGGCAGGGGCGCCACCGCTCGCGCGCATCGTGATCGAAACCAGCGGAATTTCCCGACCCGGGCCCATCGTCGCCTCGCTCGCCGATCCCGAACTGGCCCGCCGCCCGCTGCGGGTGTCAGTGCTCAGCACGTTTGATGCGCTGCAAGGAGGCCTGCAGGCCGATCAATTCGAGGAGGCGGCGGCGCAACTGGCCGCAGCGCACCGGATCGCGTTGACCAAAGTCGACCTGGTCGATGACGAGGCGCTGGACCGCGCATCAGGCGCGGCCAGACTGCTGAACCCTCTGGCGCGCGTGATCGGGGTGCGCGACCGGCAAGCGCTGGTGCGCGCGGCCTTTGATCCACCCGCTGACGCGGGCGCCGATATCGCCACGATGGCCGCGACGCTGCTCACGCAGGCCGGGCGTGCATTGCCCCACCCCCGGATCCGTGTCCTGACGGGCCGCGTCGTGCCAGGAACCTGCTGGGAGGACCTGGCCGTCTGGCTCGACGATCTCGCCGGCATTTGCGGCGACCGCCTCTTGCGCGTCAAAGCCCTGGCGCGCGTCGCCGACTGCGACGACCCCATCCTGATTCAAAGCGTCGGCACAACCTACAGCGCACCGCGCCGGATGAGCCGGCACCGCGATGCCCGGGACGCGATCGTCGTGATCACGCGCGACATTGGTGCAGACGAAATCGCGCAGGCCCTGCCGGGCGCATGCGTCAGTCTCGTGCCCCTGCATTCGGAGCGTGCCACGTCGGGCGCGACCACCCCCTTATTCGATTTTTCACCCTCTGGGAGCCTTCATGAAAGCCACTAACCAAACACGCCGTTCACTGCTCAAGACCGCAACCGGATTGATCCTGGCCCCGGCCCTGCCCCTGGCAGCACGCAACGCGCTTGCGCAGGAAGCCAATGTCGTGGTCGGCACGTGGGGCGGGGATTACCAGAATCTGCTTCAGAAAATCGTCAACCCGCTGGCGGGAGAGATGAACGTCGTGTTTGACACCGGCAACGCGGTCGCGCGCGCCACCAAGGTGCGCGCCGAGAAAACCGCCCGGCGAGGAACTGTCGAGGTAGCACTGCTGCAGGACGTCGACATGTACGACGTTTCGCGCGCCGACGTCTTCGAACCGCTGACCGCGAAGGAAGTGCCCAACCTCGTCAATACGTTCGAGCAATTCCGCACGCCCTACTCGGCTCCGCACATTTTCAGCGCGATGGTGCTGGTCTACAACACGGAAAAAATCAAGACGGCGCCCGACTCATTCACGGCGGCACTGGATCCCGCATTGAAGGGCCGCACAGGGTTTTCCGACATTCTCTTCGTGGCAAATACGCTTTTTGCCGGGCTGGCCAACGGCGGCAACATGTCGAGCTTCGAGGCTGGCAAGAAGTTCCTGGGAGAGTTGCGCAAGAACGACCCGAAGGTGTTTCCGTCCAACGAGGCAGTCGCGGCTGCGCTCAAGTCGGGAGAAATCTGGATGACCTGCATGTGGAAAGCCCGCGCGCTGCAATGGCAGGACGCGGGACTTCCGCTCGGGTTTGTGGTGCCGCGTGAGGGCGCCGTCGCCGTGACGTTCGAGGGCGCCGTCCCGCGCAACGCGCGCAACAAGCCCGGAGCGTACCGGTATCTGAACGCGATGCTCGACCCCAGGGGGCAGGTCGAATTCGCACGCGCCATGGGGTATGCGCCCACCGTGCGCAACGCCGAGATGCCGCCCGACCTTGCGGCACGGGTGAGCTTCACCGCAGCGGAAATGGCGCGGGTCAAGCCCTACGATTCCCCGGCGCTCGCCGACCTCAAGAACGACTGCCTCGACTACTGGAACAAGTCGTTCAAGGCCGGCCTCTGACGGAACAAGTCTTTCAAAGCCGGCATCTGACGGAACAAGCCTTTCAAGGCCGACACCTGACGGAACAAGTCTTTCAAGGCCGGCACCGGAGGCGCGCCTACTGCAAGGTTCGCGTAAACACGAACTTGCCATCGCGCCAATCGACCGGAACCACATCCTTGGGCCCGAACTTGCCCTCGAGGATCTGTTTGGCGATCGGGTTCTCGAGCTGCTGCTGAATTGCACGCTTGAGCGGCCGCGCGCCGAACACCGGGTCGAAACCGCTGCGGGCAAGCTCGGCCACCGCCGCATCCGACACCTCGAGCAGCATCTCCTGTTGCGCCATGCGCTGGGCAAGACGCTTGATCTGGATCAGCGCAATCTTCTCGATGTGCTGGGCCTGGAGTGCGTGGAAAACCACGATCTCGTCGATCCGGTTCAGGAACTCGGGTCGGAAGTGCAGCTTGACCTCATCCCAGACCACTTCCTTGATCGCTTCGTAGGGTTTGCCCACCATGCTCTGGATATGTTGCGAGCCCAGGTTCGAGGTCATGACGATGACCGTATTGCGGAAATCCACGGTACGACCCTGACCGTCCGTCAGCCGGCCGTCATCCAGAACCTGCAGCAGCACGTTAAACACGTCCGGATGCGCTTTCTCGACCTCATCGAGCAGGATGACGCTGTAAGGCCTGCGGCGTACGGCCTCAGTCAGGTACCCGCCCTCTTCGTATCCGACGTATCCCGGAGGAGCGCCAATCAGGCGCGCCACCGAGTGCTTTTCCATGAACTCGCTCATGTCGATGCGGATCATGTGCTCGTCTGAATCAAACAGGAAATCCGCAAGCGCGCGGGTCAGCTCGGTCTTGCCCACGCCGGTCGGGCCCAGGAACAGGAAAGAGCCGGTCGGGCGTGACGGATCGGAAAGCCCGGCGCGCGAGCGACGGATGGCGTCGGCCACAAGACCCACGGCCTCGTCCTGGCCCACGACACGGCTGTGCAGGCGCTGCTCCATGTGAATAAGCTTCTCACGTTCGCCGCTCATCATCTTGGAAACCGGGATGCCGGTTGCGCGGGATACCACCTCCGCGATTTCCTCAGCACCGACCTGCGTGCGCAGCAGGCGCGGCTTTTCCGGGGACGCCTCTCCGGAAACCTCGGCCGCTTTCAGGCGCGCCTCGAGCGCAGGTTACTTGCCATATTGCAGTTCAGCAAGCTTGTCGAACTGCCCCTTGCGCTGAAGCTCTGTCATCTCCGCGCGCACGCGCTCGATCTCTTCCTTGATCGACGCCGTGCCCTGGACGGCAGCCTTCTCACTCTTCCAGATGACCTCGAAGTCGTTGTACTCG
The DNA here is from genome assembly GCA_903894155.1 of uncultured beta proteobacterium. Lineage (GTDB taxonomy): Bacteria > Pseudomonadota > Gammaproteobacteria > Burkholderiales > Burkholderiaceae_B > Zwartia. The sequence goes on along the minus strand of CAITPF010000048.1, from coordinate 17 downwards.
CGCTGCAACTTCTCGAG
>CAITPF010000047.1 GCA_903894155.1 uncultured beta proteobacterium | reverse complement strand
GATGCTGCAGGCGTCCAGACAGGAAGACCACGCCTATACCCAAATTGCGCAAAGCATCATCGCCAATAGCGTCAATCCCGGCCAGGACCTGCAAGAGCTTTGGCGACGACTGGCGTTCAACCTGCTCATCACCAACGTCGATGACCATCTGCAAAACCACGGTTTCCTGCACGTCGAGCATGGCCAATGGCGACTGGCGCCCGCCTTTGACCTGAATCCGTTTCCCGACAAGGACCCGGTGCTGAAGCTTTGGCTCGACGAGGCCTACGGGCCGGTCGATTCCATTGAAGCGGTGATCGACGCCGCTGACTATTTTCGACTGAATGCCGCTGACGTCCAGCGTGTGCTGGGCGATCTCGTGACGGCCATCGAAGGCTGGAAGACGGTCGCAAAATCGTCGGCGGTTGGCATGTCAGATCGGGACATTGACGACTTCACGCCAGCCTTTGAAAACAAACAGATGCGCATCGCCAAAGCACTGCTGAAGTGAGATTCCCGACCCAGCCCACGGCCATCGCCATTGCCCAAAACTCCTTCACGCTGAAGGTTAGTCTCAAGGTCCCTAAGCGTCTTGAGCCAATCGGATGCCAGTGAACTGCCAGCAGGCACTGGACGGGAAGAAATTTCGGTACGTGGCCCTGCTGTGCCCAGCTGGAGTGGCGATCGACCCGCCACGCAGCACATATTGATTGACCATGAACTTGCCGTTGTACTCGCCCACGGCACCTGGCCTGACGCGAAAGCCCGGATACGCGGCATAGCTTGACGATGTCCATTGCCAGGCTGAATCAAAGAGTTGAATCAAGCCTGAAGGCGGGTTCGACTCTTTCATCACCGCGTATTCCCACTCAAACTCGGTTGGCAAACGCGCGTTGATCCAGCGCGCGTAAGCATCCGCCTCGTAATAAGACACATGCGTCACTGGTCTATGCGGATCGGCTGGCAGCAATCCGCCGAGCGTGAATTCCTGCCACTGAGCGCCAGCGGAATGCCAATACAGCGGATGCTCACGTTGCTGTGCGACCCGCCAGTCCCAACCTTCAGCCAGCCAGTGCTTAGGGTCACCGTAGCCTCCGGCGGAAATAAATTCGGCGAATTCCACGTTGGTGACCAGTCGGGATGCCAGCCGGTAGGGCTGCAAAAAGACCTGATGACGCGGCAATTCATTATCAAAACAAAACGTGTCGCCATCGTGACCGATGTCCACCACGCCACCGGCGACATCTTTCCAGCTCAAGTCTTCATTGAGTGGCTCGCCATGCAGTTGTCCGCTGTAGCGGGGTAACAAAGGACTGCACGAGAACAAATGCTTGACGTCTGTCAGCAGCAGTTCCTGATGTTGCTGCTCGTGCTGAATGCCGAGTTCAACGAGTGTGAGAAGTTCTGTGTCCATAGGCTTCGCCGCAAGCAACGCAAGCACTCGCTGGTCGACGTTGGCGCGATAGGCCAGCACCACCTCCAGCCCAGGACGCGTGAGCAGCCCGCGTCGCGGGCGCGGATGCTTGTCGCCCACGGCGTTGTAGTAGGAATTAAACAGCACGCGAAAGGTTGCATCGAACGGCTGAAAATCGGCCTCCCAGCGCTCAAGCACAAAGGTTTCAAAAAACCAGCTGGTGTGTCCGAGGTGCCACTTGGTCGGGCTGGCATCGGGCATGGATTGAACGCAGCAGTCCTCAGCCGTCAAAGGTGAAGCCAGCGCCAGAGTGTGTTGGCGCACCGTACGATACATTCCGGCCAACAACGCAGGATTCATGTCAGGGCTCCGGCGGTTCATTCACGGACGGGCGAGTACAACGGCAAACCACGCCTGTTCGTCTGTCCAGACTTGTGTGTGAGTCAAACCGGCGCGACCAAGCAACTCGACGAAATCTTCTAACCGGTACTTGTAGCTATTTTCGGTATGAATGCGCTCACCCTGGGAAAAGGCTCGAGAGCCGCCGTGCCAGCGCACCAGCAGATCGGCCGTGGCTTCCAGATGCATCTCCACGCGGGATTGTTCCGCATTGAAAAATGCCCGGTGTTGCCATTGGCGGATATCGAAATCGCTTTCAATCAATCGATTGACGTGGTCCAGCACGTTAAGGTTGAAGGCGGCAGTGACACCCTCGTCGTCATCGTAGGCGGCGTTGAGCACTGCCTCGCCTTTCACCAGATCAACGCCAATCAGCAAGGCGCCGTCATCTTGCAACAGGTCACGCATGCGGGACAGCAGGGCCAGCGCGTGTGGCGGATCAAAATTGCCAATGGATGAACCGGGGTAGAACACCAGGCGGCGCCCTGTCGGCAGGTTTACCGGCAAGACGATGTCCGCAGTCAGATCGGCAGCGATCGCCTGTATCTCCATATTCGGAAATGACAGACGCATTGTCGCCACCGCTTCATGCAAAAATTCTTCAGAAATGTCGACGGCCAGGAAACACGCCGGGTGAATCGATTCGCACAAGACTTTTGCTTTTTGACAATTTCCTGCGCCGAGCTCAATCACTGTGCGGTTCACACCCACCGCGCGTGCGATCTCTGGTGCATTGGCAGCGAGGATCGATTGCTCGGTGCGGGTCGGGTAATAGGCCTGCAAGCCCGTGATCGCTTCAAATAGCGCCGAACCCTTTGCATCGTAAAAATACTTGGGTGAAATCCTGGCGGGTGTTTGAACCAAGCCCTGAACAAGTTCCCTGCGTTGGATGGTGAGGCTTTCAATCATTTCTGTTTCGGGTCACTTTGTCACGCAGAGTCACAAATTCTTCCGCAGCCGATGGGTGCAACGCCACGGTGGCGTCAAAGTCGGCTTTGGTTGCCCCCATGCGAATGGCTACCGCCAGGCCCTGAATGATCTCTGGCGAATCAGCGCCCACCATGTGTGCGCCCAAAACGCGCTGGCTGGCGGTATCCACGATGAGTTTGATCAAGGTGCGCTCGTCACGACCCGACAGGGTATGACGCATATTGCGGAAGTTGCTGCTGTAGATGTCGATCTCGCCCGCTTGCGCCAAGGCCTGTGCCTCGGTCAGCCCCACAGTACCCAGCGGCGGCTGGCTGAACACGGCAGAAGGCAGCGTGGTCAAGTCTGCACTCACTGGGGTTGGCCCAAACAGCGTGTTGGCCAGTGCTGCGCCTTCGCGAATCGCGACCGGGGTAAGGGCAATGCGATGGGTGACGTCACCCACCGCGTGAATGCTGTCAATGTTGGTTTTGCCGAATGCATCGACCTTGACGCCGCCAGACGAGTCTAGCGCGACCCCCAATTCGGCCAGGCCCAGTCCCTGGGTATTGGGAACGCGTCCGGTGGCGTACAGCACGGCATCCACCGCGAGTGGTGTGGCTTGCGAACCTGTAAGGCCAACTGACAAACTGCCATCGCTCACCTTTTCAATTCGCTCCACGTCCTGATGCAGCAGTATCGAGATCCCTTTCTTGCTCATTTCCTGGTGCAGATGCGCACGGACATCGTCATCGAAGCCGCGCAGCACTTGCTCACCGCGGTAGCACAGGGTGACATGCGCGCCAAGGCCATTCAGGATTCCGGCAAACTCGACCGCAATGTAGCCACCACCGACAATGAGCACTCGCTTGGGCAACTGGGGCAAGTCAAACACCTCATTCGAGGTAATGGCGTGCTCCACGCCCGGAATGTGCGGCACGAATGGCGCGCCACCGGTGGCCACCAGAATATGCTCGGCCGTGACCTGCTTGCCATTGATCTCGACCGTGTGCGCATCCAGAATGCGCGCCGCACCGTGCATGACCTCAACCTTGGAGCCTCGCAGGTTGTTCTCGTAAATGCTGCTCAGGCGCGCAATTTCGTTGTTCTTGGCCGCAATCAGTTTGGGCCAGGAAAACTGCACTGCTGGCACGGTCCAGCCAAACCCTTGGGCATCGGCAAAGTCTTCGGCAAAGTGCGAGGCGTACACCAGTAACTTTTTTGGCACGCAACCGCGAATGACGCAGGTCCCGCCGTAGCGAAAGTTTTCAGCAATGGCTACGCGGGCACCCAGGCCGGATGCAACCCGGGCCGCGCGCACGCCGCCCGAGCCACCGCCGATGACAAATAGCTGGTAGTCATATGATGACATCTGTTCTTCCTGTTGATCAATACTCTAAAGAGCCCATTGGCTTAGCGACGTTGCGAACGCCCTTCCGTTTTCGGCTTCCAGAGGGATCGATTCATGCTACCACCTGTTTTTTGTCTGTTTTCTGACAGCGCCAGGTGTGCAGCAAGCCCAGGATCGACTATGCGAAAATCCGACCATGCATTGTTTTCCGTAAATCTTTGATTTCACCCGCCATTCGATCATCCATCCGTCGACTATTTTCAGCATGAGCCGGCATGACGTAGGCATGTCGCTCACCGAAAATTCGTAACAGATTGAATTTATAAGGCTTTTTTAACTTGAATTCAGAAGAAAGGGAGTCAACTGCGCATACCCCGATGATGCAGCAGTACCTTCGCCTCAAAGCCGAGGCGGGGCCGCTGCTGCTGCTCTACCGCATGGGCGACTTCTACGAGATGTTCTATGACGACGCCGAGCGCAGCGCGCGCCTGCTGGGCCTGACGCTCACGCGCCGGGGAACATCGAACGGTGCGCCGATCCCGATGGCTGGCGTGCCCGTCCATGCGGCCGAGCAGTACCTTGCCCGGCTTGTCGCGGCCGGCGTGTCCGTGGCGATCTGCGAGCAGATCGGCGACCCGGCGGCCAGCAAAGGCCCGGTCGATCGCAAGATCATGCGCATCGTCACCCCCGGAACGCTCACCGACGACGCCCTGCTGCCCGCCAAGGCCGACCGCTGCGTCGCCGCCGTGTACGTGCCGCGAAAAGCATCGAAGTCAACGCGCGCAGGCGTCGCGTGGCTGAATCTGGCCAACGGCGAATTCCGGGTGTCCGAATGCGCTCCCGACGCCGTCGATTCGGAACTGCACCGCATCGATCCGGCCGAGATCGTCGTATCCGATGATGCCGACGCGCTGCCCGGTATTTCCTGCCCCGTCGCGCGGGTGCCACCATGGCACTTTGAAGCCGAGCAGGCACGCGCCCATCTGCTCGCGCACTTTCGCACCGAATCGCTTTCAGGCTTCGACGTCGAGGACCTGCCCGCCGGCCTGTGCGCCGCGGGTGCGCTGCTGCGCTACGCAAGCCGCACGCAAGCCCACGCCCTGTCGCACGTGCAGACGCTGTCGGCAGACCGTGCCAGCCAGTATGTGCTGATGGATCCGGCGACGCGCCGCAACCTCGAGATCACGCAGACGTTGTCCGGCGACGACGCCCCGACACTGTTCTCGGTGCTCGACGCGTGTTGCACGCCGATGGGCAGCCGTCTCTTGCGACGCTGGCTCCATCACCCGCTGCGCGACAACACTGCTGTGCTCGCACGCCAGCGCGCCATCGCGCAACTGATCGGCGCACGCGACGAGCGGCGTGAGCTGCTGCACGCCCTTCCCGTGATCCGCACGTTGCGCGACGCGCTCGGCCGGCTTCCCGACCTGGAACGCATCGCCACGCGCATCGCGCTTCTGTCGGTTCGCCCGCGCGAGCTCGCCAGCCTGCGGGATGCGCTTGGCGCCCTGCCCGAGATCGAGCGCCAGGTGCGCCAGGCGCTCGCCGCCCCGGATGTAAACCGCTTGCAGGACATCGCGGGGCAGATCGTGCCACCCGAGGGCTTGCATGAACTGCTCGCCCAGGCGATCGCCCCGGAACCAGCGGCCATGGTGCGCGATGGGGGCGTCATTGCGCGCGGCTACGATGCCGATCTCGATGAACTTCGGGATATTTCGACCGACAACGGCACATTCCTGATGCAACTCGAGGCGCGCGAGCGCCAGCGCACCGGGATCAATACGCTGCGCGTCGAATTCAACCGCGTGCACGGGTTTTTCATCGAAGTCGGCCGGGCGCAGGCCGACAAGGTGCCTGAAGACTACCGCCGCCGGCAGACGCTCAAGAACGCCGAGCGCTACATCACGCCCGAGCTGAAGTCCTGGGAAGACAAAGTGCTTTCCGCCCAGGACCGCGCACTCGCGCGCGAAAAGTGGCTGTTCGAACAACTGCTGGATCAGCTCGCACCGATGGTGCCCCGGCTGGCCGCGTGCGCAGCGGCGTGCGCCGAACTCGACGCGATCGCGGCGCTGGCACACCACGCCGAGCAGCACGAGTGGGTCGCCCCGGATCTGGACGAGCGCCCGGGCATCGACATCGATGCCGGCAGGCACCCGGTGGTCGAGCGCACGATTGAACGGTTTACGCCCAATAGCTGCCTGCTTAACGCGCAACGGGCAATGCTCGTGGTCACCGGCCCCAATATGGGCGGCAAATCGACCTACATGCGGCAGGTGGCCCTGATTGCACTGCTCGCGCGCGCAGGCAGCTTCGTGCCGGCGCGGGCCGCGCGCATCGGGCCGCTGGACCGGATCTTCACACGAATCGGTGCTGCAGACGACCTGGCGGGCGGGCGTTCGACCTTCATGATGGAAATGACAGAGGCCTCGGCAATCCTCGCCGCAAGCACGACGCACAGTCTCGTGCTCATGGACGAGATCGGCCGCGGCACCTCGACCTACGACGGTCTGGCGCTCGCCTGGGCGATCGCCCTTCGCCTGCTCACGCACAATCGCGCGCTCACGCTGTTTGCCACGCACTACTTTGAGCTGACCCGGCTGCCCAGCGAGCAGTCGACTGCCGCCAACGTCCACCTGGCAGCTGCCGAATCGCCCGCCGGGATTGTCTTCCTGCATGAAGTGCGCGACGGCCCGGCGAGCCGCAGTTACGGAATCCAGGTAGCCCAGCGTGCCGGCATCCCGGGCGCCGTGATTCGCCATGCGACGCGGGAACTCGAACGGCTCGAGGCGCAGGGTGCACCTACGCCCCAGCTCGGATTGTTCGGCGAGTCGAGTGGGGCTGATAGCGCCGCGCAAGTTGCTGCCGAGGAATCTGCCGCGCTCATGGGCCTGCGAGACGCGTTGAGCGAACTCGACCCCGATACTCTCAGTCCGCGCGAGGCGCTCGACGCGCTCTACCAGCTCAAGAACCTTCTGAAGTAGGCAATGGTCATGAATCCAGATACCCCACTCACCCTGCTCGGCGGGTTGACGCCCGCGCAGTTCATGAAAACCCATTGGCAGCGCAAGCCGCTTCTGGTGCGCCAGGCGATCCCGGGATTCCGGCCGCCGCTCTCGGTCGCGGCAGTCAAGAAGATGTCGCGTCGCGACGATGTCGAATCGCGGCTCGTCTGGCAGGAGCAGGGGCAATGGCATATGCAGCGAGGGCCCTTTGCCCGACTCCCCTCGCCTGCCAAGCCCGACTGGACGGTGCTCGTGCAAAGCGTGGACATTCACGACGATAGCGCTGCCGCGCTGATGAACCAGTTTCGCTTTATCCCCGATGCCCGGCTCGACGACCTGATGATCAGCGTCGCAACCGACGGCGGCGGCGTGGGCCCGCACTTCGACAGTTACGACGTATTTCTGCTGCAGGCGCACGGCCGGCGCCGCTGGCGTTTCGGGCAGCAAAAGCGCCTTGACCTGATTGAGGGGCTAGCGCTGAAAATACTGCGCAATTTCGAGCCCGAGCAGGAGTTCGACCTTGAGCCAGGCGATATGCTGTACTTGCCGCCCCAGTGCGCGCACGACGGGATCGCACTCGGCGACTGCATGACGATTTCGATTGGCTTTCGCGTCCCGGACACTGCGAGCCTTGCGCGCGGCATGCTCGAGGCTGCCGCCGACCAGGTGACGGCACGTGCAGGCGGCGTGAGCGGGCCTTACGGCGAGCCCCCTTTACCCGGCCCGACGCTCAACGGTCTCTACAAGGATCCCGGCCAGCCCGCGACGGCGCACCCTGCGCAGATCCCCGATCGCCTTGCCGCTGCGGCGCTGCAATCGGTCGCCCGAATTCGTTTCGACGAGGCGCTTGCGACGCGATTCCTGGGTTGCTGGCTGACCGAGCCGAACCAGCTCGCCGTGTTTGATCACGGCGACGCACAGGCCGCCGATGACGAGGAGCACGCCCTGCCGACACATTGGGTGCTCGACCGCCGCACGCGCATGCTCTACCGCGGCACACAACTTTTCATCAACGGCGAAGTCGCCCCTGTGCGCGCAGAGCCAGGACTACGTGCGCTTGCCGATGCGCGCGAACTCGCGGCCGACGGCACCGCCGCGCGCAAGTTATCGCAAGACGCGACCGACGCCCTGGCAGAGTGGGTCGACGCCGGCTGGATCCATGCGATCCGCAGGCAATCCGTCTAACCCGTGCGCAGGCAACCCCTCTAACCGTTACGCAGGCACCCGGCCTTTTCGATAAACCGGATCACCTCGTCCAGCCCAACGCCGGTCTTGAGGTTGGTCATCACCCAGGGGCGCTCGCCGCGCATGCGGGCCGTGTCGTGCCGCATGATATCGAGGTCGGCGCCGACATAGGGTGCCAGATCGATCTTGTTGATGACGAGCAAGTCGCTGCGGGTGATTCCCGGCCCACCCTTGCGCGGGATTTTTTCGCCGCCCGCCACATCGATCACGTAGATCGTCAGATCCGACAGATCGGGGCTGAACGTGGCCGCCAGATTGTCGCCGCCGGATTCGATGAAGATGAGTTCAAGATCCGGAAACCGCTGCTGCATGCGATCGATGGCCTCGAGATTGATCGAGGCATCCTCGCGGATGGCGGTATGCGGGCAGCCGCCCGTTTCCACGCCCATGATGCGGTCAGCCGTTAGGGCCTCGGCGGCAACAAGCAACCGTTCGTCCTCTTTGGTGTAGATGTCGTTGGTCACCACGGCCAGTTTGTACTGGTCGCGCATGCGCTTGCACAGCATTTCGACCAGCGTGGTCTTGCCCGAACCCACCGGGCCGCCGATGCCCACGCGCAAGGGGTCAGATGTTTGCATGTTGTTCCTTCGTTTAAATCATGATGATGGTGTACCTGCATCGCCTGCGTCCATGGTCAGGACGCCTAGCTCCTGAACAGGCGACTGTACTGCGACTCGTGCCGGCAACTGGCAATGGACAACCCAAGCGCAGCGGAACCTGCTTCATCGGGCCTGATGTTGCTGGCGACCGTAATGGCGCGGGCGATCTCGGCCTTCAGTCGGTGCAGGAGGGCCTGGCCGTCCACCTGGCCGAGCGGCACGATCTTGACCGCAGCGAGCGCCTGGTTCTCGACCCATGCCCAGAGGTAGGCCGTCAGCGCCATGCGCGCATCTACCCCGGAAATCGCGGCCAGCGCGGCGTTCGCGGCTGGATACACCCACTTCACATCGTCAAGCGCAAGCAGCGCCGCGCCCCCTGGCCACTGCCCGAAGAGCCTCGCCATCGAATGGCCCATCTGGATCGACTCGAGCCGGAACTCCGCCGTCTCCCGCAAGGCCAGCATCCGGTCGTTGATCTCCCGGACCGCAACCCAATCGCGGCGCACGGTTGCCCCGTGGCAATCCAGCCAGAGCGGCAACTCCTGGCGTGCGAGGCCAAGCACCATCGCGTCCCGGATCCAGACGAAGGCGCTTTCCATGCCCGTGATCCAGCCGTCCTCGACGGCTTGCTCCAGCCCCTGCGAATAGGCGAATCCGCCCACTGGCAGCGCCGGACTCGCCAGGTGAAGCGCGGCGAGCAGCGGATCAGGATTTGTTGCGGGCATGCGCGGCAATTGAAAGCTGTTCCCCCAGGGCACCCATTGCCTCGTCGCGGACCACATCCGCACACTCGTCGGCATGATGGTGGTGGTGATGTCCGGCATGGGCGCCTGTATAGGCGCCGCCTTCCGGGATAAAGGGTTCACGCACGCGTTCGACGGTTCCGCCCAGGTGCAGGACCATGTCGGCGAGGACCGGATCGGGCTCGATGTACGCCGCATCCTCGCGCAGCATTGCACGCACGTGGCGGTTGGCCAGGTGATAGACGATGCGCATGAGTTGCAGAGGGCTTTGCGCGCGCATGCACAGTAAATCCTCATCACCCGCGCGAACTTCAACCCTTTCACCCGCCTCGCCACAGAGGATGTCGCCATGGTGCATGGTCTCGCCGCGCGGCAGGATGACCGCCACCGCGCGGCCGTCCGCAAGCATTGCGGCCAGCCGCGAGCGCTGGCGCTCGCCGCAAGTCAACGAAAGCACAGGCCACGGCACAGGCCAGGCGCCGGCATCGTCCGCACCGGTCGCCTCGTGCGACGCGCGCCTGGTGTTAAGCATGATCGCCATCTCGCTGCCTACCCTTTTCTAGAACAGGAAATACCGCTGCGCCATCGGCAACACCTTTGCCGGCGGACAGTCGAGCAGCACCCCATCGGCGTAGACCTTGTAATTCTCGGGGCTCACCGTGATCCTGGGTGTGGCAGCGTTGTGCTTCATGTCCGCCTTCGAGAGACTGCGCATGCCATGCACGGGGGACACGTGACGCGCAAGCCCCAGACGATCGGGCAGCCCGAGACGAATCGCCGCTTCCGACAGGAACGTGATGCAACTCGAGCCGATCGCGCTCTGCGCAGCGCCGAATTGCGGCCTGAAATGGACAGGCTGCGGCGTCGGGATCGACGCATTGGGGTCACCCATCGCAGCCATCGCGATCATTCCGCCCTTGAGCACGGTCGAAGGCTTGACGCCGAAGAATGCCGGCCGCCAAAGTACGAGGTCAGCAAATTTGCCCACCTCGAGCGACCCGATTTCGTGCGACATCCCATGGGTAATGGCCGGGTTGATGGTGTACTTGGCCACGTAGCGCTTAATGCGCGCGTTGTCGCTGGTGGATGGATCCGAGAACCCGGGCTCGCTGAGAGAGCCGCGTTGCTCGCGCATCTTGTGCGCCGTCTGCCAGGTGCGAATGATCACCTCGCCGACACGCCCCATCGCCTGGCTATCGGACGAAATCATCGAAAAGGCGCCGATATCGTGGAGGATATCCTCGGCGGCGATGGTCTCGCGACGAATGCGGCTCTCGGCGAAGGCGATGTCCTCCGCGATCGCAGCGTCGAGATGGTGGCACACCATGAGCATATCCAGATGCTCGTCCAGCGTATTGACGGTGTACGGGCGCGTCGGATTGGTCGACGACGGCAGTACGTTGGATTCGCCGCACACGCGGATGATGTCGGGCGCGTGCCCGCCACCAGCGCCTTCGGTGTGATACGTGTGGATGACGCGGCCCTTGATCGCGGCCAGCGTCGCCTCGACAAACCCCGACTCATTGAGCGTGTCGGTGTGGATCGCCACCTGCGTATCGGTCTGGTCGGCCACGGTCAGGCAATTGTCGATTGCAGCAGGTGTGCTGCCCCAATCCTCATGCAACTTGAGCCCCACGGCACCGGCTTCGATCTGTTCGGTGAGCGGCCCGGGCAGCGACACGTTGCCCTTGCCCAGCAACCCGATATTGATTGGATAGGACTCCATCGCCTGCAGCATGCGCGCCAGGTGCCAGGGCCCGGGCGTCACCGTCGTGGCGAACGTCCCCGTGGCGGGGCCCGTGCCGCCGCCAATCATCGTGGTGACGCCGGAGGCCAGCGCCTCTTCGATCTGCTGCGGGCAGATCAGGTGAATGTGGCTGTCGATTCCGCCCGCAGTCACGATCATGCCCTCGGCCGCGATCACCTCGGTCGCCGGCCCGACGACGATCGTGACGCCAGGCTGGATGTCGGGGTTTCCGGCCTTGCCGATCCCGCTGATGCGTCCACCCTTGATCCCGATGTCCGCCTTGACGATGCCCCACCAGTCGATGATGAGCGCATTGGTGATGACGGTATCGACGCAATCCTTGCTCATGCGCTGGGATTGGCCCATGCCATCGCGAATCACCTTGCCGCCGCCGAACTTGACCTCCTCGCCATAGATCGTGAAATCCTTCTCGACCATCGCGACAAGGGCGGTATCCGCCAGACGGATCCGGTCACCCGTGGTCGGGCCGAACATTTCGGCATAAGCCTGCCGGGAAATCTTCATTTGTCGAGCCCTCCCATGACGGCTCCAGTGAAGCCATAGACAATACGGTCACCGGCCAGCGCCACGAGTTCGACCTCGCGCTCCTGACCTGGCTCGAAGCGCACGGCGGTGCCAGCGGGGATGTTGAGCCTGAAGCCACGCGCGGCCTCACGATCAAACACGAGCGCCGCGTTCGTTTCCGCGAAGTGGTAGTGCGAGCCGATCTGCACGGGGCGGTCGCCCGTATTGGCAACGGTCACTTTGCACACGACGCGACCCGCGTTGATTTCAATCTCGCCGGCCTGCACCATCATCTCGCCGGGGATCATCGGAAGTTCATTCATGGCGAGTCCTCACTGGATAGGTTGGTGCACGGTGACAAGCTTGGTACCGTCCGGGAAGGTGGCCTCGACCTGGATATCGGGAATCATCTCCGGAACGCCCTCCATGACGTCGTCACGCGCCAGAACGTGACGTCCGTCGCTCATGAGTTGTGCCACGGTCTTGCCGTCGCGCGCGCCTTCCATGATTTCGGCCGTGATGAGCGCGATCGCCTCCGGCACATTCAGCTTCAGACCGCGTGCGCGTCTGCGCTCGGCCAGCAGCGCTGCGGTAAAGATCAGCAGCTTATCCTTTTCTCTCGGCGTCAAATCCATGTGCTCTCCTTCAGAGTCAGGTTGCCCACAATCGCGGGGCCACGGCAGGCTTGCCGACGACATGCGGGCGCAGCAAGCTCCATGCCCGCATCATCATCGGCTTGAGTTCGAGCGGGCTCGCGAGAATGCGGCCCACCAGCAATCTGTCGTGCAATACAGTCCAGGCGATCCCGGGCGAATCGGCCCGCAGTGCTTCCAGAGTGGGCTCCGACCAGCGCGCTGATGCTGGCAACAGGGCCCACACCGTGGCAAACGCATGGTGGCCACGCAAACCGATGGGCGAAGCGAACAGGGGATCGCTGCCTTGCAGCGCGAGGCGATCATGCCAGGCGATACGCCCGTCGATCGCAATGCGCAGGGACTGGCGAAAGCTTCCCTGCTCGAAGGACTCGCCGGAGGCACGACGACCGAAGATCAGGTGATCCCAGCCGATCATGCAGCCCTGCGAACTGGCGTGCACCAGGATATCGGAGCGCACTTCGGCGCGATTGAAAACGATCGTCTCCTGGGGAAGCCACTCGAGTGCACCGTCCAGTACAACGTTCACCGACTGGCAAGCGGGGCTTTCCGGTGCCGATCCATACCATTTTGCAGCTGAAGGTGTCGTGACGAGGCCGTGGCTGCCTTCGCGGCAACCGATTTGGATATCGAGTCGATCGCCGCCGGCGATGCCGCCGGGCGGGTGGACGATCACCGCGTGGCAAGGCGAGGCACCCTCAGGATAAAGCGCCTTCTGGATACGCAGCGGACCTTCATGGCGATGCACAAGCCGGGTCGCATGACGCAGTGAAGCGGCGGCGTCATCCCGCCCGCGCAGATCCCGCTCAAACGCGAGATCCAGCGATGCGGTCCACGACGCGTGCGACGGGTTGGGCTGCGCTTCGGCAATGTCCTGCTGAAACGGCACGTGTTCGTCTGGCTGCATCGATGAACGCTAGGTTGGGATTGAAACGCTGCGTCCGGTATAACGCATCTCGTAGGGGAAGCGCAAATATCGTGCCAGGAAGTCTCGCCGCAAACCGTGTGGACGCGGAGCGCCAGGGCACGAGATGCGCACCCTGACGGTGCGCGGAATCGTGGTGCGCACCAAACGAGGGCAACGCGCTCGTGATCTGGCTCTGTCGCTGTCACCAGACGAGGGCAATCGATGCAAACCGCGCACCCAGCAAGTAGGGATGCTCCTTTCCTTGCCCGCACAAACGTATCTGCTTTCCTTGCCCGCATGGCCGTGCCTGCTTTC
>CAITPF010000046.1 GCA_903894155.1 uncultured beta proteobacterium | reverse complement strand
GGCCTGTCGCACAGCGACATCGACGGCTATTTCTGCGGCGGCGACGCCCCGGGGCTGGGCATGCTCAATATGGCCGACTACATGGGCCTGTCGCGCCTGCGCCACGTCGACTCCACCGAGACGGGCGGCTCCTCCTACATCATCCACGTTGCGCACGCCGCGCAGGCGATCGCCGCGGGCAAGTGCCGCATCGCGCTCATCACCCTGGCCGGACGCCCGCGCTCGGCCGGTTCATCCGGTCTGGTGCCACGCAACTGGGGAACTGATTTGCCCGATGCGCCCTTCGAGGCTCCCTTCGGATCGGTCACGGTCAATAGCTACGCCATGGTGGCCGCCCGCCACATGTACGAATACGGCACCACCGCCGAGCAGCTCGCGTGGGTCAAGGTCGCCGCTTCGCATCACGCCCAGCACAACCCGCACGCCATGCTGCGCGACGTTGTCACGGTCGAAGACGTAGTCAACTCCCCGATGGTGTCCACGCCGCTGCACAAGCTCGACTGCTGCGTGGTCAGCGACGGCGGCGGCGCGCTGATCGTCGCGCACCCCGATGTCGCAAAATCGCTTAAGCGCCCGCTCGTCAAAGTTCGCGGCGCAGCCGAAGCCGTCAAAGGCCTGAACGGCGGCAAGGTCGACCTGTCCTATTCCGCTGGGCGGTTCTCGGGCGCACGCGCCTTCGAGGAAGCCGGCGTGACCCATGCCGACATCAAGTATGCGTCGATTTACGACAGCTTCACCATTACCGTGATCATGCAACTCGAGGACCTCGGGTTCTGCGCCAAGGGCGAAGGCGGCAAATTCGTTTCCGACGGCAACCTGATCTCGGGCGTGGGCAAGCTGCCTTTCAACACGGACGGTGGTGGCCTGTGCAACAACCACCCGGCCAACCGCGGCGGCATGACCAAGGTCATCGAAGCCGTGCGCCAGTTGCGCGGCGAGGCGCACCCCGCCGTGCAGGTCAAGAACTGCGACATCGCCCTGGCCCACGGGACAGGCGGCTTCCTGGGAGCGCGCCACGCCAGCAGCACCCTGATTCTCGAGCGAGTTTAATCATGACGATGATCTATACACCGAACGTCTACCCGGCCCCCACGATTGAACCCGGCACGGAGCCTTTCTGGGAAGGCACGCGCGCGGGCAAGTTGATGCTCAAGTTCTGCAAATCCTGCGGTAAGACCCATTATTACCCCCGCACGCTTTGCCCATTCTGTTTTGGGGAAACCGAATGGAAGCAAGCTTCCGGCAACGGCACCATCTATACGCTCAGCGTCATGCAGCGCGGCAATCCCAATCCGTATTGCATCGCCTACGTGACGCTGGACGAGGACGTGACGATGATGACCCAGATCGTTGATTGCGACCTTGCGTCGGTTCGGATCGGACAGAAAGTCCGTGTAACATTCAAGCCAACCGACAAAGATGGTCCGCCCGTTCCGATGTTTGCCCCGGCCTGACCACTGATCGGCGTCGACTTCGGGATCGGAATCCCGGAGTCGCCCTCCACTGGTCCAGATGACACCATTGGCCTGACCCATGCGCATCCTCCTCATCGAAGACGAAGCAGACATGGCGCGATACCTGATGGCGGGCCTTGCCGAAAATGGCTATGAAGTCCGGCATTGCGATACCGCGCAAGCGGGGCTGAAGTCCGCGTATGCCGATGCATGCGACCTCATGATTATCGATCGCATGCTGCCCGACGAGCAGGAAGGGCTGGAAATCGTCAAAACGCTGCGCGAAGCCGGGCTCAAGACGCCTATCCTGGTCCTGAGTGCGCTTGCCAGCCTCGATGAGCGTGTGCGGGGCTTGCGCGAAGGCGGAGATGATTACCTGACCAAACCCTTTGCGTTCCCCGAACTGCTCGCGCGGATCGAAGCGCTGATGCGCCGCGGCAACCCGGTTGCGGACACGCGTGTATTGCGAATCGCCGATCTGACGCTGGACTTGCGCACCCGGCGAGCCGAACGCGCGGGTCTTCCCATCACGCTTCAGCCACGGGAATTTCGCCTGCTCGAGTATCTCGTACGCAATCAGAATCAGATCGTGACGCGCACCATGCTGCTCGAATCCGTCTGGGATATTCACTTCGACCCGGGCACCAACGTGATCGACGTCCAGATCAGCCGGTTGCGAAACAAGATCGACAAGGGGCACGATCTGCCGCTGTTACATACGATTCGCGGCGTGGGCTTTCGGCTTGGGATCGATGGATAAGATCTGGCGTTCGGTTGCGTTCCGGCTTGCGGTCATTTGCGGCGCGCTCGTGATCGGGTCGGTGGCCGTGTTCTCGATGGCTTTTTATTTTGCGACTGTCGGCGTCATGGCGAGAAACGCGGACACAAAAATAGTCTCGGTATCGGCAAGCATGACCGAGGACGCCGCAAACCGGGGGTTGGACGCGGTCGCAAGGCGCATCGAATCCACACTGACCGATGGCGTCGATTCGGATACGGAAATTCTCCTGCTGACCGATGCAAACGGCAAAAAGATTGCCGGCAACATCTCCCGCTGGATGGAAGTAAGCATGCCCGCGGATCAAATTCTGGACCGTGATGTCTCGCGCGGCGGCGGGAAGTCGCCAAGCCGCGTGCTTCTGCACCAACTACCCGGCGGCGCAACCCTGATCGTCGGGCGCGATATGCAAGACCTGAACGAAGTGCGGGTCCTGATTGGCCGCGCGGTCATCATCGGTGCCATGCTCGCCGCGCTATTGGCCGTGGGTGGCACGCTGGTGTTCAGGAATCAGCTCGAGAAGCGCATCTGGGCCATCCGGCAGGCCACACTCGACATCGAGGCCGGCAACCTCAGCAGACGGATAGCACTGTCGGGCAACCGCGACGAATTCGACCGACTGGGCGCCGACATCAACAGGATGCTTGACCGGATCCAGCACCTGATGGAGGGTGTGCGCCATGTATCCAATACGATCGCGCACAACCTGCGCACGCCCCTTGGGCTGATCCGTGGTCACCTCGAGGAGGCGTTACGGCACGACCCGAATATCCGCAAGCTCGAGGCGGCAAGCCATTTCGCGATCGAGGAAATCGACGGGCTGATCGTCGTGCTCGAAAAGCTGCTCCAGATCGCTGAAGCCGAGTCAGGTGCACGACGACAACCCTTTGAACCCGTTGCGCTCGCCGAGGTCATTAATAACTTGCTCGAACTGTACGACGCTGCCGCCGAAGCCGAGGGCGTGAGCATTGCCGTCAAAATCGACGGCGATCCGACCGTGGCGGGCGACCGGGACCTGATCGCCGGAATCCTCGCCAACCTGCTCGACAACGCGCTCAAGTACGCTGGCAGCCCTGCGAAAATCTCCGTGAGCGCGCACGAGCGCGACGGGCAGGTATCGCTCGTCGTACAAGATAATGGCCCCGGAATCCCCCCGCAGGAACGCGACAACGTGCTCGCGCACTTCTACCGTCTTGACAGGACCAAACGCGGAAACGGTCTGGGCTTGTCGATCGTGGCCGCCTTTACGCAGTTGCACGGCGGCAGCCTCGCGCTTGAGGATGCGCAACCCGGTTTGCGCGTGAGGCTGACCCTTCCAGCCGCGCATTCCACAACCTTACCAAACGGTAATTCTCTGATCGCATAGTGGTCGATTGCCCTGAGGCGTACGCCCAGCCTGTACTTGCGGCTGAGCCGCCCCTGCGCGCAGTCGACAACCTTACCAAACCGTAATTGTTTCAGCATGTAAATCCAGCGTGACCGTCGGTAGAATCCGCCAGCAGTAAGAATGGCGTAAGCCCGTTGGTGAGATCACGCATGCTGAACAAAAAAACACTCGTGCTGGCGCTTGTCGCGGTCGCGGCCATTTTCGGGGGCTATCTGCTGATGAGCGGAAACCCCGAAAAGGCGACGGAACAGGCTCAACAGTCCCAATCCGCATCGAACAACTCGATCACCATCACCGAGGAGCAGGCGCGACAAGTCCACGTCGAGCCCGTGCTGTTGCGAGCGTTCATCGCGCAGCGGTCTGCCGTCGGGTATGTCGATTTCAACCAGGACACCACGGTTCAAGTGCTTTCGAACTACGCGGGCCGCATCCGTCAGGTCGCGGTGCGCGCAGGCGATTCCGTGAAGAAGGGCCAGGCGCTCTATACCGTGGACAGCCCCGATCTCGTCCAGGCGATTTCCGCGCTGATCGCCTCGGCCGGTGTTCGCTCGCTTGCGACGCGCAACCTCGAGCGCGCGCGCAAGATGGTCGAGATTCAGGCCGCTTCGCAAAAAGACCTGGATCAGGCGCTGTCGGACCAGCAATCGGCTGAAGGCGCCTACCAGGCAGCACGCGACGCGGTTCGGATCTTCGGCAAAACCGATGCGGAGATGGACAAGGTCATCGCCTCGCGCAAAGTCAGCGGCGAAATGACCGTGCTCAGTCCGATCAACGGAAAGGTCGTCGCGCGCAATGCCGCCCCCGGGATGCTCGTTCAGGCCGGCAGCACGCCCGCGCCGGTCGCCGTGGCCGATACCACCGCAAAATGGGTCATTGCCAACGTGACGGAATATGACGCGCCCAGGCTCAAGCTCGGGTTGCCCGCGAAGATCTCGATCACGGCAATGCCGGGCAAGACCTACAAGGCCGAGATCGTCAATATCGGTGCCTCAGTGGATATCCCAACCCGGCGGGTTCCGGTGCGCACCGAGGTTCAGGATCCGGAAGGCGAATTACAGCAACAGATGCTGGCCACCTTTGTATTCGATATCAGTCCGCCCGTCATGTCGGCCTCGATATCCCCGAACGGCATCGTGCGCGAGGGCGACGGCACGATGACCGCCTTTGTGACGACAGACGGGCGCCAATTTACCCGCAGACCACTCAAGGTGGGCATGGAGCAAAACGGCTTTGTGCAAATACTTGAAGGGTTATCCGACGACGAGAAAGTCGCTGGAGACGGGGCCATTTTCCTGTCAAACGCCATTTTGCTCCAGGCTCGCTAGTTCCCCTGGGCGGCGTCCGGCGCCAACAAATTGCATAAAGGGTCCATGTGTTAAGAGGCATCATCTCCTTCGCCCTGATCCGCAGGCCAATTGTCCTGCTGGCGTTGTTGGCGTTCATGGTCGGCGGAATCGCGGCGTTCTTCAAGCTCAACGTCGAGGCCTATCCCAACCCCGCGCCGGTGATTCTGGAAATCACCGCGCAGGTCCCCGGGTTGTCCGCCGAAGAAATGGAGATGTACTACACCCGCCCGATGGAAATCGGCCTGGCAACCACGCCGGGCGTGGACATCATCCGCTCGACTTCGTTCTATGGCCTGTCGTTCGTCCGTGTCACGTTCAAGTACGGCATTGACTACTACTTCGCCTACACCCAGGCAGCGCTAAGCCTTCAGCAGCGTGTGAGCCTGCCCAACAGCGTCCAGGCGCAGATCCAGGCCTCGAGCCTGGTCGGCGAGATCTACCGCTATCAGGTGGTCGGGCCCGTGCACTACGGCTTGAGCAACCTGCGCGCCATCCAGGATTGGGTCATCACGCGCCGCATGCTCTCGGTGCCGGGCGTCGCGCAGGTCGTGACCTGGGGCGGCACCACGCGCGAATACCAGGTTGAGGCCGACCTGCAAAAGCTCGAGGGCTACGACATCACCCTGCCCCAACTCGTCAACGCGGTCAGCAACTCAAATATCAACGTCGGCGGGCGCACGATT
>CAITPF010000045.1 GCA_903894155.1 uncultured beta proteobacterium | reverse complement strand
GCGTCCGGCGAACACATATTGAATCCGTTTCTGAGGCAAGGGATAGTGTGCACGAGCTAACTCGTGCACATCATGGCTAACCCGTTAAACCCAACCCCGCGCCAAACGCGCCGCTATTACAGCGAAGAGTTCAAATCCCAGATCATTCAGGAATGCGGCGATGACCGCGCCTCAATTGCAGGCGTCGCCATGTGCCACCAGGTCAACGCGAACATTGTGCATCGCTGGTTACGCGAGCATGAGTCGCAAGGGCTGCATTCGAAGCCGGCCTTTCTTCCGGTGACGCTGCATCCGGAATCGGAGTCGTCCTCGCTGACATTGTCATCGTCAGTCAATTCTGCACCGATCTCGCCGCAGGCTGAGCCGCAGGCGATCCGCGTCGAGGTCTGGAACGGCAACAACACCGTAACGGTAACCTGGCCCGCGAGCGAGGCGTCTTCCTGTGGAGCGCACTCAGGGAGACAGGACTGCATTAATCGTGTCGATCATCTCGTCGTGACGAAAAGGCTTGGTCACGAACGCCTGGATGAACCCCGCGCGCAAGGTTTCCTGCACGATGCCATCGTCGCGGTAGAAGAAGCCAGACACCATGATCATTGGAGCGCGACAGGATGTTTCGGTGCGGATGCGCCTGGCCAGATCCACTCCGTCGATATCGGTGAGTTTTGCATCCACCAGGATCAGGTCGCAGGGCTTGCGGGCGGAATTGAGCCAACGCAATGCATCGGCGCCATTGTCCATTGTCACGACGGTGTACCCGTGGCGTTCGAGCAGGCTTTCCAATGCCCAGCAGACGTCCGGTTCATCGTCGATCACCAGCACCTGTCGGGGTCTTGTCATCGCGACGTCACCTTGGACTCCGCCGAGACAGGCAGTCGGATCGTGAAGGTGCTTCCCGATCCCTCGGTGCTCTCTACGCTGATGCTTCCGCCATGCTGCTTGATGATGGTGTGACAGATCGACAACCCAAGGCCTGTGCCCTGGCCGACCGGTTGCGTCGTAAAAAAAGGATCGAATATTTTTGGTAGGTGGCCAGGGGGAATGCCGCAGCCCGTGTCGCATACCTGGAGCACAGCCTCAGCTTGCTCGAAGTGCAGGATCACCAGCACTTCGCCGCCGGGGGTTGTCGCGCGGAATGCATTCAAGATCAGGTTCATGACAACCTGCTGAAGCAAATTACCGTTTCCAAATATCGGCTGAACCGTCTCGGGATAATCCTCGCGCATCCGGATCTTGTGCAACTTTGCCTGAGGCATCAGCACGGAAACCGTATCGTGAACAAGCGCTTGCAGGTCGATCAGCGCCATCCGGTCACTTGGGGAAGGACGCGCGAAACGCAGGAGATTTTCGATGATGCTCGAGGCCTGCTCAATCCCCTGCATGATTTTCTTGACGCAATCCTGCTGAAACCCCGGTTCGATCGCAGGATTGAGCAGGAACTGGACGGCGGAATAGCTGACCGACATGGGGTTGCGCAGCTCATGCGCGATCCCGCCCGCCATTACGCCGAGGGCGGCGAGCTTTTCGCTCTGGAAGATGTGTTTTTCAAATGCCCGCCGCTCTGAAAGATCACGGCCGACGGCGACGATGCCACTGAACTTCGCCTCATCATCACGAATGGGTGAGAACGACCAGTCCACCGGAATGAGCGATCCGTCCCTTGCCGCAAGGTTCAGCTCCAAAAACTTCACGACATCGCCCGCAGCCAGCCGTCGCACCACGGCGGACATGTCCTTGCGCTGGGCCGGCTCGCACAAATCGGTCAGCGCCCACCCCTGGACTTCTTCGGCCCGATAGCCCGATATCCTCTCTGCGGCCAGGTTCCAGCTGACAATGCCGCCCCGGTGATCCGTCGAAACGACAAGATCGTTGGCGCTTTCAACGACACTTGCCAGGTGACGCTCGGCCATGCGAACCTTTTCGCTCAAGTGGACTTTCTCGGTGATGTCATCCATCACCAACATCGCCTGCTGCACGACATCGCCGGATTTGACCGGAACGATCGTGTAGTAGTAAATGCGTGCAGCGATTCCGGGTGCTCTATAGGTCAGCTTTTCGCCTTGCAACGGCTGCCCGGTGTCAAAGACGTCGTGCACCTTGGCCTCGAGCCGCGCAAACTCCATGATCGCCCCCGGAAACACGTCGCGCATGGATCTGCCGATCGTATTGATCTCGTTGCGACGGGATTTTTCCAG
>CAITPF010000044.1 GCA_903894155.1 uncultured beta proteobacterium | reverse complement strand
CCAGCGGGTGGTGGTGCGCCTTGGCCCGGATGCGGCGCGCGTCGTAGATAATCGCGACATGCCGGACGTCTGCCTCCAGCACATGGTGGCCGTGATGCTGTTGGACAAGACGGCGTCGTTTGCCGCAGCCCACGATGTGGCGCGCATGAAAGATCCGCAAGTGTTGCGCGAGCGGTCAAAGGTCGAATTGCGCGCCGATGACGCACTGAGCAAGTACCTGCCGGTCCGCGTTGCCATCGTTGAAGTGACGCTCGATGACGGGACGATGCTTTCCGAGCGGGTCGAGGCAGTGCGCGGGACACCGCGCAACCCGATGACTCGCGCTGAGGTCGTGGCCAAGGCACGTGATCTGGTCGAACCGATACTCGGGCCGGAAAAGTCGTCGCGGCTGATCGACGCGGTATTGACGATCGAGCGCGTGCACAGCATGCGTGAATTTGCCGCTTTGCTCAGGACTGGGTAGAGATCGGCTGCGCGTTCTCATGAATGAACCGCCAGCGCCACGCCAATGGAAGCGAGCGGTCTGGCTGGCGCAAGGTTCGAACGGGGCCGGCGCCGATTGGCACGGGCCCCGCGCGGGCGATCACCAGGAGCTTTCGGTTTCCGGCGTGGCCGATACGTGGTGGATACTGAGGTCGGCGCCGGCGTGTTCGTCCTCGGGGTCCATGCGAAGCCCAACTGCGGCGCGGATTGCGGCGTAGACAACGGTGCCGCCTACCAGGGCGATCGCCACGCCAAGCCCGGTGCCTGCCAATTGCGCCGTCAGGCTCACGCCGCCCAGGCCACCGAGGGCCTTCTGGCCAAAGATGCCGGCGGCGATGCCGCCCCAAACGCCGCACAGGCCGTGCAGGGGCCAGACACCGAGCACGTCGTCGATCTTCCAGCGGTTCTGTTCCTTCGTAAATACGATGACGAACATCGCACCGGCCACCAGGCCGACGATGAGCGCCCCGACCGGGTGCATCAGGTCGGAGCCTGCGCATACCGCCACGAGGCCCGCGAGCGGCCCGTTGTAGCTGAAGCCCGCGTCGTTCTTGCCGAAGAACCAGCCCGACAAGGTGCCGCCGACCATGGCCATCAGCGAGTTCATCGCAACCAGGCCGCTGATCTTGTCGATCGTCTGCGCACTCATGACGTTAAAGCCGAACCACCCGACAGTGAGAATCCAGGCGCCAAGGGCAAGAAAAGGCACGCTGGAAGGCGGATGCGCCGCGATCTGGCCGTCCTTGCGATAGCGGCCGCGGCGCGCCCCGAGCAGCAGCACGGCGGGCAGGGCGATCCAGCCGCCCATCGCGTGCACGACCACCGATCCGGCGAAGTCATGGAACTCCTCGCCGGTGGCGGCCTTCAGCCAGGTCTGGAAACCGAACGGATGTTCGGGATTCCAGACGATGCCTTCGAATAAGGGGTAGACGAAGCCGACCAGGAGGAACGTTGCGGCGAGTTGCGGATTGAACTTCGCGCGTTCGGCGATGCCGCCCGAGACGATCGCGGGTATTGCCGCAGCAAACGTCAGCAGGAAGAAGAACTTGACGAGTTCGTAGCCGCTTTTCTGGGCGAGCACATCTGCGCTTGCCCAGAAGTTCACGCCGTACGCGATGCTGTAGCCGATGAAGAAATAGGCGATGGTCGATACTGAAAAGTCGACAAGGATCTTGACGAGCGCGTTGACCTGATTTTTCTCCCGCACGGTGCCGAGTTCAAGGAATGCGAAGCCGGCGTGCATGGCAAGAATCATGATCGCGCCAAGCAAGATGAACAGTGCGTCCACGCCTGATTTGAGTTGATCCACTCTGGAGCCTCTGGGGTAGGGTTTGTTGAACGAAGGGTGCGTCGATTGCCACGCGGTCGCCGCCGATGCACTTGCGATCTGACTGCGCTGCGGTGCACCGCAGGAGTGCGGAAACGAGAGACAGGCACCGCGCCGGTGCGAGTGTAAACCGGCGCGTGCTGTCTGTGCAGTGCTTAGTTAGTTCGCACCAAATTGGTGCGAAAATCCCGTTCGCACCGCTACTGTGCGGGCGTAAAGCGCTGTGCGCGCTTGGCGTTGTCGACCTCGGTCGTATAGACATTGCCCTTTGAATCCACTGCGATGTTGTGCACCCAGTGGAAGTCGCCGGCGTTGCGTCCGGCGCGACCGAAGGAGCCGAGGCGCTCTCCGGTTTCCCGCAGCAGGATGTTGACGCGATTGTTTTCACCATCGGCGACCAGCAGGTATTTCTGGCCCGGGTCGACCGAGGCCACCATATCCCAGACGGAGCCTGCGCCCAGCGTCTTCGGATCGATGACGATCTGTCGCACGAACTTGCCGTCCTTTTGAAACACCTGGATCCGGTTGTTGTCGCGATCGCAGACGAAGACGGTCCCGTCGTTCATGAGGCGCACGCAGTGGACGGGGTTGCCGAATTGCTGCGATGTCGGGTTGTGGCGCGCGAGTTGCGTATCTTCGGGCCGGTGGCCGTAGGCGCCCCAGTGACGCTTGTAGGCACCAGTGTCTGCATCGAAGACGATGACACGCTTATTGAGGTAGCCGTCGGCGACATACAGTTCATTGGCAGGTGCGTCGAGCATCATATGGGCGGGCCGGCCCAACTGATCGGTCGCGTTGCTGCCCAGGCTCTTGCCGGGCTTGCCGATTTGCAGCAGAAATTTTCCGTCGCCCGTGAACTTGAGCAGCATGTGATCCGCGGCGTCGTTGCCGCCGATCCAGACGTTGCCTTTTGGGTCGACGTAGATCCCGTGTTCGTTGCGGGGCCAATCGTAGCCCTGGCCTGGTCCGCCCCAGGCGGCAAGGAGGTTGCCCCGCGGGTCGAACTTGAGCACGGCGGGGGCGGGGACACAGCAATCCGAGCGCTGCGGGTTGAGCGTCGCGCCGCGTTCGTCTTCGGTCAGCGTGCGCGGGCGCTGCAGAACCCAGATGTTGTCGTCCGAGTCGACCGCCACGCCCGAGGCCTGGCCGATGATCCAGTGATTGGGCAGGCGCTTGGGCCAGTAGGGATCGACCGCGTAGCGAGGCCCGCCCGCTGGTCCCTCAACGCGCTGGGCGAGGCTTGCGCCGCAGGCGAGCAACGTCGCGACGCACGCGAGCGCTGCGAGAGATTTGAAAATCCTGAACATGTCGTCTCCCCGGCCCGGTTGACGATCCGGGCACTCTGACTGGCGGTTATAGACCTAAAGCAGCAGCAGGGCTAGTAATTTTTAGTGATGACGGCCGCATAGCGCCGCTCGAGTTCGTCCGGGTTCGCGACGCTGATTCCCATGTCGCGCGCCAGGCCGTCTTCCAGCCCGTAAACCCACCCGTGGATGGTGAGCGGTTGCCCGCGTGCCCAGGCATCCTGCACGCTGGTGGTTTGGCAGACGTTGACGACTTGTTCGATCACGTTCAGTTCGCACAGCCGGTCTAGGCGCTCCTTGGGGAGCGTCAGGCGCCCGAGGTAGCTGCCGTGCTTGTCGTTGACGTCGCGCACGTGACGGATCCAGTTGTCGGCCAGGCCGACGCGCAACTGGTTGAGCGCTGCATTGACGCCAGAGCAGCCGTAGTGCCCGACCACGATGATGTGCTTGACCTTGAGCTGGTCGATCGCGAACTGGATGACCGACAGCGCATTGAGATCGGTATGGACAATGACGTTGGCGATGTTGCGGTGAACGAAGACCTCGCCGGGGGCGAGCCCGGTG
>CAITPF010000043.1 GCA_903894155.1 uncultured beta proteobacterium | reverse complement strand
GCTTCGCGCCGCAGCGCCCAGCGCACCGCGAGCAGCGTGACGATCAGCGGTAGGATCCGCGAGGCCTGGCTGAGCACAAACCGCAGCAGTCGGCTGAAGTGGTGCGTCTCATTGCCGACCTGATAATTCATGTAATGCCAGGTCGGATAGTTCTCGCGCACCATCCACAGCGCGTGCGGGATCAGCAGGACCAGGCAAACGGCAATGCCCAGCGCAATGCCCGCCCACGCGCGGGCTGTCCTCATCCGTGGATCGAGCAGGACCCAGACCCCCATGACCGCAAACCAGATCACAGCGCTGTATTTCGTCAGCAGGCAGGCGGCAGCGGCAATCCCCGCGATCGCCCACTGCCACCAGCGACCCTCGCGCACGCCCAGCAGCAGCATCCAGAGCAGCAGGGCAACGGGCATGAGCTGGATGGTGTTCTGGTCCGCGACCACGCCGTTGATGCTGTGATAGAAGGTCACGGCCGTGAAGACTACGGCGGCGAGCGCACGCGCCGGGCTGACGACCAGCAGCGCGATGCGCCAGACGATCACCAGCATGAGCGCTACGTTGATCTGGCCGGCGAAATAGCTTGCCCAGAAGTTGCGCCCGAAGACCTGCGCCCAGAGCCAGATCCACCACGTTGAAAATGGCGGGTGCTTCGAGTAGCCCCAATCGGGCGACTGGATCCAGACGAGTTCCTCGATGTTGTCCCAATGCGGCGCCCGCTGACTAATGGCCGCCATGAGCAGCCAGGCGACCGTATGCAGGGCAATGAAGGCCAGGGTGAGCCTGGCCAGGTGGCGCGGGTTGTGGAAATCGATCCGCTCAAGCAGTTGTTTCATGATGTTCGGCGCGTGTGCGGGCGGCCCGTGCGGGCGCGGAATTTGCCCCAGCGATATTCTGAGTTGACCCTGGGCGAAGTTTACACAAAACCAGAAGGCCCAAGCCCGGCACGCCGCAGCGCACGGGTACAATTTTTACGGCATCTTGCGTGCGTGCCCCGGTGGAGAGTGTGTACACTGCACCATCATCAGGCGGTACCAAACGTTAATGCGTCACGTTAACGATACGATAGGCAGACGATCCCGATGGTCCCGTCACCGATAGAAGCCATGAGCACCGTGCAGCACGTTTCCCTGCAGGATTTTCCTGTCGCCGTTCGGCGCAAAATCTCGATCGTCGTGCCTTGCCACAACGAGAGCGAGGCGATTGCGGAGCTGCTTGCTGCGCTGCTCGGCCTGTTCGCGCAATTGTCCGCGTATGACTTCGAGGTGATCTGCGTCGACGACGGCAGCACGGACGACACGCTCGCTCAACTTGTCGCGGTTGCCCGCGTGGATCGCAGGTTCCATGTTATTGAGCTTTCGCGCAATTTCGGCAAGGAATCCGCATTGACGGCGGGCCTGAACGAAGCGACAGGCGATGCGGTGATCCCCTTCGACGCCGATCTGCAGGATCCCCCCGAACTGATCCCGCGGATGATCGAGGAATGGGCCGCCGGCGCCGAGGTCGTGCTGGCGCGGCGTGTCGATCGCAGCCAGGATGGTTTTCTCAAGCGCAAGACCGCTGCGATGTTCTACCACTTTCACGAAAGGCTTTCGACGATCAGCCTGCCCGAAAACGTGGGCGACTTCCGCCTGATCGACCGGATCGTGGTCGACGTGCTCAAGCAGTTGCCCGAGCATCACCGTTTCATGAAGGGGCTGTTTGCGTGGGTGGGATTTCGCACGGTCACGCTCGATTACACGCGCAATGCGCGCTCCAGGGGCACCACGAAGTTCTCCGGCTGGAAGCTCTGGAATTTTGCCATTGAAGGCTTCACGAGCTTCAGCACGGCGCCGCTCAAATTCTGGTCGTATATCGGGATTCTGGGTGCCCTGACCACCTTGCTCTATGCCCTGATCGTTGTCCTGCGCACGCTGATCTATGGCGTGGATGTTCCAGGCTACGCGTCCTTGCTGGTCGCGATCCTGTTCATCGGCAGCCTTCAGCTGATCAGCGTCGGGGTTCTCGGCGAATACATCGGCCGAATCTACATGGAAGCCAAGAACCGGCCCGTCTACGTGATTCGCAAGCGCTACTGAGCGCGTCGCGCAGCCGCTCTGGCGCAGTCACCCTGGCGCAGTCACCCTGGCGCAGTCACTCTGGAGCAGTCACTCTGGAGCGGTCACTCTGGAGCGGTCACTCTGGCGCAGTCACTCTGGAGCGGTCTCCGGGTAAAGTTTCTCTTTAGTATATT
>CAITPF010000042.1 GCA_903894155.1 uncultured beta proteobacterium | reverse complement strand
TCATCGTGTTTTTCGCAGTGCTGCCAGTGTCACAGATCCGTCCACGGAGCCGATCCTATTAGTCAGGAAGTCATCGCCATGGGCGTATGGCATCATCTTATTCGAGCAACTCGCGGATCAGTTGCGCGCCTTGCACGTTACCGCTCGGGATCACCCGCACGGATCGCCCGCGTGCGAGCAAGCCGTTCAGTTCAGGCGCAAACGAGCCAAGCCGTAACGCGTCGGTGCTGATTTCCGCGCAGTGACCGACTTGATCAAGCCAATCCGTCAGTGCCCGTGTTTCTGGCCAGTCGTGCCTTTCCACGTATAGGACAGGGACGCCTGCGACGGCCGATTCGGCGAAGGTGCCGTAGCCCGGCTTCGTGATGACGAGATCAACCGACGCGAGCAGATCGGAGTATTCGAGGCCGAGCCTGCCCACGGGCACCGCGTTCGGGTGTGTCGCGGCGATGGCATCGGGGACCAGGTAATGCAGTGGCCGGCCATGAGCCCGCGATGGCCAGCCGGCGAGCGTGAGTTCATAGGGCACGCCGCCCATCCCGACCAACACGATCCAGGCATCGGCGGGCAAAGCGGCGCGCTCGACGATTTCGTTGCGACGCATGCGCCTGGGGTTGGCCACTGGCCCAATCGGTCGCGCGTTGGGCAACCCGCGCATGGGCATGCAGGGCTGCGTCTGGAGAAAATAATTGGCACCGGCGTAGGCATTGCGAATAGCGGCGATCAGGCCCGGATCCCCTTGCGGCCCGATGTAGTGTTCGAGGATCTCCGCCCAGTTCAGCGAGCACATCCCGGCGCTCGGTATGCCGGCTGCGGTGGCGGCGGCGAGCGTCAGGTACGGGATGTCCGACAGGACAACGTCGACGCGCGCATCGCGCAACGTGCGCGCCAGCGCCGTCACCCGGTCATCCCAGTTGCGGTGGATCGCGCGATAGGCCTCGAGGCTGCCCGCGACATCCACGGAGAGCGCGTTGTGCATCACCATCCCGAAATCGTCCGCGGCCGGCATGATGTCGTCCGGGTCGGGGATGCGGCGCGCAATCTGGTCGGCCGGGAATGCCGCGCGCACGGTGACGCGCAGCCCGGGAATTTCGGTGCGCAACTGGTTGACGACCGGGGCCGCCTGCGAGAGGTGGCCGAAACCGTGCGACGAAAGCGCAACCAGAAGGTGGGGCCGTGCCGACACGCTTACTGCATCACGCAAATGAAGCTCGAAGCGTTGTTGGCATCGCCTGTGCCGCGATAACGGGGCCAGGAAGGGTACTCGCAGAGCGGGCGCGTGCGGCCTGGAACGCCGATCGAATCCGCGACCACCTGGGCGGCCGGGGCTTCGCCCTTTTCGACCCAGGCATCAAGCGTCGCCAGCGAATCCCAGGCCGCGTTGAACACTGTGCTGACCGCATGCCCATAGCCCGGAATCTCGTAATAGCGCGCGAAGCGCTGGACCCTTTCCCTGCCCATTGTGGACTGCAGGCGCTCGAAATATTGTTCGGTTGCCCGCGTGCTGACGAGTACGTCCGCCATGCCGTGCGCCATCAGCAGCTTGCCGCCGCGCGCTTCGAAGATCGAAAGGTCGGTCTTGTTGATGTCCTGTAGTCCGGTCAGCACGCTGATGCGCTCCTGCCAGGACCCGGGTTTGGCGGGATCCAGCGACAGCGAGTTGAACGCCGGATCGCGGGTCACGAAAAAGCGCACCCACTGGTCCCAGAAGATGCTTGCGTAGGGGGCGCCTTCGGGCATGGGGTTCGTCGGCTGCGCAGTGTTCAGCGCGAGGAAGGTCACGCGCGGTTGCAGTGGGT
>CAITPF010000041.1 GCA_903894155.1 uncultured beta proteobacterium | reverse complement strand
GTACTTTAAGTGCCATATTTTCCTCGGTGCGCTGCATACGACAACTCAATTTGCATTGGTTACCTTATTGCTACTATTTTCCATTATTTGAATCGATAATTCCAGAATAATGAAAAATATTTTGCACCTGGCTGGACGACTGCTGCCGTAAGCACCCACGCCGCAGCCGCCCTTCATCACCGCGTCATCTTGGTTTGATCAAATGGCGGGCTTCCCCTTAGACGCCACAAGCCAAGCACCGGCATCCTCCGGATCCAGCCATTCGCCCAGTGCGGCAAGCGAATTCTCGTCGTTCATCGGCTGGGGCGGATCCGGCAGATCCGCCTGCGTGCGCGAAAACCTTGGCGCCGGCGCCGGTTGCAGTACCCCGTCGATCTCCACAAACGTACCGCGCGCCTTGTTGTGCGGGTGGACCGCAGCCTCTTCGGCCGACAACAACGGCGCCACACACACTTCTGCATCACCGAAATGCGCCACCCATTCGTCGCGCGTCTTTTCCTTGAACTTCGCCCCCAAAATGCCCTTCATCTTCTTCCAGGATGACTGGTCCGATTGCGGCGGGTAATCCGCCGGGTTCATGCCCAACAGGCGAAACAACTCGTCGTGAAACTTCTTCTCGATCGCGCCCACGGATAACCATTTGCCGTCCGCGCACTCGTAGAGGTCGTAAAAATAGGATCCTGAATCGAGGATATTGGTGCCACGCGCCGCGTTCCATTGCCCACCGGCATTCAGGCCGAACACCGAACTCGCAAGCGATGCCGCGCCATCCGTGATCGCCGCATCCACCACCTGCCCCTTGCCTGACTGGCGGGCTTCCATCATCGCGGCCACCATGCCCAGCGCAAGGTAGAGCGCGCCGCCGCCCATATCGCCAATCACGTTCAGCGGCGGCGTGGGCGGCTGCCCTTCCCGGCCGATGAACCCCAGCGTCCCCGATAGCGCGATGTAGTTCAGGTCATGCCCGACCGCATTGGCCATCGGGCCCGTCTGGCCCCAGCCTGTCATCCGGCCGTAGATCAGGCGCGGATTGCGCCCAAGGCACACATCGGGCCCCAGACCCAGGCGCTCCATGACACCGGGGCGGAAACCTTCGATCAGGCCATCGGCCTGTTCAACCAGTTTGAGCACCAGTTCAGCGGCACCCGCCACCTTCAAGTCCAGCGGCACGCATTTGCGATTACGAAACGTGAAGTTGTACTTCAGGGGGCGCTCGATCCCCAGGTTCGAGGGCGTTGCGCGGTCGATCCGGATCACCGTCGCGCCCAAATCCGCCAGCAGCATCGCCGCCATGGGCCCCGGGCCGATTCCAGCCATTTCGATGATCTTGATCCCGTGTAGGGGGCCCATGCTGTCTCCTCACTCGTGTTCTTGTTGTCGTGCAAAAGGTCGCTGCGGCGAACCACAGTGACGATGCTCTATCGAAATTTCCAACCGTGCTGCGCGGCACTTCTTTGTGCAACCGCGTTGCAACCAGGCGATTCCTTTAACGTTTTGCTACGGTCGCATGCGCGACGCCCTGCGTGATCGCCTTCATCAACGGCAACACCACCCCATCAATGCGCGCCAGCCACGGCAACGCGCGCGCGCCCTCGTAGAGCGCGCGTGCAGTTTCGCGATCGTGCGCCGATTGCATCACGCAATCGAGAAACTTCTCGCGCAACAGCGTCTCGGTGAGCCAGTTGCCCGGCTTGCCGCTCGCCACATCGATACGAATGGATTCCTTGCGCCCCGATTTCAGCGTCACATCGACAATCGCGGCGAACTCATGATCGTCTTCCACCAGGGGATCGATTTCCACTGTGATGCGTTCCATCATCGCGCGAATATCCGCACGCGCGATCGCTTCAGGCTCGAACGTCCAAGCCTTCACCGCAGCGTCGCAGAGCGCGGCGCCCACGCAATAACGCATGCTGAACTTGCCTTCGAGCCCATTGGAAGGCACATCATGCACCAGCGGCTGCATCGCAAATTTCGACGCCCCCACGCGCACCGACGCAATCTCGCCGATCTCCCCACCAATCAGTTCGCGCAGCTTGCGCGCCGCGTCGATCGCCGGGTGCGTCGCCGCGCAGCAGGGATACGCCTTGAGCCCGATACCCGCCTCGGTGAGGATTTCGAGCGGCTCGCCCCAGGGTTTGCGCAACGATTCGGGCGCGTGCCCGCCAAAGACCTTCATAAAGCCGAATTTGCCTTCGATCGCGTCGTCCGCGCAGGTGAACTCGTTCGCGGCCAACCGTGTTGCCAGAATCGCCGCACGCCCCGCAAGCCCCGCGTGCAGGGGCTTGGTCATCGTTCCGAAGTTTTGCCGGATACCGCTTGCGAGCGAGGCGCTGATGCCGATGGCGCGGCGGGTCGCTTCATCCGAAAGCCCCTCAAGGAAGCACAGCGCAGCCGTCGCGCCGATGGCGCCAAAGGTGCCCGTCGTGTGCCACCCCTTCTCGTAGTGCGCCGTATTCAGTCGCCGCCCCAATTGGCCGAGCGTCTCGATGCCAACGATATGCGCCCGGATCAGCGTCAGCCCGTTGCTGCCCGTGGCCAGCGCGCGCACCAGAAGCGGGGGCAACAGCGACGCCGTGGCATGGCAATAGGCCGGATGGCTGATGTCGTCATAATCCGCCGCATGCGCGTGCGTGCCAAGGTTGAGCGCCAGCGACCCCTGCACATCCGTCATCGAGGGCGCCAGGTTCACAGGCTGCAGGGTATCGAGGATCTTTTCGATTGACACCTCACCAAAGAGCCCGCGACGTAAGCGGGATTCCAGCGGCTGGCTCGCGCCAAGCGCAATGCACCCCAGCGTATCCGTGATCGCATCGAGCGAGCGCGACATCGCCTCGCCCGCAAGTTCGGTGGACCTGAACCGGTTATTGAACTGAACAAGACCATCCACAAATTCCGTGCGTGCCCGCATCTTTGCTGCTGTGACCATTATTGCTCTCCTTACTTCTCCGACGTTTTCGTCTCAAACGTTCCTTTGTCGCGGCGATGCTTTGTCGTGGCAACCCTAATTGTGACATTATTACGGGGAGAGATTTACTTACAACTTTATGATGTCCGGAGACAACCGTCAGTATGCAACCCCTGCAACGATGGCTGGAGACACCTGCCAGATTGGCCCTCACCTGGCTTGCGCCCGCCCTGATCGCCGTTTTTGGTGCCTGGGGCCACGCCTCGGCCCAGGATGCGCGCCCGTCTAGCTACCCCGATCACCAGGTCCGGATTGTGGTCGGCTACCCGCCTGGCGGATCCGTCGATTCCAACGCCCGCATGCTCGGGCAAAAGCTTTCCGAGCGCTGGAAGCAGCCCGTCGTCATCGAAAACCGCGGCGGCGCCGGCTCCAGCATCGGTGCCACCACCATCGCCCAAGCCCCCCCAGACGGCTATTCGCTCCTGGTGGCCTCGCCCGCCCACGCCATCAACGCCACCCTCTACAAAAACCTGCCCTTCGCCACCGAAACCGCCTTTGCCCCTGTGGCGAAGCTTTCGGTCACGCCGCTGTTCCTGGTGCTGCATCCCTCGGTCAAGGCCAACTCGGTGCAGGAGCTCATTGCGCTGGCCAAGGCCGACCCGGGTGGCCTGAACTACGCGTCGTCTGGCTCGGGCACCTCGGTGCACCTTGCGGGCACGCTCTTTAACCTGATGGCCGGCACCAAGATGACGCACATCCCGTACCACGGCGGCAGCCCCGCCGTCACCGCGCTGCTTGCGGGCGACGTCCAGGTCATGTTTTCGGCATCAGAGGCCCTGCCCCACGTCAAATCCGGCAAACTCAAGATGATCGCCGTCACGACGGCCGCACGGGTTCCGGAATTTCCGGATCTGCCGACCGTCGCGGAATCGGGGCTGCCCGGTTACGACGTGGAGACCTGGTACGGCTTGTACCTGCCGGCCGGCACGCCAAAGCCGATCGTTGACAAGCTCAATCTGGATGTCAATGCGGTGTTGCAGCAACCGGATACCAAGGCCAGGTTCCAGAAGATGGGCTATGTGGTCGAGAACACCACTCCGGAGCAGTTTGCAGCGTTTACCCAGGCCGAGATCGAGAAGTGGAGGAAGGTTGTTCAGTATTCGGGGGCGACGGCGAACTGACCCGCCTTGCTGATAGATCGGCCCGAGCAGTATCTCGCGGGTGTTCGCCTAGATGGCGTTTGCCATCTTGGCCATCAAGCCCAGCATGGCGAGAAGCATCCCGATCAGTGTGCCAATCACCCAGGTGAATTTGCGATCGACATCCGATCTCAACTCACGCAAATCCGCCCGTGATTCGGATCGAAACTCGGAGATCGACCGATCCAGGCGATCAAGCGATTTGGTCGTCTGTTCCGCGATGACTTCAAGTGTGATGATGCGTTTTTCCATTACGACATCCTACGCATCATGCGGTCGCAAATCAATGCGGTTTGAATTCATTCCTCAGAACTGAAATTGCAACAAATTGAGTTAAATCAGGCAGCAAGTTTGGCCGACACCAGACGGTTAATACTGATGCCCTGCTCAGCCGCCTCCGTCGCAAGTGCGCGATGCACGGCCGCAGGCACGCGCACGATAAATCGGCCGCTGTAGCGCTTGTCAGCCAGCGCTTCAGGAATCGGTTCACCCGCAGCACGCATATCAGCCACCACCTCGTTCACCACACGACGAATGCCGGCCAGCGCCTTTTCTGGCGTCGGTGCCAACCACGATAGCGAGGGGAACTCCGCGCACAGCCCTACGTGCTCGTCGTCTTCCTGAGACCAGGTCACGCGATAGGTATAGTGATTTGTGTTCATTTTTTGCGCACCCATAATTCAATTTCAAACAACCAGCTCAAGCTCACTCCCTCAATAGTATCAATAATGACATCATAAGAAATCCCGAGCACCATTCGCAACGGGGCACGCCAACTCATCTAAACTCAGGGCTACCCGATATCCGGCCAATCGCCCCAAGAGCCTCGCCCCCCATGACGAAACCGATCATCCTGTCCACCCAACCTCTGGACGCCTACGCAGAGCAAAAGCTCGGCGAATACGCGGAATTCCGCATCGCGAAAAAGCCAACCGAAGCCGGCCTGCTCGCGGAAGCCGCCGACGCCATTGCCTTCGTCATCCGCGGCCAGGTCCCGGTGACCCCGCGTCTGATGGATGCCGCCCCCAACCTCAAGGTCATCGGCCGCACCGGCGTGGGTTACGAAACCGTCGACATCCCCGCCGCCACCGCCCGTGGCATCCCCGTCGTCAATGCGCCTGGCGCGGGCGCCCGTGCCGTCGCCGAGGCCGCGATCGCGTTCATGCTGTCACTGAGCAAACTGGTCGGCCACTGGGATCACGAGACCAAGCGCGGCAACTGGAACTCGCGTATCGGTGGCAAGCAAGCGGGCGACCTGGATGGCAAGACTTTAGGGATCATTGGCCTTGGCCGAATCGGGCAGATCGTGGCCAAGCTCGCCAAACCGTTCGAGATGAACATCATCGCGCGCGACCCCTACCTTGATCCAAAGATCGCAGAAAGCCTGGGCGTCAAGCTTTTGAGCCTGGACGAAGTGATGTCGCAATCGGATTTCATCACCCTGCACTGCCCGCAGAACGAAGAAACTATGGGCATGATCAACCGCCGGTTGCTCGACCAGGTCAAGCCAGGCTCCTACTTCATCAACCTCGCGCGCGGCGGCATTGTGGAAAGCCTGGATCCCCTGCACGACATGCTGGTTTCGGGCCAGCTCGCCGGATGCGCGCTCGACGTCTTCGCCATCGAGCCGCCAGACCACACCCACCCCATCTTCCGTGATGAGAACTTCCTCTGCTCACCACATGCGATGGCCACGTCCGACGGCGCAATGCGCCGGATCTTCAAATCCATGGCGGATGACATGGCGGCGATCCTCGAAGGCCGACAACCACAGTTTGTCGTCAACCCTGAAGTGCTTGCCAAATAGTCCTTGCCAGCTGATTCTGACTATTTCATCCTGACCGAATGTTCCTGGCCAAATATTCCGCACGCAGGAATCACGCCTGATGTGCATTACGCAAATAGCGCGACCTAGCGTCACAACACGCCGACAAGCAAAACAACAAGGATGAGACAACGATGATCAAGACCCTGCTCGCCATTGCACTCGTGGGCACAAGCCTATCCGCTGCGGCCCAAACCGGCACCTACCCCGACAAGTCCATCACGATGATCGTCGGCTTCCCCGCGGGCGGCCCGACAGACCTGGCTGCAAGGACCCTCGCCCCCTCGATGCAGGCGACGCTGGGGCAGACCATCGTCGTCGAGAACAAGCCCGGCGCCACCGGCACGATCGCCGGCGCCCTGGTCAAACGCGCAGCACCCGATGGCTACACGATCTTTGTCTCGTCTATTGGCACCTTCGTCGTCGCCCCGCACCTGCTCAAGGCGGTCGCCTACGACCCGTTGAAGGATTTCGACTACATCAGCCTGCCCTTCCAGGCGCCAAACGTCTTGGTCACGGGACCTGCGCGCCCTGAGCGCACCGTGGCGCAAGTGATTGAGCTCATGAAAAAGAACCCCGGCAAGACCACGTTTGCAAGCTCGGGGGTTGGCGCATCCGACCATTTGGCCGCAGAGTTGCTCTGGCAACAATCCGACACCACCGGCTTGCACGTGCCCTACAAAGGCGGCGCGCCGGCGCTCCAGGACACCCTGGGCGGCCAGGTCGATTTCTTCATGACCAACATTAACGCTGTGCTGCCGCAGATCCGTGCCGGCAAACTCCACGCCATTGCCATTACCGACGACAAGCGCTCACCGGCGCTACCGGATGTGCCCACGTTTGCGGAGGCCGGTGTCAAGGGTATGGAAGTCTATGGCTGGCAGGGCCTCGTCGCCCCCAAGGGCTTGCCGCCAGAGGTTAAAAAGAAGCTCACCGATGCCGCCATCAAGGCCATGCGTGAGCCTGCCAATGTGAAGAAGCTCGAAGACCTCGGCATCACCATCGTCGCCAACCAACCTGAAGAGTTCTACGCGTTTGTCGTGCGCGAGAACGAACGCTGGAAGAGCCTGATCACCAACCGCAAGATTACCGTCGACTGATCAAGTCACTCAGTGTTGGACGCTTGCGATCAAACCGATGCGTGAATCGGCTTTGCCTGAAGTTTCACCCCCAGCGCGCGAACGACCTTCAGTATCGTGTCGTACCGTGGTTTGGCCCCTTCACTCAACGCTTTGTAGAGGCTTTCGCGACCGAGGCCGGCATCGTGCGCAAGTTGCGCCATGCCGCGCGCACGGGCAATGTTTTTTACGGCCAGAAGCAGCATCTCGGGATTGGGGTCGTCAAGAGCCATGTTGAGGTATTCGGCAATGGTCTCTTCGTCCTGAAGAAAGTCTGCAACATCGAACGTCTTCGTTTTAGTAGTCATCGCTCTTCCCCTTTGGCTAAGCCACGCGCCATTTCAATGGCACGTTTGATGTCTTTCTTTTGCGTGGATTTATTTCCGCCCGCTAGCAGCAAGTAAACAACCGTTCCAATCCTTGTGTAGTAGACCCGGAATCCGGCGCCCACATGGATCTTCATTTCCGAAACACCTTCACCAACGGGTTCGCATTCTCCAAAATTTCCTAGTGTTGCGGCATCGATTCGGTTGAAGATCCGTGCCTTAGCCACGCGGTCCTTAAGATTGCCCAGCCAGTCGTCAAACTCTTCAGTACTTTGGAACACGTTCATGTCGTCATTGTATCCAAACGGATACTAATGTCAACCAGGCCGTACAGTTCTACGCATTTATCGTGCGCGAATATGACCGCTGGATGAACCTGATTACCAACCGTAGGATCACGGCGGATCAACCTTTAGACGTACCTCTACACACTTGCGAAAACGGCCTCTCCCGATAGAAATAGGCGTGCATTACACTGAACTCGATGATTTACCTGCACAAAATTTTCCCGATGCTAGTCTCGCCGCTCGCGATTGCCCTCGCCCTCATCGTGTACGGCGCGGTGACATCGCGAAAAAAGATCATTTATGCCACGATCGCTGCACTTTATGTACTGAGCACGCCGATCGCGTCGAAGCATCTCTTCGGCCTGATTGAAGGGCCACCGTTTCGCCAGGATCCCACCGCGCTGCCATCCGCAGACGCCATCGTCGTGTTGAGCGGCATGCTAGCCGGCGTGCCATCAACCAATGGCATCGTCTACGAATGGAGTAATCCAAACAGATTTTTTGCCGGCATTGAACTGTTCAGGCTCTCAAAATCATCAAAGCTAATTTTTACCCAAGGTCAATTGCCCTGGACCAGTCAAATGGAGCCCGAAGGGGTCGTTCTCAAACGATTTGCTGAGTCCATGGGTATTCCTTCATCGAATATTTTGCTGACGGGCGAGGCAAAAAATACCGAAGAAGAAGCCAAGGCAGTCCGAAAACTATTTCCCGGACTAAATCCAAGCGTGTTGCTCGTCACATCCGCATTTCATATGCAGCGATCGGTGCAATTGTTTGAGTCGCAAGGTTTAAAAGTTACCCCCTATCCCGTCGATTTTCGGGTCATGATTCGCGACTTCACCCCAATGGATGTCTTACCCGATGCAGAGTCATTGGAACTCACAAGCCTAGCCCTCCGTGAGCAAATTGGAAGAACGTACTACCGGCTCAAATCACTGCTTTAGCCCGCTGAAGCCAATTGGTCAGGCACCACTAACTTAACTGCCAGGCCCTGAACGCCATATAGGCACCCAGCACCACCAGTCCGGCAAAAAAGCACCTTCTAAAGGCCTCCTGCGGCAATTTATCCCGCACCCATTGCCCCAGGAACATCCCCGCAAACGCGGGTGAGTACGGCACTGCCGGCAACGCGGCTATCCATGTCGCGCCCATCAGAATCCCGGTCGCAAACCTGATCAGGGGCGTAAGCGGCAACGGAGCACTGTCCCAAATGTAAACCGTAGTGTAAACTGTCAACCTGCGTGTCAAGTCACTCGCTGAGGATGTCATGGGAACGAAGCTAACTAACGCGCCGGTTTACTACACGGTTGCCCAAATTCAGTTCAATCCAATTCTGGATCTGGATGGGTACATCCCTGCAATCCAGTCAAAGATGCGGGAAGCGCACCTCCCTGACTTCAAGAAGGAAGTTTTCCAACGCATCCTTCTTCCTTACGGTGGTGTCGAGCAGGTGCAGATGGCGGCACCCACGGTTATGCCGCAGTCGCGCTATCTGTTTGGTGACGTCGCTGGGCGGACGCTTTTCCTGCTGGAAACGAACACCCTTTCGCTTCAAACCACTGGCTACGATACTTTCGAGACCTTTTCTGCAACCTTTTTGAAAGGATTGACCATCCTTCATGATGCATTGCGACTGGACTTCGTTGAACGCATGGGCTTGCGGTACCTCAATGCCATCCAGGCCACAAAAGAAAGTGATTCGCTGCGAGACTTCCTCGTGCCTGAAGTGCGGGGCCTGGCACTTCGGGGGGATGTTCAACTCCAGCATTCTGTCAGTGAGACGAGTGTAACGACAACTGCCGGACAGCTCGTTTCGCGTGTTCTGATTCGCCACGGTCACGTTGGCCTCCCATTGGAGTTAAGCGGATTGGCCCCTATCATTGACCCCCGATTCACTCAGCGCGAGGAACTGCACGCCATTGTTGACACCGACGCCTCGATCTCTCAGCGCGAAGTGTTTGTACTCGAAAAGGTGGCAACACGCTTGGCCGCTCTGCACGACGAGATCAAAAAGTCCTTTCAGGAAACTGTCACAGACTATGCTCG
>CAITPF010000040.1 GCA_903894155.1 uncultured beta proteobacterium | reverse complement strand
ACGGCCATGGCGGCTGGGAAGCGGTGATCGCCAACGTGCTCGCCCCGGGGCAGAAGGTGCTGATCGCCGGCACAGGCCATTTTTCGGATTCCTGGGCGCTCATGGCCGAGGCAATGGGCGCCGTCGTGGTTCGCACGCCTTACCGTGAAGGGTTCCCGATCGATCCCGACGAGATCGAGCAAGTCTTGCGGGCGGATACGAAGCGCGAGATCGTCGCGCTGTTTGCCGTGCATACGGACACCGCGAGCAGCACGACCAATGACATCCCGGCGTTGCGCGCCGCACTGGATGCCGCCGGGCATCCCGCGCTTTTCGTCGTGGATGTCGTGGCATCGCTTGGTGCCGTCGAATGCTCGATGGATGCGTGGGGCGTCAATGTGGTCATGGGTGCTTCGCAAAAGGGCCTGATGACACCGCCCGGTCTTGCCTTTTGTGCCGCGGATGCGCGCGCGATGGAAGTCAGCGCGAAAAATCCCTCCCACCGCTTTTACTGGGATTGGCAACTGCGTGGCAACAACCCGTTCTCCTACCGAAAATTCTGCGGCACGCCGCCGATCAACCTGCTGATGGGCTTGCAGGCGGCGCTGGGCCTGATTTTCGAGGAAGGCGTCGACAACGTGCTGGTCCGCCACCGGCGGCTTGCCGGTGCGGTGCAGGCGGCGGTCGAGGGGTGGTCGGCGGGAGGGCAACTCGGGTTTCTCGTGCAAGTGCCGCAGGCGCGTTCGGTCTCGGTGACCACCATCCTGCTGGCGCCAGGCGTAAGTTCGGATGACATCCGCACGGCTGCGCGTGAGCAGTTCCAGGTGTCGGTTGCCGGCGGCCTCGGGCCGTTCCAGGGCCGCGTGATCCGTATCGGTCACTTGGGCGACCTCAATCCGGCAATGATCCTGGGTTGCCTTGCCGGGGTTGAGGCGGCACTCAAGCGCGTGGGGGTCGCTATCGGCGGGGATGGTTTGCAGCGCGCGGTGGACGCGCTCGCAGCAGCCTGAGTTCACGCCAGACCCGCCCGAGCCTGCGCGGTGGTTCAGGTCGGGCGCTACTTACATGCCCATTGATTTGATGAACATCGATATCGAAACGCCGAGCGCGAGGACGGCGAACGCCTGCTGAATCCATGCACCCGGGATGCGTCGGGCGAAGAGACGGCCAACCAGCATTGCGCACAACGAACCGAGTGCGAACGGGATAGCGATGTGCCAGAGCATGTCGCCCGATGCCGCCGCCACCGCCACGCTTCCGGATGAAACCAGTGTCAGCACGCCGAGCGAGGTGGCAACGATCGCGTTGACAGGCAAGTCGGTCGCTCTCTTGAGCGAAGGCACGATGATGAAACCGCCGCCAACGCCCAGCAACCCGGAAAAGAACCCGGCGGTCGCGCCTGCAATCGCGAGCGACCGCGCGCACGGTACAGTCCAGATGAGTTTCCCGATCGACGCGTTGAGCAAACAGGGCGGCGCCTTGCGGGGCGCTTCTGGCAGGCCTTTGATCTCCCGCCAGGCGCCGAGCATCATCCGAGCCGAGACATAGAGCAGCACGAAGGCGAACACCAGGGTGAGCGGCTTGTTCGGTACGCGCGCCGCCAGCCAGAGCCCAACGGGCGACAGCATCAATCCGAACAGCGCCATGAAGCCGGCGGCGCGGTAGCGCAATATACCGGCGCGCAAGGCAAACAGTGCGCCGACGCCCGCCGAGACGCATACCGCGAGCAGACCGATCGGCGCGGCCTGCGAAACAGTCAGGTGCAGCCCGAATACCAGCAGGGGCACAGAAAGAATCGCTCCTCCTGCACCGGTCAATGACAAAATGAATCCGACGATCAGCCCGAGGCCGCTTGCTATGAGTTGGGCAGATTCCATTGGGAAGGGGTGCACATGCGGCCGGTGAGGCGATCCTGAGTTGTCCTGACGGCAAGTATATAACTTGGCGCTATAAAGCGCGCCAGGCTTATTCCACTTTGGCGCCGGATGCGCGCACGATGTTTTCCCATTTCGGCGCTTCGCGCTTCAGGAAATCGGCGAAGTCGGCGCTTGATTTCCAGGACGGCACCACGCCGACCTCCAGAAGCCTTGCGCGCAACTCGGGTTTTTCGAGCGCCGCGAGCACGGCGGCATTCATCGTCTCGACGATGGGGGCCGGTGTGCCGGCGGGCATCGCGAGGCCATACCAGTTGTTGATGTCGAAATCGACGAGTCCGGCTTCTTCGATCGTCGGGACTTCCGGAAACAACTCGAAGCGCTGCTTGCTCAGGATCGCGATCGGGCGCAAGCGCCCGGAGCGAATGTGCGCAAGCCCCCCCGGGATGGTGACGAATTCGATCTGGGTTCGGCCGGCAACCAGGTCAAGCACGGCGGGTGCGCCACCTTTGTAGGGGACGTGCACGATTTTTGTACCAGTACGCAGGTTGAACAACTCACCCGCCAGATGATCGGCCCCACCGGTACCTGAAGAACCGTAGAACAACTTGCCGGGATTCTCGCGTGCGTAGGCAATCAGCGATGTCAGGTCCGTTGCCGGTACGGAGGGATGAACGACCAGGATGAGCGGCGCATCGGCCACCATTGCGACGGGCACGAAATCGCGCGCCGGATCAAAGGGAAGATTCTGGTACAGGTACTGATTGATGAGCATCGGCCCGGTATAGGCCAGGAGCATGGTGTAGCCGTCCGGCGCTGATTTCGCCACGATATCGGTGCCGATATTGCCGCCCGCGCCGGTCTTGTTATCGATGATGACCGTTTGCCCGAGCGACGCGGTCAAGTGCTGCGAGAGTGTTCGGGCGGTGATGTCGGCGGCTCCCCCGGGGGCGTAAGGCTCGACGAATCGGATCGGGCGGGATGGCCAGTCGGTATCGGCCGCCCAGGCAGGAATGCATGCGCACACCAGAAGGGCGTAAACGATCTTTCCGAATTTCATGGTACCTCCATGCACCCAGCGCGTGGTAGACTAAGACTAGAGCTTGGGTGGTTTCAGCCATGCACTATGCTGCAATCTACGCTTGGTTGCAACATCATGAATGTGGCAGGGCTTCCCGTGTGGCTCCTTATGACGTCAGCCTACACTTCTTTTGGACAATCTGTCATGGCACTCCGCGTATTGATTATTCATCCGAGCGGCATCATGCAGGCCGCTTTGCGCCGGCTGATCGACCGACCAGGTCAGGTACTCGTCACTGGTTTTGCGACGGACGTCGATAGCGCCTGTGAACTGATCCGCAATCCCGACCACACGTACGACGTGATCCTGCTTGAAATGACACATGCCCGGGCAGAGGGCTCCGTCGCCAAACTCGTCGAGCAAGGTAACGCCCGGGTGATCGTCATGAGTCCGACCGATGCCCCCGCGCAGGTCGACCTGTGGATTCGCGAAGGCGCGCGCGGCGTGCTCGGCCCGGCAGCGGATTCCGATCAGTTGTACAAGGCGATGGTGAAGGTTAACGAGGGCGAGTTCTGGCTCAATCGCCAGATGACCTCGCGTATCCTCAGCGGGATCAACAACCCGGCACGCGAGCTCACGCCGGAAGAGACGCGCATCAACCGCCTGACCAACAAGGAGCGGATCGTGATTCGCGCCATCCTGGCTGGCCAGGGCCAGACGCTGCGCAATACGGCCGTCGCGCTGGAAATCAGCGAACACACGCTTCGCAATCACCTGACTTCGATTTACACGAAACTCGAGGTGGCTAACCGGCTTGAGTTGTTTGTGTTTGCCCAGCGCTATTTCGCGGGCTGACCAGCCGCGCTGCAGGCCCCGCGCTTCAGGCCGGGGATGCCAGGAATCCTTCGGGCGGCGCAGTGCAACCGGGGATTGAGGTCAGGTCGACATCGTCGATCTGGTCCGGGTTCAGGAATTGCCGGGCATAGTCCGTGTAGATCCCGCTCCAGACGAACACGTCGAATAGGTCCGGGTCGATGTGCCCGGTCATCTTCATCTTGCCGAGGATCCCCAGCGTTTCGCTGAGGGTCTTGCCCTTCTTATAGGGACGATCGGCCGCCGTCAGCGCCTCAAAAACATCGGCGATGCCCATGCAGCGCGCCGGAATCGACATTTGCTCGCGGGTAAGCCCCCTTGGATATCCTTTGCCATCCATGCGTTCGTGGTGCCCGCCGGCATATTCGGGAACTTTCTTCAGGTGGCGGGGCCAGGGCAGTTGCTCAAGCATCACGATCGTCATGTCGATGTGACGATTGATAATCTGGCGCTCTTCGGCACTCAGGGTGCCGGCCCGGATGGTGAGGTTGGCGACTTCGTCGTCCGTGATGAGCGAATGTGCGATTTCTTTGCCGTCCTTCCATCGGTAGTGGGATGCGATATCGCGCACCCTTTGCACCGCGGAATCGTTCATGAATTCTCCACCGATATTGGTGTGCTCGAGGAAGGCCAGGTCATCGCTCAGGCGATCAAGCGCCGCAGTCGTGGCGTCCGGTGACAGCCTCGATTCGGCCCGGGCCAGGAGAATTTCCCGACGAATGATTTCACCGCGCAGTCGCACCTGTGCGATGCGGTCATTGATGGTTTCGAGCTTCGTAGACTTATCCACCACGTGGACGGGT
The DNA here is from genome assembly GCA_903894155.1 of uncultured beta proteobacterium. Lineage (GTDB taxonomy): Bacteria > Pseudomonadota > Gammaproteobacteria > Burkholderiales > Burkholderiaceae_B > Zwartia. The sequence goes on along the minus strand of CAITPF010000040.1, from coordinate 1,598 downwards.
GTCGAAATCTTCCCGCAATCATGAAGCAGGCTTGCGATGCGCAATTCCTTGCGATCGGCGTCGGTGATGGTGAAATCGGCCAGCGGGCCCACGGGACACTGGTTTGCTGCTTCGGCGAGCATGAGCGTGAGCACGGGCACCCGACTGCAATGGCCGCCCGTGTAGGGGGATTTGTCATCGATCGCCTTGTTGATGAGGCTGATCATCGATTCAAACAGGATTTCAAGCCGGTCGATCAGCAGGCGATTGTTGAGCGACACCGCAAGCTGCGATGCCAGCGCCTCGACGATTTCCTGATGCGCGTTCGAGAAAGGGATGACCTTGCCTGTAGCCGAATCGGTCGCATTGATCAACTGAAGTGCGCCAATGACCTCGTCATCCAGCGTCTTCATCGGGATGGTCAGGAAAGAGGTCGATCGATAGCCGTTGGCCTGGTCGAAAGCGCGCGTACCGGAGAAATCGAACCCCTGGGCATTGTAGGCATCCGGGATGTTGACGGACTCAAGCTTGTTGACCGAGTAGCAGACAACCTTGGATAACTCAGGAGATCCATCGGCACCGATCAGATCCAGCGGCGGAAAGTTGATCGGTCGCCCGCTTTTCCCGCCAAGATGCACGGCTTTGCTGCGGGTGTGCAGTACTTCGAACTGCAGTCGGCGATCTTCGGTCAGCCGGTAGACCGTCCCGCCGTCAGCGCCCGTGACCGCCATCGCTGCCTCGAGAATGATCTCGAAGAGGCGATGGATATCCTTTTCATTACTGAGCAGCGTGGCGATTTTCAGCAATCGCTGCGTCAGGTGATCTTCGGATGATGCGAGAAACCGGACATCGTTGAGCGCCATGGCGGATAAGTCTTCCAGAGGAGGTCTGACAGATCACTGTCGTCTGTTATTGGCGTCAATCTTATCTGAGGATTTCTTCCTGTGCTGCTAATTGGTTCACAAAATGTGCGAGACGATTTTTTGAATAATTGCTGAAAAGTAGTACTTTTATACTGCATCAGTTGATGGAGAAATGCTGAGGCCAATTTAATACACATTGGCGTGAAGGTTGGGCGTGAATGAAGAACTAGGAGGAATCTATAGGTACACTCAAAGTGCCTTTTTGTGTTGTCTGATTGTTGGCGAATTTGTTTGCGCCACTGAGAACGCTTTTTCCAAAAACTCACGCCTGTGTCGAATAGGATCGCTGATCAGACCCAACCGAATGCCATTCCGCTGAGTTGGCCGGTGAGCGCTCGCTTTGGCGGCTCATCGCGCTGGCTGGCCGGTTGTGCCCTGCTGGGGCTTGTGGCGTGCACAACCCCGATCAGGGAAGAGGGTGATGCGCCGGATGGGCCCGAGTATGTCCGCTGGCTTCCGGGCGCTTTCAAAGGGCCGTCGAGCGAATCCCTCCCGCGTCCCAAAGAGCGGTGGTGGGAGGATTTCAGTAGCGCTGAACTTAACAGCGTCGTCGATATCGCGCTGACCAATAACTACGATCTGCGGGTCGCCGTCGCGCGCGTGGCGCAGGTTCGGGCGCAGGCCGACATCACCAAGGCCGCCCTGTCGCCTACGATCGATTTCACGGGCGGGTACAGGAATCAGGCGCCGGCGTTT
>CAITPF010000039.1 GCA_903894155.1 uncultured beta proteobacterium | reverse complement strand
GTGAATTTTTGCCGGCGAGTAATTGCTCACGCAGCCAGGCGCGGTCCAACGTGGACTGGTTGCCCTCGGGTTCGTGGTCGTCGTCGCGGTCTGCATTGCGGAAATTGGATTTCGGCTCTGACAGCGCGTTTTGTAGGCTAGGATTTTGTAAAGGCATCTTGGGCAAACTCCGTAAAGCAAAAAAATTACAGGGCTGCAGTCACCTTAAGTTACATGCCCTGAAACGAAAAAACCCCAGCGAATAAACGCCAGGGTTTTGGGATCAGTGGTGGCCCGGGGCGGAATCGAACCACCGACACAAGGATTTTCAATCCTCTGCTCTACCGACTGAGCTACCAGGCCACTTGAAGGGCGAAATGATACACGAATTTTACTTCCAGGGCAGGGCACTGGCACAATTTGCGGCAACCCGTCCTATAATGCGCGCTGTTCGCAGGGGCATTTGGAATTTTCCGGGTGGCCTGCCTTTACAGGCGGCATAGCCGCTGTTGGTGACGATTTACCCGATATGGCGGTCAACGTCCTCGCACTGGGTTTGAATCATGTCTCGGCACCGGTTTCGGTGCGCGAGCGCGTCTCGATGCCTGTCGAGCTTGTCCAGCCCGCACTTGCGGCATTGCGTTCGGCTTTCGGCGGCGCTGTTCAGGAAGCGGCGATCCTCTCCACCTGTAACCGCACCGAGCTCTACTGTGCGGCCGAGCCCCAGGTTGCGGAGCAATTGCCCGCCTGGCTGGCGGACTACAACCAGATCGAGGCAGGGCTGCTCAAGCCCCATGTTTACCTCCATGATCGCGACGACGCCGTGCGTCATGCGTTCCGGGTCGGCAGCGGCCTGGACTCCATGGTTCTTGGCGAAACCCAGATCCTCGGTCAACTCAAGGATGCCGTTCGCGCGGCCGACGAGGCCGGGTCGCTTGGCACCCTGTTGCACCAGCTGTTCCAGCGCACATTCTCCGTCGCCAAAGAGGTTCGGTCGACCACCGCGATCGGTGCCCAATCGGTCTCGCTCGCCGCGGCAGCGGTCAGGCTTTCGGAGCGCGTGTTCGGTGATCTTCACAATGCCCGGCTGCTGTTCATCGGCGCCGGCGAAATGATCGAGCTTTGCGCGACGCATTACGCGGCCAAGCAGCCGGCCGCGATGGTGGTGGCCAACCGGACGATTGAACGCGCCGAGTTGTTGGCTGGCCGATTCTCCGCGTCAACCATGCGCCTGGGCGATCTCCCCGATCGCCTCGCCGAGTTCGATATCGTCGTCTCCTGTACGGCCAGTGCCTTGCCCATACTGGGCCTTGGAATGGTCGAGCGCGCGGTTCGCCAACGCCGCCGCAAGCCGATCGTGATGGTCGATCTGGCGGTGCCGCGCGATATCGAGCCAGAGGTGTCCCGACTCGACGACGTGTACCTGTACTCGGTCGATGACCTTGGCGTCGTGGTCCAGACCGGCACGGATTCGCGTCGGGCTGCCGTCGTTCAGGCCGAAGCGATCATCGATACACGCGTCAGCAATTTCATGCACTGGATGCAGGTGCGCGCCAATGTCCCGATCATCCGGGATCTTCAGGCAACCGCCCAGGCGGTCCAGGCACAGGAAATCGAGCGCGCCACGCGCCTGCTTGCCAAGGGCGAATCGCCCGAGGCGGTGATGGAGCAACTCGCCAGGTCGCTGACGCAGAAGTACCTGCACGGCACGCTCACCGCCCTCAACCAGGGCGAGGACATCGATCGCGAACACCTGCTTGCGCTGATCCCCCGCATTTTCCCCTCAGGCAACGAACGGCGTTAGCGTCGCTTCCGGTGTTCGACTCGCCTCGCCTCGAGGCGGGCAGCGCGTGTTGTCCCGATTGCATTCTTCAATACCCACTTCCTCAATGAAAACATCGATTCGCGCCCGCCTGGAGCAATTGTCACGTCGGCTTGAAGACGTCGACGCCATGCTCTCCGAGCCAGACGCCGCAGCAGATATGGATCAGTACCGCAAACTCTCGCGCGAGCGCGCCGAGCTCGAGCCTGTGGTGGCGGCATTTCAATCCTTCGAATCGGCCGAGTCTGACCTCGACGGCGCGAAGGTGATGCTGGACGATCCTGAAATGAAGGCGATGGCGCTCGAGGAGATCGATACCTGCAAGGCGCGCATTGCGCAGCTTGAGTCCGATTTGCAGTTGCTGTTGCTGCCCCGCGATCCGGACGATGCGCGCAGTGTCTTCCTGGAAATCCGCGCGGGGACGGGCGGCGACGAAAGCGGCCTGTTCTCGGGCGATCTCCTTCGCATGTACACGCGCTTTGCCGAGCAGCAGGGCTGGCGGGTTGAGCTGATCTCGGAAAGCGCCTCGGAGCTTGGCGGCTACAAGGAAGTGATCGTGCGACTTGACGGAGACGGCGCGTACGGACGTCTCAAGTTCGAGTCGGGCGCGCATCGGGTGCAGCGCGTGCCCGCGACGGAGGCCCAGGGCCGCATTCATACATCGGCCTGTACCGTCGCCGTGCTTCCGGAGGCGGATGCCGCCACCGATATCGTGATCAATCCGTCGGAGTTACGCATCGACACGTTCCGCGCCAGCGGCGCAGGCGGGCAGCACATTAACAAGACGGACTCGGCTGTGCGGATCACCCACCTGCCGACAGGCCTGGTGGTCGAGTGCCAGGATGATCGCTCCCAGCATCGCAACAAGGACAAGGCGATGCAGGTGCTTGCCGCGCGACTCAAGGATAAGGTCCAGCGCGAGCGTCATGACAAGGAGGCCGCCCAGCGCAAAAGTCTTGTCGGGTCCGGTGACCGATCCGAGCGGATCCGCACCTACAACTTTCCGCAGGGGCGTGTGACCGACCACCGGATCAACCTGACCCTGTACAAACTGGCAGCGATCATGGGCGGCGACATGTCCGAGCTGACCAACGCACTGATCGCGGAACACCAGGCCGAGCAACTTGCCGCCCTGGGCGAAGAGCCCTGATCATGCAAACGGCGGATGCGCTTTCCCGCATGAGCGGTTTGTCGCGCCTCGAGGCGCGCATGCTGCTCGTGCGCGTGCTTGGGCGACCGACCGAATGGCTGCTTGCACATGGCGACGAGCCTGTGGCGCCTGAACTCTCGGAAGCCTTCCTGTCGCTGGCTGCCCGTCGCCGCCAGGGCGAACCGATGGCATACCTGGTTGGCGAGCGCGAGTTCATGGGGCACGCGTTTGTCGTGACGCCTTGCGTCCTGATTCCCAGGCCGGAAACCGAATTGCTGGTAGAGGCGGCGATACAGGCAATCATCGACTCCAGGAGTCCCGCGATTCTCGATCTCGGAACAGGAAGCGGCGCGGTCGCGATCTCCCTTGCGCTTGCCCGGCCGGACGCGCGTGTGAGTGCGACGGATATCAGTCCGGATGCGATTGCGGTGGCCCAGGGCAATGCCCGGCGTCTCGGTGCACGGGTACAGTGGTGGCAGGGAAGCTGGTACGGCGCGTTGCCCCCCGAAAGCCGATTCGACCTCATCGTTTCGAACCCACCCTATGTGAGCTCGGGAGATCCGCACCTCGCGCAGGGAGACCTCCGGTTCGAGCCGGCGATGGCACTCACGGACGGCGACGATGGCCTATCGGCGCTGCGTCAGATCGTGTCGGGCGCGGGTGCTCACCTGGCTTCTGGCGGTAGCGTCTGGCTGGAGCACGGATTCGACCAGGCGAACGCGGTGCGCAGTCTGCTGGTCACGGCCGGCTATAACCACGTGGTGACCATGGTTGATTTGGCTGGACATGACCGCATCACGGGTGGCACGCTATCCTTATAATGTTGCGAAACGCAGCTGTTGTTGCGGTTGTCCCGATTCCTGAATCCAATGGGTTAAGTTCAAGCCCGATACCAGAGTAGATAAACCTATGAGCGACGTTCAGACATTTATCCGTGAGACCGTTACCACCAATCCGGTCGTACTGTTCATGAAGGGCACGGCCCAGTTTCCCCAGTGCGGGTTTTCCGGCCGTGCGATCCAGATGCTCAAGGAATGTGGCGTGACCAAACTGGTGACCGTCAACGTTCTGGAAGACGAAGAAGTGCGCCAGGGCGTCAAGGATTACTCGCAGTGGCCGACCGTGCCGCAGCTTTATGTCAAAGGCGAGTTCATTGGCGGCTCTGACATCATGAGCGAGATGGCGCAAAGCGGCGAACTCAAGACGCTGCTGACTGAGGCGGGCGCCGCAGACTGATCAGGCGTTGCGGCGGCTAGGCGTTTTCGCCTTTTTTTCGGCCGCCGCGAGGCACGAATATGAGGGGAGCGGGCTGCGGTTGCGCTCCGGGCGCATCGGCTCCCTGCGAATCCTCAAAGGCGGGTGGATCAAATGCCGTGTCGCCATCAGGATTGACGCGGCCGTCAGGCTTCAATCCGGCGAAATCAAAGAGATCCCTGTCCATCAGGTGCGAGGGCACGATGTGCCCCAGTGCCCTGAACACGTTCCACGCACGCCCCGGATAGCGCTTGTCCCAGTCGGCCAGCATGCGGCCGACTTCCTTGCGCTTGAGGTTTTCCTGCGAACCGCATAGGTCGCAGGGAATGATCGGAAACTCTCGCCAGCGCGCATATTCAGCGAGATCCGACTCCGTGATGTAGGCCAGTGGACGAATGATCGTGTTCTTGCCGTCGTCGGACACGAGCTTCGGTGGCATGGCCTTCATGCGCGCACCGTAGAAAAGGTTCAGGAAGAAGGTGCCCAGGATATCGTCGCGATGATGGCCAAGCGCGATCTTTGTTGCGCCGAGCTCGCCGGCCACCCGGTACAGCGCGCCGCGCCGCAGCCTCGAGCACAGGGAGCACGTTGTCTTGCCTTCCGGGATCAGACGTTTGACGACGGAGTAGGTGTCCTGCGTCTCGATATGAAAGGGAATGCCCAGGCCCTCAAGATAAGCGGGAAGCACGTCGGCCGGAAACCCCGGCTGTTTCTGATCCAGATTGACCGCAACGATGTCAAAATCCACCGGAGCCCGCGCGCGCAAGCGCATGAGAATGTCGAGCATTCCGTAGGAATCCTTGCCGCCGGAAAGGCAGACCATCACGCGGTCCCCCGCTTCGATCATGCGATAGTCGCCGATCGCGCGGCCCGCTTCCCGCATCAGGCGCTTGGCAAGCTTGTTGCGTTCGAGCTGCTGGCGCGCGCGGACAGCGCCCGAGCGCTCAGGCGTGGCGGTCGTGGCGGATTCCGTCAGGGAAATGTCCTGGTCCATGCGGGGGATCGCCCTAGTAGCCTGCATCCAGCAGATAGCGCGTCACGGTATCCCTGTCGCCGGTCACGAGGATTCGCGAGGCCTTTTCGGCGCGCTGGTGCGCGTACATCGGGTCGTAGTATTCGGTCAGCAGCGGGCGTATCCATTCCCGGTGCAGCTCAAGGCCCTTGCCCTCGCGCTGCGCGGCGAGGGCCTCGCGCATGAGCCCGTCCAGGCGCGCATGGCGCTCTCCGCCCAGCCGCTTTTTAACGTTCTGCAGGCTCTCGAGCAAACGGTGCGCGAATTCGCCGAATCCATCGTCCGATCCGCGTAGTCTGTCGAACTGCTGGCCGAGATCCTCGACGTAGTCACGCAAAATCCGTTCGACACGCGACTCGAGCGACTCGTCAATCCAGACGACCTTGCTGGTCAGCATCGCCTCGCGCAGCGAGTTGGGCAGGGCACAGCGCCCGATGAGCCGCGATTCGTCCTCGAGCACAATGTTGCGAACGCCGGCGTCGTCCATCCGAAGCAGCGCGATGGCCAGCCGGTTGTCGAAGTCGATCTGCATCGGCTGATCGGTCGCGTGCTTGCCAAAACTCGAACCCCGGTGGTGGGCAAGCGCCTCGAGATCGATCGCATGGCGCAGGCAGGCAATGACGTCAGTCTTGCCGCTGCCCGTGAAGCCGGCGACCAGCACGAACCGTGATTGCGCGATCGTGCGCTCCAGCGCTTCCAGCAGGAAGCCGCGCATGGCCTTGTAGCCTCCGATGATGCGCGGGTAGGGGATGCCGGCTTCGGCGAGCCACTGCTGCGAAATCTGCGATCGCAACCCTCCCCGGAAGCAATACAGGTAGCCCTCCGGATGCGTGCGGGCGAATTCCGCCCAGCGCGCTACGCGCTCTTCCTTGATGGTGCCGTGCACCAACTGGTGACCAAGCCGGATCGCGGAATCCTGGCCTGCGCGCTTGTACTGAAGCCCGACGAGATGCCTTTCCTCGTCGTTCATCAGCGGCAGATTGACCGCGCCAGGGAAGGAGCCCTGCGTGAATTCCAGCGGCGCGCGTACGTCGAGCAAAGGCGCCTTGCCAAGAAGGATTGCGCGGTAGTCCTGGCTATCAGGGCTCATGTCGAACTCCCCGCCGGCATGTCTTCGAACACGCAGTCCGTTGCCGGCGGTGCCGCAAGCGTGACCTTGAATTCCCGCAATTCGTCGCGCCGGAAAACGTGAACCCGGACGGTGTCACCCGCCTGATAGCGGGCAAGCAGGGTGTCGAGTGCCGCAGGCATGGCGCCGACGCGAATGCCGTCGATCGCGACCAGCGCGTCGTGTGCCGAAAGCCCGCCGCGGTGCGCCGCGCCATCCTGGGTGACGCTGGCAAGCGTGAGGTGATCGCCCTGGCTGCGCACGCGGGCGCCGAGCGAGGGGCGTGTCGTGTCAGCTTTCAGGCGCAGCGCGATATGCTGCGTGGCCAGGAGTCTTGCCAGCGGGACATCCTCCGTGCCGTAGGCCCAGCGGCGAAGTTCGTGCGCAACATCCACGCCCGTTGCCTCGCGGACCAGCGCGGGAAACGCGCGCTCCGGCAGTCCCTTGCCTGCGCCCGCATAAAAATCGCGACCGTACCTGTCCCACATCAGGCGCATGACGTCATCAAGGCTGCGGACCCCGGCCGTGCGTTCGCGAATCGTCAGGTCCAGGCCAAGCGCAACAAGCGAGCCCTTGGTGTAGTAGCTGACGATGGCATTGGGAGAGTTTTCGTCCTGCTTGTAGTAGCGGGTCCAGGCGTCAAAGGAGCTGTCGGCCACCGATTGTTTGTGCCGCCCCGGGGATGCCAGCACGCTGCTGATCTGCTTGCCCAGAATGCGAAGGTAATCCTTGCGGTCAACGACGCCGCTGCGCAGTAGCAGCAGATCGTCGTAGTAGGAGGTGAAGCCTTCGAATATCCAGAGCAATCGCGTGTGGTTCTCGCGCGAAAGGTCATAGGGCGCGAACGCCGCGGGTTTGATGCGCTTGACGTTCCAGGTATGAAAATACTCGTGGCTGACCAGCCCCAGAAAGGTCTGGTAGCCATCGGGCGCTTTCGCGCAGCCTGCCACGGGAAGGTCGTTGCGCGACGCCATCAGTGCGGTCGAGGCGCGATGCTCCAGGCCGCCGTAGCCGTCTGCGGTCAGCACGGTCATGAACACATAGCGGTCGGAGCTGTCCAGAAAGGGGGCGTGGTGCGTCTGTGGCTCGAAAAAGCGAATCTGCGCCTCGCAAATCCGGCGCACATCGCCGGCGATGCGCTTGAGATCCAGGTTGGGCGCCAGCCCCGTGAAGACCAGCTCGTGCGGCGCCCCGCACGCGGTGAACCGGATCACTTTCGGTGTGCCCATCTCGACCGGATGGTCGATCAGTGCATCGTAGTTCGCGGCACGATACTCGCCGAAGCCGTCGCCGCCGGGGAGGCGACGGTCGGTCATCGGCAGGCTCGTGTAGACGCGCCAGCGCAGGGGAGGCGGCGCAGGCAGAAGCGTCACGCGGCAGGGCAGGCGTTCGGCTCCGCGGGGCTGGAGAAATACGCTTGTCCCATTGAAAAACCCGTGCGATTCGTCCAGATGGGCGCCGCGCACCGAAAGATCCCAGGCATAGACCACGGTGGTGATCTGGAGCGGGCCAACGCAGGGCGCAATGCGCCAGCTGTGATTGCCGGATTTCGTGACCGCGAGGCGCGTCGCGCCGGCGCGCGCGTCGATGGCCTCAATGTGCCGCGCAAAATCCCGGATCAGGTAGCTGCCGGGAATCCAGGCGGGAAGCGATACAACCTGGCCTGCCGGGTCCGGGCGGGGAATCGTCATGACGACCCGGAAGCGATGCCCGGCGGGATCAAAGGGTTCGAGGCTGTAGGTTATGCTTTGCTCACTCATTCCGCTATCTTATTTCACAATCCTCTGGAGACATTCATGAGTGAATCCCTCGTGCTGGTCGAAACCCGGGGCCGAGTCGGTCTGCTGACCCTGAACAGGCCCAAGCAACTCAATGCCCTGAACGATGCGCTGATGGACGAGCTCGGCGCCGCGCTATCGGTGTTTGACGCCAACCCGGACATCGGCTGCATCGTGATCACCGGCAGCGAGAAGGCTTTCGCCGCAGGCGCGGATATTGGCGCCATGAAGGAATGGTCCTATATGGACGTCTACCTCACGGAATACATCGGCCGAAACTGGGAAACCCTGCGCCGCGTGCGCAAGCCGGTGATTGCCGCGGTGGCCGGGTATGCACTGGGCGGCGGGTGCGAGCTGGCGATGATGTGCGATTTCATCATCGCCGCCGAGAACGCGAAGTTCGGACAGCCGGAAATCAAATTGGGCGTCATTCCGGGTGCCGGCGGGACGCAGAGGCTGCCGCGCGCAGTCAGCAAGGCCAAGGCGATGGATCTGGTACTGACGGCCCGCATGATGGACGCCGCGGAAGCCGAGCGCGCCGGGCTGGTGTCCCGCGTGGTGGCCCCGGAGCGGCTCCTGGACGAGGCGCTCGAAGCCGCGACGATCATCGCCGGCATGTCGCTGCCCTCGGTGATCATGGCGAAAGAGTGCGTCAATCGGGCATATGAATCGTCGCTGCAGGAAGGAATCCTGTTCGAACGGCGTGTGTTTCACTCGTGTTTCGCGACCGAGGATCAGAAGGAGGGCATGGCGGCTTTTGTTGAGAAGCGCAAGCCCGATTTCAAGCATCGCTGAGCGGCACGGGGCGTCGCGCGCGGGTCGCGGCCTGATCGCGACGCCCGGGCGCCCAGCCGGTGCCGTGCCGGCTGGTTTGCGCGCTTACGGGAAATCCCGCTATAATCTTCAGGCTAAATGTAAAGAAACGTGGGCTTGCATGTTGGTCCAAGAAAATGCCGACCCAAGGGTCGCGATTTTTTTGTCTTGAGCAAACATTGTGGCTAACGTAACTGGATCATCTGGCACATGACGGACATCCCGCAAGCAGATCGCAATGCCTGGGGGCTGGGCCAGCAGGCAGGTGCACAGGCCGTACACCTCACCGACGAGGAGCGCAGCAGGGTCGATGCCCGGGCGCGCCGCGAGTTGGTCGAGGCGGTTCTGGCCCAGGCGGCATTCGGGTTGGGGGTTGCCCTGATCTCCGGATGGATCGGCGGTGTGGCGGCGTTGCTGTCCGCGCTGGCAGGGTCCCTCGCTTACTTGCTGCCCAACGTGCTGTTTGCGGCGAGGCTTTTCGTGGCAACCTTCCGGCCGTCGGGTGCAAGCCCGGTCGTGTTCCTGGTGGGCGAGTTTTTAAAGGTACTCGCCACGATCCTGTTGTTGTGGATTGTGGCGCGCGAGGGTGGTGATCGGGTGAACTGGCTGGCGTGTCTCGTCGGGCTCATCGCAACGCTCAAGGGGTACCTGCTGGTGTTGTTCGTGCGCCTGGCCAAGGCGCGCTGAAGGTCTGGTTAAATTGGGGTTTGCCGCAAGGCAGGCTTTTTATAGTTTCGACGGCAGCATCTGCTGCGTTCGGTCAAAAGTCAGATAGAGATTACATATGTCTGCTGCAAGTGGTGTATCGCCCCAGGCTGAATATATCCAGCACCATCTGGTTCATGCCAACACCGTCGGCGGAAAGCAGGCGCTCATCGTCGATTTCCACGTCTTTAACTACGACACGATGTTCTGGTCGGCCACCATGGGACTGTTGATGGTGCTTGTGATGTGGCTGGCTGCCCGTCGAGCGACTTCAGGCGTGCCGGGCCGGTTCCAGTGCGCGGTCGAAATGCTCGTCGATATGGTTGACCAGCAGGCCCGCGGCATCGTCAATAACGAAACCTCGCGCAAGTTCGTCTCCCCGCTCGCCCTGACGGTGTTCCTCTGGGTCGTTTTGATGAACTGCCTGGATTTCATCCCGGTTGATCTGCCCCACGCCATCATTCATGCGGTGGGCCTGGGTCATCACGAGGGTGATCCGCTTTATTTCCATCGCATTCTCCCCACGGCCGACCTGAACGTCCCGCTCGGGATGTCCATGGGCGTGCTGCTGCTGATGTTCTACTACGGCATCAAGATCAAGAGTCCTCTGGGGTTCGTGAAAGATCTCTTCACCGCGCCGTTCCATGGTCACGGTTTTGCGGCGATTTTGCTGGCGCCGGCCAACCTTCTCCTGAACGTCATCGAGTTTGCGGCCAAGTCCGTCTCGCTCGGGATGCGGTTGTTCGGAAACATGTTTGCCGGCGAGCTTGTGTTCATGCTGATCGCCCTGCTGGGTGGTGCCTGGACCGGCTGGAACATGCTGAGCATTGGTCTGGGGATCGGCCACATCCTGGCTGGTTCCGTGTGGGCGCTCTTCCATATCCTGATCGTGTTGTTGCAGGGATTCATTTTCATGATGCTTACGCTGGTGTATATCGGCCAGGCTCATGAAGGTCACTGATTGGTTGTGCTGCGCGGTTTAACCGACTTCGCAGCGCCTTTCCAATTTAGCTTTTCTTTTTAATTTTTTTGAATCATTTAGATACTTAAACAAGGAGTTGTCATGTCCAACGTCGCTCTCGTTGCTCTCGCTTGCGGTTTGATCATCGGCTTAGGTGCTCTGGGCGCCTGCATCGGCATCGGTTTGATGGGTGGCAAGTACCTCGAATCCGCAGCCCGCCAGCCCGAGCTCATGAACGCCCTGCAGACCAAGATGTTCCTGCTGGCCGGCCTGATCGACGCCGCGTTCCTGATCGGCGTTGGTATCGCGATGCTGTTCGCATTTGCCAATCCGTTCGGCGCCTAATCGCCCGAAAGCCGGCTTCTTTCGAGTTGCCGGCGACCCCGTCCTGGGCAAAAGCCCGGGGCGGTTCATTGATCAAGTTCCCCGCGATGGCTTTCGTTGATTGCTGGGTTCAAGTTGTAAAAGGGAAACGACCGTGAATTTGAACGCGACGCTCTTTTTCCAGATGATCGTGTTCTTTGTCCTGGGCTGGGTCACGATGAAGTTTATCTGGCCGCCCCTGACGAAGGCGATTGACGAGCGGCGCCAGAAAATTGCCGAGGGTCTTGCCGATGCCGAAAAGGGCAAGGCTGACCTCGCGCAGGCTCAGGCGCGTGTCAATCTGATCGAAGCATCTGCCAAGGCCGACCTGCATGCCCGCATGACCGAAGCGGAAAAGCAGGGCGCCAAAATCATCGAACAAGCCCGTGCCGAGGCTGAAGTCGAACGTGCACGCATCGTTGCGATGGCCAAGCAGGACGCCGCGCAGGAAGTCGAGCGCGCACGCGATGCCTTGCGCGACGATGTTGCCAACCTTGCGGTGGCCGGCGCTGAGCAGATTCTGAAACGCGAAGTCAACGCGAGCGTCCATGCCGAGCTGCTAAACCAGCTCAAAGCACAGCTCTAAGGCCGAGGACGTCATGGCTGAACTCTCCACCGTAGCCCGTCCATACGCAGAGGCGCTTTTCGCCGTGGCGCGTGACGACAAGGCTGGCCTGGCCTCTTGGGCCGACCAGATCCAGCGCCTCGCCGAGGTTTTCGACGTCGATGCCGTACGCGTCGCGATGTCGGATCCGCGCCTGGGCGACAGCGAACGCACCAGCGTATTCCTAGGGCTGGTGCAGCCGCCCGTCGACCCCGCGATGAAGAATTTCGTCGAGCTGCTGGTTTCAAACGACCGTCTGATGCTGCTTCCCCAGGTTTCCGGGCAGTTTCAGGCCCTCAAGGACGCAGCGGAAGGTGTGGCCCAGGCCAACATCACCAGTGCATTTCCGATGTCCGATGAGCAGGTCGCGCAACTGCTCCAGCTGCTTGAACCCAAGTTTGGTCTCAAGCTCAAGCCCCACGTTGAAATCGATTCCGCCCTGATCGGCGGTGTGCGTGTGCAGGTGGGTGACCAAGTGCTCGATACGTCCGTGCAGGCACAACTGGTGCGAATGCGCGACACGCTGGCGGTCTAACGCCAGACAATAGATTCCAGGAGTCTGAACATGCAACTTAATCCGTCCGAGATTAGCGAACTACTGAAAACCCGCATCGAAGGTCTGGGCGCTTCGTCCGACATTCGTACGCAGGGCACCGTCGTCTCCGTGACCGACGGTATTACCCGCATCCATGGTCTGTCCGACGTGATGCAAGGCGAGATGCTCGAGTTCCCCAACAACGTCTTTGGTCTGGCGCTCAACCTTGAGCGTGATTCCGTCGGCGCGGTGGTGCTTGGCAACTACACCGGGATTTCGGAAGGCGATCAGGTCAAGACGACCGGCCGCATTCTTGAGGTTCCCGTCGGTCCCGAACTGCTTGGCCGCGTCGTCAATGCGCTGGGCGTTCCGATCGACGGCAAGGGTCCGATTAACGCCAAAGAATTCGACATCATTGAAAAAGTGGCGCCGGGCGTGATCGCCCGTCAGTCCGTGTCGCAGCCTCTGCAGACCGGCCTGAAGGCTATCGATTCGATGGTGCCGATCGGCCGTGGCCAGCGCGAGCTGATCATCGGCGACCGCCAGACAGGCAAGACCGCTGTTGCGATCGACACGATCATCAACCAGAAGGGCAAGGGCGTTAAGTGTATCTACGTCGCCATTGGCCAGAAGGCTTCGACGATCATGAACGTGCTGCGCAAGCTCGAAGAGTTTGGCGCCATGGAATACACGACCATCGTGGCTGCCGCTGCCTCCGAATCCGCCGCCATGCAGTACCTGTCGGCGTACTCCGGCTGCACGATGGGCGAATATTTCCGCGATCGCGGCGAAGACGCACTGATCATTTATGACGACCTGACCAAACAGGCCTGGGCCTATCGTCAGGTCTCGCTGCTGCTGCGCCGTCCCCCGGGCCGCGAAGCCTACCCCGGCGACGTGTTCTATCTGCACTCGCGTCTGCTTGAGCGCGCCGCGCGCGTGAACGTCGCCTACGTCGAGAAGTTCACCAAAGGCGCCGTCACGGGCAAGACCGGTTCGCTGACCGCCCTGCCGATCATCGAAACCCAGGCCGGCGACGTGTCAGCCTTCGTTCCGACCAACGTGATTTCGATCACGGACGGCCAGATCTTCCTGGAAACCGACCTGTTCAACGCCGGTGTGCGCCCTGCCATTAACGCGGGTATTTCGGTGTCCCGCGTCGGCGGCGCTGCCCAGACGAAGATCATCAAGAAGCAATCCGGCGGTATCCGTACCGACCTGGCCCAGTATCGTGAACTGGCTGCTTTCGCGCAGTTCGCCTCCGATCTCGACGATGCAACCCGGCGTCAGCTCGAGCGTGGCAAGCGCGTGGTCGAAGTGCTCAAGCAGCCTCAGTACCAGCCGCTGCAGGTGTGGGAACTGGGCGTCATCCTGTTCGCCGTCAACAACGGCTTCCTGGACGATGTCGAAGTGCCGCAAATCCTGCCGTTCGAAAAGGGCATCAAGGAATACCTGAAGTCCAAGCACACCGCGATGGTTGACCGAATCGAGTCCAGCAAAGATCTCTCGAAGGAAGACGAGGCCGAGTTGGTCGCCGCCCTGACGGAGTTCAAGAAGCACGGCGCGTACTAAGGAACCCGCTATCGCGAGGCACACCCGGCAAGCATGACCCGCCGGGCGTTCGCAAAGCAGATGGTCTGATCCCTGGCGCAAGCCAGGTCTGACACAGGAAGCGAAATGGCAGGAATCAAGGAAATTCGAACCAAGATCAAGAGCGTGCAAAACACGCGCAAGATCACGAAGGCCATGGAGATGGTCGCCGCGTCCAAAATGCGCAAAGCGCAGGAAAGGATGCGTGCGGGTCGTCCCTATGCCCTGAAAGTGCACGACATGGCCGCGAGCCTGATGCAGGCCAATCCGGACTATCGTCATCCGTTCCTGACGGAGCGCGAAGACCTGAAGGGCGTGGGCGTCGTCGTTGTCACGAGCGACAAGGGCTTGTGCGGTGGCCTGAACACCAACGTGATGCGTCTGGTGCTTGCACGGCTGCGTGAATTTGATCAGAAGAAAATCAAGTGCCAGTTCACGGCGCTTGGAAACAAGGGCCTTGGTGTGCTGACCCGGATCGGCGCCAACCTGGTTTCCGAGGAAACCGGGCTTGGCGATACGCCTGAACTCGACCGACTCGTCGGTGCGGTCAAGGTGCAACTTGACGACTTCATCGCCGGGCGCATCGACGCGCTCTACATCGCGACGAACCGCTTCGTCAATACGATGTCACAAGAGCCGATCTTCCTGCGCCTGTTGCCGTTGCCCGGCAACCTGCCGGATCCCTATACGGCGTTCACCCCGATCGCGGGCGTTGCGCGGGAAAAGATGGAGTCCGAGTTCGGATGGGATTATCTCTACGAACCCGACTCGCAAAGCGTGATCGACGAATTGTTGCAACGGTATGTCGAAGGTCTGGTGTACCAGGCGGTCGCGGAAAGCATGGCGTCCGAGCAGTCAGCCCGGATGGTCGCCATGAAGGCCGCGTCTGACAATGCAAAGAAAGTCATCGGCGATTTGCAGTTGGTCTACAACAAGACCCGCCAGGCAGCAATTACCAAAGAAATTTCGGAAATCGTGGGGGGCGCCGCGGCGGTGTAGTCGTAAGACAGCCACCAGGTATCCCATTAGACAGTTATCAAGTAAGGAACATACATGAGCAACGGAACCATCGTTCAGTGCATCGGCGCCGTGGTGGATATTCAGTTTCCCCGCGATCAAATGCCCCATATCTACGAAGCACTCAGGCTGGCCGACGAGTCGTCCTCGTTCGCCGAGAAGGGCTTGACCTTCGAAGTTCAGCAGCAGCTTGGCGACGGCGTCGTGCGCACGATTACGCTCGGCTCGTCCGACGGTCTGCGTCGCGGCATGGCCGTTGACCGCACCGGCGCGCCGATCTCGGTGCCGGTCGGCACTGGCACGCTGGGCCGCATCATGGATGTCCTGGGTCGCCCGATCGACGACGCCGGCCCCATCCAGTGCGACGAACTGCGCGCCATTCACCAACCGTCCCCGAAGTTCGACGAGTTGTCCCCTTCGGTCGAACTGCTCGAAACCGGCATCAAGGTGATTGACCTGGTTTGCCCGTTCGCCAAGGGCGGTAAGGTCGGCCTGTTCGGCGGCGCCGGCGTGGGCAAGACCGTGAACATGATGGAGCTCATCAACAACATCGCCAAACAGCACGCCGGTCTGTCCGTGTTTGCCGGCGTGGGTGAGCGTACTCGCGAGGGTAACGACTTCTACCACGAAATGGACGAGTCGAAGGTTCTGGACAAAGTCGCGATGGTGTTCGGCCAGATGAACGAGCCTCCCGGCAACCGTCTGCGCGTGGCACTGACCGGTCTGACGATGGCCGAGAAGTTCCGTGACGAAGGCCGTGACATCCTTTTCTTCGTCGACAACATCTACCGCTATACGCTGGCGGGTACGGAAGTGTCCGCACTTCTCGGTCGTATGCCTTCGGCCGTGGGTTACCAGCCGACACTGGCCGAGGAAATGGGCGTGCTGCAAGAACGCATTACCTCGACCAAGACGGGTTCGATTACCTCGATCCAGGCCGTGTACGTTCCCGCGGATGACTTGACCGACCCGTCGCCTGCGACGACCTTCCAGCACTTGGACTCGACCGTCGTGCTTTCGCGCGACATCGCTGCGCTGGGTATCTACCCCGCCGTGGATCCGCTTGATTCGACCAGCCGCCAGCTCGATCCGCACGTCGTGGGTGAAGAGCACTACAACGTGGCGCGTGGCGTTCAGCAAACGCTGCAGCGCTACAAAGAGCTGCGCGACATTATCGCGATTCTGGGCATGGACGAACTCTCGCCAGAAGACAAGCAGGCCGTGGCGCGTGCGCGCAAGATTCAGCGCTTCCTGTCGCAGCCTTTCCACGTGGCTGAAGTGTTTACCGGTTCGCCCGGCAAGTACGTGCCTTTGTCCGAGACCATCCGCGGCTTCAAGATGATCGTCGAAGGCGAGTGCGATGCGCTGCCCGAACAGGCCTTTTACATGGTGGGCTCGATCGACGAGGCCTTCGAGAAAGCCAAGAAAATCCAGTAAGGAATCGTCATGGCTACCATGAAAGTTGACGTTGTCAGTGTGGAAAAATCCCTTTACTCGGGAGAGGCGAAGTTTGTCGTCCTGCCGGGCGAAGCGGGTGAACTGGGCATACTGCCCGGCCACACGCCACTGATCTCGCGCATTCGCCCGGGCGTGGTCAAGATCGTGCACGAAGACAATTCCGAAGAAAGCATCTTCGTTGCCGGTGGTTTGCTGGAAGTTCAGCCGACCCACGTCACGGTACTTTCGGATACTGCCATTCGCGCCGCCGATCTGGACGAGGCGAAAGCCGAGGCCGCGCGTGCCAAGGCACAAGACGCCCTGCGCAATGCCCGCGAGAAAACCGACATCGCCGTGGTTGAGGCCGAGCTGGCCATGCTGGCGGCACAAGCGGCGGCGGCACGTCGCATTCGCGGAGCCACTGGCGGGCGCTCGCACTAAGCGGCTGATCAGGTCTTTTCGCAGTACCCGGACACGCCCCTGGAGGGCGTGTTTGTTTTATTGCGCATCACACGTGTTCTGACGCGCCGGTCAGGCGAACGTGCAGGGCTTGCGTGTACGGGGCGTGCAAATACGACTGCGTTGATTCCGAATGTCGCATCTCACTCATAACGACTAGCCTTCCGGCTTCCTGTTTGATTGGAGCCTGAACATGCGTCAGCAAATCGATTGTGCCGTGCTTAAACTCGCGGCGCATGCCGACTGGGTCGAGGACGAACTTCAGCGTGTTGGATGCGCGCTTTCACGCATCCGTTTGCACAGCCTTGACTGGGATGTTCCCGCCGAGGCCTCGGCCGCAGAGGGAGCAGTCGCGCTTTCCGTTCATGCCTTTGCAAAATCGGCCGTCAGCCTTCGCCGATACGATCTGTGCCTGGTGCCCGTGACGATTGATACGCTGGGCTGGACGCGTCAGGCGCTCGCGGCGATTCCCCGGGGTCCGTTTTTGCCCCTGATCGGCATATTGAGTGGTTTGCGTTCTGCGGCGATGCAGGATTTGCTCGAGCTTGGCCTTGCAGATTTCATCCGCCGACCGCTGGATCCGGACGAATTTCGCGCCCGTTTGCTGGCGGTCGTTACAAAAATGCCACGGCCCGGTACGCTGCGCGAGCCAGATGCATCGCCCGCGACCGGAATTCACCCCGGCGCCATGGCCTTGGCGGGTGATCGGCCAGGATCGCGCGGGATCGCGGGGCGGGCAGGCCATTTTGGTCGTGGGCAACGCCCGGCCGGAAGGCAGGGGGCGCCGCAATATGGCCAGGGACAGCGACGTGATCGCTCGACCGTGCAGGAGTCCTTTCGGCAGGCGAAGTCCCAAGTGGTCGAAAAATTCGAGCGCGAGTATATCGCCAACGCACTGGCATCAACCGAGGGTAACATTGCGATGGCTGCTCGCGTGTCAAGCAAGCATCGGCGGGCTTTCTGGGCTCTCATGCGCAAACACGCGATTGATGCTTCGCAGTACAGGCCAGAGGACGACGAGGGTTAAAATCCACACCTTGTCAGCCCGTGGCGGATTACAGGCACCCGCAGCCGCGGCAATCATTGAACAAAGGACGTACGTGTCACCAGCTTCCACCGAAAATTCCGTTTTCCTGCGCTCCCTGTTGCGTGAGCCGGTTCCTTATACGCCGGTCTGGCTGATGCGTCAGGCGGGGCGCTATTTACCCGAATACAACGCGACGCGCGCCCGCGCAGGGTCGTTTCTTGGCCTGGCAAAGAATCCCGATTACGCTTGCGAGGTCACGTTGCAGCCGCTCGATCGGTTTGCGCTGGATGCGGCCATCCTGTTTTCCGACATCCTCACCGTGCCGGATGCGATGGGGCTTGGGCTGTCGTTTGAGCAAGGGGAAGGCCCGCGTTTTGCGCACCCGATCCGCACCGAGCAGGACGTTGCCCGCTTAGCCGTTCCCGACATGGAGTCGTTGCGCTACGTGTTTGACGCCGTGTCCCTGATTCGTCGGCAACTGGCCGGACGGGTGCCGTTGATCGGTTTCGCAGGGAGTCCGTTCACAGTCTCCTGCTATATGGTCGAGGGCAAGGGGAGCGACGACTACCGTCTGATCAAAACCATGATGTACTCCCGCCCGGATCTCTTGCACCGGATACTTGATGTGACCGCCCAAACCACGGCCGCCTATCTCAATGCGCAGATCGATGCAGGCGCCCAGGCGGTGATGATTTTCGACAGTTGGGGCGGTGTGCTGGCCGACGGCCTGTTCCAGGAGTTCTCGCTTACCTATACGCAACGCGTCATTTCCGCGCTCCAGCGCGAGCGGGAAGGGCAGCGCATTCCCGTGATCGCCTTTACGAAAGGTGGCGGTCAGTGGCTCGAGTCGATCGCAGACGCTGGCTGCGATGCTGTCGGCGTGGACTGGACGGTTAACCTTGCCGCCGCACGCCGCCGGGTGCAGGATCGGGTCGCCTTTCAGGGCAACATGGATCCCATGGCTTTGTTCGGCGGCGAGGATGCCATCCGCGCGGAGGCACGACGGGTGCTCGACGCCTTCGGGCCAGTCGGTAAGGGTGGCCATGTGTTCAATCTGGGGCATGGAATATCGCAATTTTCGCCGCCAGACGCCGTTGCGGTGCTTGTCGATGAAGTGCATCGGTACAGCCGGCAGTTCCACGTCTAGCCGGCGCCAAAACAGCCTTGAATCTACGCGTCTCCCGGGGCACTTTCGCCCCCCGAGCTGCGAATTTTCTGGAGAGTTGTGCACAGAAACCAAAAATCGCGGGAAATCCCTGAAAATCCAACAATGATTTGAAAATAATTTTTCAAGCTATTGATATACAACAAATTTACTAAAATAAAACGATTGAGGTGCCGCCCGGTGGGCTTCGGTCGGAATTGCGAATTATTCCTCTTACGTCACTTTTTCCCCAAAGTTATCCACAGGCTTTGGGCCGGCGATGCCGAAGCATATTGGTGACAGTGTTTTAGCGGCAAATCCAAGAAATCACTTTAACTTCGTGTCCGCTTCCATGCCCCTTTCTGATGCAAAAACCGACGATCATCCGTATTGGGTGAGAGTGGTCGTCGACTTGCCGCTTCAGGGGCCGTTCGATTACAGGAGTGACGAAGAAATCTCTGTCGGGACACGCGTGATCGTGCCGTTCGGGCGTCGAAAGCTCGTCGGAATGGTGGTCGATTGTCCCCAGGTGCCGGCGCATGACCCCGATCAGGTCAGGGCGATCGAGTCCGTCCTGCGCGATGTCGAGCCGATGGAGGATAGTTGGCTGCGATTTGCCCGTTTCGCTGCGGACTATTACCAGCGACCCCTGGGCGAGGTCATCCTGCCCGCACTTCCACAGCCCCTGCGCCGGGTGTCGGATTACCAGGGCAAGCGCTCCGGGGCGGGGCCCGTCGCCCGGCTGGATAAACGGCGCGTGGCCGCTGCGCAGCCGCTGGAGCCAGGCTTCGCTCCCGCCTTGAATCAGGCGCAACAGGCGGCTGTCGATGCCGTGGGCGCTGCAACCGGGTTTGCGCCCACCCTGCTCTTTGGCGTCACAGGCAGCGGCAAAACCGAGGTCTACCTGCACGCGGCGCAGCAGGTGCTCGCCCAGGGGCGAAACATCCTGATGCTCGTGCCGGAAATCAACCTGACGCCGCAGTTTGAACGCGCGCTGCGTGCAAGGCTCGAACCCGCGACCGGCCCGGGCGGCGTCGCGGTCATGCACAGCGGTCTCTCAGATGGCGAGAGGCTCCGGGCCTGGCTACGGGTGCGCCGGGGCGAGGCCAGGGTCGTGCTCGGCACGCGGCTCGCGATCTTTGCACCGGTTGTGAATGTCGGGCTGATCGTCGTCGACGAGGAGCATGATCCCTCCTACAAGCAGCAGGACGGTCTGCGGTATTCGGCTCGCGATCTCGCCGTCTGGCGCGCGCGCGATCTTGGGGTCCCGGTGATCCTGGGCTCAGCGACGCCGTCCCTTGAAAGTTGGGTCAACGCCGAGCGCGGGCATTACCGGCGGCTGGACCTGACAGATCGTGCCCGGGATGTGGAGATGCCGACCGTCAGGCTGGTTGACACCCGCCGCCTGCCGATGGAAAACGGCATGTCCCCGCAGCTGCTGGAGGCGATGCGACGTCGGCTCGACAACAACGAACAGGTACTGGTCTACCTGAACCGCCGCGGATATGCGCCAGCGCTGCATTGTGCATCCTGCGGCTGGGTGAGTCAGTGCCCCCGTTGCACGGCGTATACGGTGTTGCATCGCGGGCAATTCGGCGGGCATCAATTGCATTGTCACCACTGCGGGTACCAGCGTCGCGTGCCGCCCGCTTGCCCGGATTGCGGCGACCAGGATTTGCAACCGATGGGGCGTGGCACCCAACGCATCGAGGAGCACCTCGCCGAACTTTTCCCGCAGGCACGCGTTGCGCGCATCGATGCCGACACCACGCGCCTGAAAGGCAGCGCGCAGGCGCTCTTTGATCGCGTCCACGCACACGAGATCGATATCCTTGTGGGAACACAGATGGTCGCCAAGGGACACGATTTTGCCAATCTTGGCCTGGTCGGCGTGCTGAACGCCGACGCGATGCTTTTTTCGCAGGATTTTCGTGCACCGGAGCGCCTGTTCGCGCAGTTGATGCAGGTGTCTGGTCGCGCCGGGCGGCATACCGGCCATGGGGAGGTGATCGTTCAGACGGGATACCCGGAGCAGACGGTGTACCAGGCGCTCGCGCGTCATGATTTCGCCGGATTCGCGCGTCACGCGATGCGGGAGCGGGAGGCGGCGAGCCTGCCGCCGTATTCCCACCAGGCGCTGCTGACGGCGGAATCCAGGGAGCTTCCCGAGGCGCTCGCTTTCCTGCAGCAGGCCCGGGCGAGCGCCGAGGACGTTCTCCAGCGTGAGGGTACGCACGAGCTGGTATCGCTGTATGATCCGGTGCCGTTTCGCATTGTCCGGGTGGCGCACGTGTGCCGTGCGCAATTGCTGGTCGAGGCGACACAACGTTCGGCGCTTCACACGCTGCTGCGTCGTTGGTTGGCCGATCTCAATGCACTGCCCGAGGCGCGCCGGGTACGCTGGCAACTCGAAGTCGATCCCCTCGAAATTTAATCATCTGGCGATACCGATGTCTGTCATGCCCGGCATGAATCCTGCCCAGCGCGAGGCGGTGCACTATCTGGACGGCCCATGCCTGGTGCTGGCGGGTGCAGGTTCGGGCAAGACACGGGTGATCACCCAGAAAATCGCTTACCTTCTGCGCCACTGCGGCTACGCCGCGCGTAACGTGGTTGCGCTCACCTTCACCAACAAGGCCGCGCGCGAAATGTCCGATCGCGTATCCGTGCTGGTGGATAAGTCGCTGGCCAAGGGCCTCACGATCAGCACGTTTCACTCGCTGGGTGTGCGCATCCTGCGCGAAGAGGCCAAGTACGCCGGGCTCAAGCCTCAGTTTTCGATTCTTGACGCCGAGGATACGCTGGCGATCGTCCAGGATCTTCTGGCCACGACGGACCGGGGCCGGCTGCGCTCGGTGCAGCAATCCATCTCGCTCTGGAAAAACGGCCTGATTGGTCCGGATGAAGCCGACCGCCTGGCCTCATCGCCGGCAGAAGTCGAGGCGGCCAAAATCTATCGCAGTTATGACGCGACCCTTGCCGCATACCAGGCAGTCGACTTTGACGATCTTATTGCCACGCCCGCGAAAATATTCGCAGAGCATGCCGAGGTTCGCGAAAAGTGGCAGAACCGGGTGCGATACCTGCTGGTGGATGAATACCAGGACACCAACGCCTGTCAGTACCGTCTGGTGCAGTGGTTGACGGGGCCGCGGGCGATGTTCACGGCGGTGGGCGACGATGACCAGGCGATCTACGCATGGCGCGGCGCAACGATCGAAAATCTTGCCAAACTGACCGACGATTACCCGGCGATCCGCCTGATCAAGCTGGAGCAGAACTACCGCTCAAGCCAGCGCATCCTTGCGGCGGCGAACGAGGTGATTGCGAAAAATCCCAAGATATTCGAGAAGAAGCTCTGGTCTGAACATGGCATGGGAGACCCGATCACCGTCTCCGAGATGCATGACGATGAAGCCGAGGCCGAGACCGTTGCGATGAAGATCTCGGCAGCCCGCTTTGAAAAACGCGCCGCGTGGAAGGACTTCGCGATTCTTTATCGTGGCAATCACCAGGCACGGATCGTCGAGCAGGCCATGCGCAACTTGCGCATTCCCTACACGATTTCAGGTGGCCAGAGTTTTTTCGACAAGGCTGAAATCCGTGACATCCTGTCCTACCTGCGACTGATCGCCAACGAGGACGATGATCCTGCGTTCATTCGGGCCGCGACCACGCCGCGCCGGGGTATCGGCCAGGCAACGTTGCAGGCGCTCGGCCAATATGCCGGCGAGCGTCACGTGTCGCTGTTCGCCGCGCTTTTCGAGCATGGTATCGAGGTGAAGCTTGGGGTGCGGCAGCTTGAACCGCTGCGCACGTTCGGCGAGTTCATCTCCCGGATCCAGTTTCGCGCCGGGCGCGGCAAAGACGGCCAGCCGGTCCGGGCGGCGGAGCCGGCCGGGGTCATCCTTGATGAACTGGTGCGCTCGATCGACTATGAACGATTCCTCTATGACACCCTGGAAGAAAAGCCGGCCCAGACCCGCTGGAAAAACGTGCTCGAGCTGGTCGACTGGCTCAAGCGCAAGGCCGAGGAAGACAGCATGGGGTTGTTTGACCTTGTGCAGCACGTCGCGCTGGTGACGATGCTCGAGCGTAACGGGGATGATGAGCCGGATGCGGTCAAGTTGTCGACCTTGCACGCGTCGAAGGGGCTGGAATATCCGCATGTCTACCTGCTCGGGGTCGAGGAGGGGTTGCTGCCCCACATGGGCCGTGATGAAGAGGATATCGATCCGGATCGCGCGGCGCATGCCATGGCGCAGCGAGTCCAGGAGGAGCGCAGGCTGATGTATGTGGGGATCACCCGCGCGCAGCGCAGCTTGCACCTGAGCTGGTGCAAAAAGCGCAAGCGCGCGCGCGAATTCGTCGTGCGCGAACCCTCCCGGTTTATCGGGGAGATGGGGTTGGGCGACCCGGTTCAGATCCAGGCCGATACAGAGGCGATGAGCCCCAAGGCCCGCCTCGATATGCTCAAGGCGCTGTTGACCAAACCTGGCTAAGGCCTTGTTACGGGCGTCGTCGCAGTCAAGCCCGACCGGTTACGCAAATCCCGCAGCGCATTGGCCAGGTCGGACGCGACCAGGCCGATGGGACCAATCCCGCGTTCGACCAGAACGTCGGCGGCAGCGCCATGCAACCACACGCCAGCAGGCACGGCAGTTGCCGCCGGGAACCCCTGTGCCAGCAAGCTCACCAGGACGCCCGACAGTACGTCGCCCGTGCCGCCGGTTGCGAGCGCCACATTGCCGGTCGGGTTGATTTGCCAGGAAAGGTCGGGCGCGCAGACGATCGTGCCGGCTCCCTTGAGCACGATCCAGGCACCGTATTTCTGCGCGAGGGCCCTGGCTGCCGCGGGTCGGTCGGCCTGGATCTCACGCGTTTGCACGCCGAGCAGCCGAGCCGCTTCGGTGGGGTGGGGGGTCAGAATCACCTCTCCGTCCCCCCAGGTGTTTGAAACCGCGCCCGCAGAGAGTGCGTTGAGCCCATCCGCGTCGAGCACGAGCGGGCGCGCGTCACGGCACTGAAACAGCCGCTGCAGCCACGCGATCGCGGCGGTGGAATCCCCGAGCCCGCATCCCGCCGCCCAGGCCGATACGGATTGTGCCCGATCGAGCATCTCGCCCGCCTCGTGAATCATGAGCTCCGGATGTTCGCTGTCATAGGGGATAGGGCACGGGCGCTGTGCAAGCGCCAGGAACACCTTTCCGGCGCCCGTCTTCAGCGCGGCGCGTCCGGCGAGGATCGCCGCCCCGGTCATGCCCGTGGCGCCGCCAAGGATCGCTGCCGAGCCGAACGTTCCCTTGTGGCCCGCCGGGTCGCGCGGTGCGAAAACCGGGCTGAACTGCAGGGGGGCGATGGGCGCTGAGGTTGACAGTAAGCTGGCCATGGGGATGCGTACAGTTTCAGGAGGGTTGGCAAGGGTCGCGACCATCCTACTTTAGTGCCAAAACCGCCTGATAAGGTGTGAACTCACGCGTGACATCCGGTGCAGTTGACCTTCCGCAGGGAATCGCGGGACGAGGTTGAGGCAAAATACAGGCTGCCAAGTCATCGTCATCAGGAATATCAATGAGAGAAATTCATACCATCGGCATCGCGGGAGCCGGGGCCATGGGGCGGGGGATCGCCCAGATCGCGGCGCAAGCCGGACTTGCCGTGGTGCTGTTCGATGTGCAACCCGCCGCGCTGGTCGCGGCCCGGGATAACCTGGATTCAACGTGGAAGACGCTCGTCTCCAAGGGCAAGATCACACAAGAGGCCGCCCAGGCCGCGATGGCCTGCATCCAGTTTGCCGAGGATATTGGAGCCTTTTCCGCCTGCGACCTCGTGGTCGAGGCGATCGTCGAGCGGCTTGATGTCAAGCAGCAGTTTTTCCGCCAGCTTGAAGCGGTCGTGGCACCCGATTGCATGCTGGTGTCCAACACGTCCTCGCTGTCGATTACCTCGATTGCCGCTGTCTGCGAACACCCCGGGCGTGTGGCCGGCTATCATTTTTTCAATCCTGTTCCGCTGATGAAAGTCGTGGAAGTGGTCGACGGGTTGCGCAGCGATCCTCGGGTTGGCGATGCGTTGATGGAGTTGACGCGTCGCATGGGCCACACGCCGGTTCGCGCCAGGGACATGCCCGGGTTCATCGTCAACCATGCCGGCCGGGGAATGAATACCGAGGGGTTGCGCGTTGCGCAGGAGTGCGTTGCGTCGTTCCAGACCATCGACGAGATCATGCGCGAGCAGGCGGGCTTCAGGATGGGCCCCTTCGAACTGATGGATTTGACGGGCCTGGACGTTTCGCAGCCCGTGATGGAATCGGTTTATCGCCAGTTTTTCGACGAGCCGCGATTCAAGCCCTCGCCGCTCGGCACGGTGCGCCTGGCGGGCGGACTTTTCGGGCGAAAGACCAAGGCTGGCTTTTACGAATACGTCGATGGCCAAAAGCAGGCGGCACCTTCCGTGCCTGCGCCGTTGATGGACGGGGTCACGAAGGTATGGGTTAGCCATGTTCACGAGCAGGGCCACGCGCTTGCCGGTCATTTGCTGCGCGGGCTCGGGGCGTCGATTCAAATGGGCAGCACGCCCGATTCGGATTGCCTGCTGGTGGTTACCCCCTATGGCCAGGACGTATCCACGACCGTTGCCCAGCAGGGGCTGGATCCGGCCCGTACGATCGGCCTGGATACCTTCAACGGATTTGACCAGACCAAGCGGCGCACGATGATGGTGTCGCCTGCAACCGATCCGAAATGGCGCGATCGCGCCCATGCGCTGCTGGCCCACGATGGAGTGCCGGTCAGCATCATTCAGGATTCGCCGGGTTTTGTTGCCCAGCGCATTGTCGCAATGATCGTGAATATCGCCTGCGATATCGCGCAGCAGGGCATTGCGACACCTCAGGATATCGACAGGGCCGTCAACCTCGGCCTGGGCTACCCGAAGGGGCCGCTCAGCATGGGCGACACGCTCGGCCCGGCGAAGGTGCTGGAAGTCTTGCGCAACCTGCAAGCCGTGACGGGGGATCCGCGCTATCGACCGAGCCTCTGGTTGCAGCGGCGCGTGCAACTTGGCATGTCACTGCTTGCCGTTTCAGCTACGCAGCGCCCATAAAGCGAATCGCCCCGGCGGTCACGAGGACGGCCGGGGCGAGACGCAGCAGAGCTGCGGGGTTACTTGGCAGGGGCCGCTGGTGCCGGCTCGGCGGGTTCGGGGAAGTTGGCGCCTGCGGCGTTGGCCATGTAGACCACGCCACGTGCGACTTCAACATCGTCGAGCGACGGATTGCCGCCTTTGGCCGGCATGGCGTTCTTGCCCTTGAGGGCATTGGCGAGCATCGTGTTGTAACCGGTGCCGATCGCGGGAGCCCACGCCGCCGCATCGCCGAATTTCCAGGCACCGGCGATGGCAGCCTTGTGACAGGCCGCGCACACGGAGTTGTATACCTGCTCGCCGGTCTTGTAGACCTTCGGGCCGCTTGCGTCGACAAGCTCGAACCTGGCGACCGGGGCGATGCGTTTGGCGATCGCTTCCGGGCTGAGTGTGTCAGACCCGGCACCGACCTGGCTGCCGGACACTACCAAGTTGACCAGCAGGAAAATGATGATGATTGGCACGACGAAAGCCAATACCACCGTCACAATCAGCTGTTTGGGCGTCTTGATCGGTGTTGCGTGTTCTTCGGCATGCTCTTCGTGGTGCTGCGTATTGCTCATGACCAAATCCTGCGGATCGTGATCCAGGTGCAGCCGGCGTGCGAACGATCCACACGGTGCCAGCAACCGGGCATCGGGATTGAAGTAGTTTGACGGATTGCTTACAAACCGGAGGATTATAGCGGGATCAGGGCCAAACGGTGCGCCCCGAGCCCGGCCGCTGCCATCCGGCTATAATCCGCGCCTGGCGCCCGTAGTTCAACGGATAGAATAAGAGTTTCCGAAACTCTCGATACAGGTTCGATTCCTGTCGGGCGCACCACACCGGTTGCCACGCAAACGGGATCTGCCCGCACTAAAGTGCGTTTATTGGCAGCCTGCGAGGCACCATCAGGCTGTTTCCAACCTGGGTAAACAAATCGATTACATTTTCCCCGGTTGCCGAGCACGAACTCGTGCTGTCGGAGAAAAACATGGAAGGCTTCGACGCGATGCTCTGCATCGCTGCGCAGGCGTTGGTCGTGGGGGCCGTATCCGTCGAGCAACCCGATTTTGCAGCCCCATAGGCGAGCGAATACACCCATGTTCCTGCTGTCGTCGCGGCTGCTGCGGCGGTCACCGCCTGCTGACACTGTTGCTTCGTGTTCAATGTGCCCATTTTGTTGCTGCTTGCGTCACCGTCGCTGACCAGGATGATCACGTTCTGATTCCCGTTCGAGGGTAGGGCGGCTTGGGCGGCACTAATTGCGCCAGCATAGTACGTACCCACGCCGCCCACTGCGGTCAGCGATGCGCATCCAGTAGCGCCGCCCACCGCCTTGACCAGGTTTGAGGCGTTGTTCAGCGCCTTGCCGGCGGTAAGGTAGTCATTGCCCAGGCCGACGATCTGATAGGTCAAACCGGCCTGTGAGTAGCTGCTGGCGATGGTGGGATTTGCCGATGCTTTGCAGTCATACTGAAGTGCAGCCTGGCTGGCATTCGCAAGTGGCGGAAACGTCATGAGCCCCACCCGATTCAGCGGGTTCGTCAACTGGAGCAACAGCGATTGCACGCCGGTCAGTGCACAACCAAGCCGTGTCTTGCCGCAAGCCGGGTTGGAATTATTCATGGAGGCCGTCGTATCGAGAACGACGATGACGTTCAGCGGCGGGATAGCCCCGCCTGCTGCGCTTGCCATTGAGTTCGCATTAATCGTCGCAGTTCGCACGCCGAGTACCGGTGCAAAAAAAAGCGGTACCGTTGCCTGCTGGCGCACGACGATCGCATTCGCCTTGTCGTACCCGGTGCACTTTAATGTGGACTGCATGCTGGTCAGGCATTTGAGCTCCGGACCGGAGGGCATCGTCACCGTGACGCCCGGGATCTCGTTGTGCCCGCCCGCCGTCGAACTGTAGGAAATCGCAGTTGAAATAGCCTTTGACGCAGCGCAGCAATTGATGTCGCGTCCGCCGGCCAACGCAGCCGCGTCCGATGAGGCCTGCAGGCGCTGCTGGACGTATTGCAGATAGCCGATGTCGACGGCCAGCGCCATGAAACCCGACATGCTGACCAAGGTGAGCGCAAATACGACGAGCGCGACGCCGCGCTGTTTGTTGGCTGCGTTCATGGTAGATGAACACGGGTCACTGAACCCGTCCGACCATGGATGAATTCAGGGTTGCAGGCAGTACGACGCCGAACAAGTCACTCAATATTGGTAT
>CAITPF010000038.1 GCA_903894155.1 uncultured beta proteobacterium | reverse complement strand
TGAGGTTTGCTTTATGGCCAGGCGCTTCGGGCGAGCGCATGCCGCTCACAACGCTAGCCTGCATTCCGGCTCCAATTGCCGGCGCGGGTCAAACCAGTGGGGCTCCTGCACGCGCGATTTTATATGGCGCGCCAGCTGTTATTCCGATGACGCGTTGTCGTTCACATGCCGACTGAGGTCGATGCCACAAGCCTGCAGTCGGGCACTCACGACCTCTGCGATCACCTTGTTGCCGATCGCGTCGAAGTGATCAGCGGGAGCCGCAAGTGGTCGACCCTCGCGCACGCTCGCTTCGTGAAGCGCTGGCCCGGGATCGATCAGGCAATCGTCGGGATGACGCACGGCGTGCGACTTCAAAAGCGATTCGTAAGGATAATCACCTGCGAAGGCTTGGTCAGCAGTCGGAAAGAAAATGAGCGCGAAGTGCTGCCCTTGCTGGGCAAGGGTGGCACGGAATCGATCTGTGAGCGCGGTTTGCAGGTCCAGTGCCTCAGTATCGCCGTAGACCGATTCTGGCGGAAGCATCCGCTGCTTGCTAAGTGCTGCCTTTGAGCGGCGAGAGTAGACGGCGCGCAACAGCGACAGAGAGTAGGGCGCCTCCATGTGATAGGGCCTGTAATACCGATCGGCACTGTGGTAGGCCTTGATCGCTTCGACAGACCGGCTGGCGGGCATTTCGACTTGCTGCAGCTTGCCGGAGGCGAGCGTGAAAAACGGTTTGATCGTGGCTTCACGCTGCATGCCATAGAAGAGCCACGATGCGGATAAGTTGCGGCGCAGCATCTCCTGGTAAACACCAAGAAGGACGACCGGTGTGGTTGGCGCGACTTCGTTGAATCGCACAAGGGCTTGGTCTGTGCCGTAGCCGCCAATTCCATGGTTCACGACTTCGCAACCAAGTCGTTCGGAGGCGAGATGTGACCACACTGCGTCGGGTCCGACTTCGTCACCGTGCGTAAAACTGTCTCCAAACGTCGTGACGCATGGCCGGTCGTGCGGGCCGCTGGACGGCCTGGGATTCTTGCCGTAGTTGTCCCATCCGGCCACGCCACGCGCGAGTTTGACGTCGCGAAACGCCTCGTCGTAATACTGCCACCCCAAGATAGAAAGCGGGTTGACGAAGTAGACGAGTGCACTGAGCCCCTCAAAGGCGAGAAGCAGTAAAGCGCCTGTCACAGACCAGAGTAGGGCGGTTTTTCTAAGGCTATTTGAAGGAGACGGCATCGGACACGACGAAACGCTAAGCGAAGTGTCACGAAATGTATCGCAAAAGTTCTATGCTAGTCGAATACCAATTGCGATTGACATGCGTCGAATCAATAGCCTTTCAACATCGGCGCACCATTTGCTCAAACTGCCGCTTCACCCCAGGTATCCATCGAAATCGCCTTGTACCAGGAAGCACCGTACTCGGCCTCGCGCTTGCGGAAAGCCGCGTCGGCGTCCCTTGGGCTAATCCCCACCGAGCCCTTGACCTCAGCAATCTTGCCGTCCTGAACATCGAATACACCAGCGATCGAAATCCCGTAATCCGGCGCAATCAGGCTGTAGCAGGTATTGGCCCAAGACGCGGGCGCTGCGGCCTGGCCGGAAAGCGTAGCGACGATGGCCGCAGCCACCACCTTGGCTTGCGCGTTCGCGCAAAAGGCCGATTTGGGCATCGGCACGGCAATGGACGCATCCCCGACCACATAAATGTTGGGAACGAGGCTGGATTCGAAACTCCCGGCCTTGACGGGTACCCACCCGCTTTTGTCGACCGTGCCGGCGCGCTCGGCGATCAGGCCCGCCTTTTGAGGCGGGATCACGTTGAGCACCGCGGCTTGGTGGCGCTGGCCAAATTCTGTTTCGACTTCAAGGTCCTTCGGATCCACGCGCAGCACTGTGCCGTCCTTGGTAGAAGGCACCCACTCGATCATGCCGTCGTAGAACCTCTTCCAGCCATCCATGAACAGACTTTGCTTGGAGAACGACTCCTTGGCATCGAGCACAAGGATCTTTGACCTGGGCTTGTTCGTCTTAAGGTAGTGCGCAATCATGCTGACGCGCTCGTAGGGCCCGGGCGGGCAGCGGTAGGGGTTTGCGGGCACGGTCATGATGACCAGGCCGCCATCTGGCATGGCCTCGAGCTGGCTCTTGAGCAGTATGGTTTGCGGCCCTGCTTTCCATGCGTGCGGGGCAAGTTGCGCCGCCGCCTCGTCGTAGCCTGCGATCGCGCCCCAGCGGAAATCAATGCCTGGAGACAGCACGAGCTTATCCCAGGGCAACTTGCCGCCGGCCGACAGCGTGACGGTTTTGCCGGCGGCATCGATATCGGTGGCCGCCTCGGGGACGACCTTGATGCCCAACGCGCGCAATCCGCCATAGCCGTGGCTGATCTGATCCATCGTGCGCAAGCCGCCGAGCACGAGGTTGCTGAACGGGCAGGTGACGAAGCGCGCAGCCGGTTCGACGAGAGTCACATCGAGCGACGGGTTGTAGATCTTGAGGTAGCGGGCAGCGGTTGCGCCGCCAAAACCGCCGCCCACCACGACGACGCGGCCCGCTGCGGTGCCTTGTGCGCGAACCAGCGACGGGATCAATCCGGTCATTGACGCGGCACCCAGGGTGCCCAGACTGGCGAGCAGTCGCCGACGCGTGATCCTCGTTTGAAAGTCGCTCATGGCTTGGCTCCCGTGGCAACGCCAGCGGCGGGTTTCATCTGCGCGTAGTAGTGAGACAGCGCGGTGATCTGGTCATCGGTGTAGCCCTTGGCGAGGCGATTCATGATGGTGGTGCCCGCGGTGGCGCCTGCACTGGAGCTTACGGTGGAGCTTACGGTGGAGCTTGCGGTGGAGCCCGCAGGCACCCCCTCAGACTTGAACGCGAGCAGTTTCGCCTTGAGCTCAGCCTCGGGCAACCCGGCGATCGACGGGATCGCTCCGGGGGAACGCCCATCTGGCCCGTGGCAATTCACGCAAGGGCCCGCCAGGACTTTGTCCTCAAGCGACGTGGCGCCAAAAGCGGTAGACCCGCAGGCGAGCAGCAGTGTGATGCCCGCCTGCACGGTCATGCGTGACGCCCGGCGCTTCAATATCGCGTTTTGTTGATCGTCGTTCATGATCAGCTCCCTGTTGATCTCGTGGCATCGGTCAGGCCAGGTTGCGTTGCCGACGCCGCACCTTTGCATCCACGCTCCTAAGCGCCTAACGCCTAACTCCTGGCACCTATCGCCTATCGCCTATCACCAACCGCTTACCAATGACCATTTGCCCTAGTTCACCGTCTCGACCGCCTTAAGAACCCGCCCGAAAAATCCGTCGGCATGTTCGGGGTTCAGCCAGCGAACGATCACCACCAACCGGCGTTCGGGTTCGATCCAGGTAAAGGAGCTGCCCGCGCCGACGGCGAAGTAGCTCGATTCCGGCAGGCTCGGGAACACCTTGCGTTCGTGGTTCAGCCAGATAAGGAACCCGTAGAACGGCGCAATGAGGCAGGGGGTGCGCATCATGCGGATCCATTCCGCCGACAGCACTTGCTTGCCGCCGGCCTTGCCCTCGTCGAGCAGCATTTGCCCGATCAGGGCCTGGTCTTCGCTGCAGATCGACATGCCGCCGCCCCAGTGGGTGCCGCCCGGAACCGATTGCACGCGACGCCCGGCGACTTCGACCCAGGCGTTGTCGTAGCCGACCCAGCGCCAGTCGTCGCTTGCGCCGATCGGCTTCATGATTGCCTCGGCGAACACTTCAGGAAGGGGGCGCTGGAACAGATTCAGTAGCGCCAGCGAGAACTGGTTGATGCGCACATCGTTGTATTCCCAGTAGGATCCCGGGGGCTGGAGCGGACGTGCATCGCCTTTCTTGCCGTCGGGTGCCTTGGCAAAGGTGACCGCTCGGTAGCGGTCGGCCTGATCCGCCACCCCAAAGCAGGAACCCTCCCATTCGCTGGTCTGTTGCAGCAGCATCGCCCAGGTGATTCGCGCATTGTGGGGGCTGTCGAAACCGATGCCGGGCACCCGGACATGGACTGGTTCGTTGACGTCGGGCAGCAGGCCGCGATCGTGGGCGATGCCGGCGAGCAGCGTCAGATAGGTCTTGGCGACGCTGAACGTGAGATCGGCGCGACGGGGTTCACCCCAGGCGGCAAGGTGCTTGCCGCCGAGCAGGATGGTGCCCGATACGGGACCGCGGTCGTGCACGGGGCCAAGCAGCTTGTTCCAGGGCGGGGGATCGTTGACATGGACCCCCCAGTTGCCGTGGACGCTGCGGTCCCAGGTGGATTCGTGATCGATCGCGAACTGGATCGCCTGCTGCAGTGTATCGGCGGACATGGTTTCCTCTTGCGTGCCTGAAGGCTGGTCGGAGGCAATATATCTGCAATTGGCCTAAATGTGGACATATTCCGCCATGTGGGAGGGTTTGACGGCCTGATCTGAAAACTGCTCACGAAGGGCGTGCTTTGTTGTTAAATAGGCCAACGACTGACCCAGGGGTGCTGAACCAATGAAGCTCATCAAGAATGGATTGCGCAACGCCTTCGGGCGCAGGCTGGCGACGGGGGCCAGCGTGGCCGCGTTTGCGTTGTGTGCGGCGCTTTCGACGCCGGCAGCCGCCAACAAGAAGGCCGACACATTGCGCATGGCCTACGACCAGGCACCCGAAAACGTCGACCCGTATTTCAACAACGTGCGCATTGGCGTGATCCTGGGGGCCAACGTCTGGGATACGCTGCTGTTTCGTGACCCGGTGACAGGCGAATATAAAGGCCAGCTTGCCAAGAGCTTCAAGCAGATCGACGATCGCACGCTCGAGTTCGAGTTACGCGAGGGCGTCAAATTCCACAACGGCGAGGAGTTCGACGCGGACTCGGTGGTCTACACCCTGACTTTCGTCTCGGATCCCAAGAACAACGCGACGACCCAGTCCAATGTGGCCTGGATCGATCATGTCGAGAAGCTCGACAAGTACAAGGTAAGGATCGTCAGCAAAGCGCCGTTTCCGGCGGCCAAGGAGTACCTGTCGACCACGGCGGTGATGCATCCGCCCAAGTACTACAAGGAGGTCGGCCCGGCCGGCATGAATGCCAAGCCTGTCGGTTCTGGCCCCTACAAGGTTGTCGAGCACATTCCCGGCAAGTCGATCACGCTCGAGCGCAATCCGGATTACTTCAAGGATTCGCCCAAGGCCCAGCCCAAGATCGGCAAAGTCGTGATCCGGATCATCCCGGATCGCCAGACCCAGCTCGCCGAGGTCATGTCGGGCGGCCAGGACCTGATCATG
The DNA here is from genome assembly GCA_903894155.1 of uncultured beta proteobacterium. Lineage (GTDB taxonomy): Bacteria > Pseudomonadota > Gammaproteobacteria > Burkholderiales > Burkholderiaceae_B > Zwartia. The sequence goes on along the minus strand of CAITPF010000038.1, from coordinate 6,995 downwards.
AGCGTGGCGAACGACCAGGCCGAAAAGCTCAAGGGCGTGCCAACGCTTGCGGTGATCAGCGCGCCGACCATGCGCATGGTCTTTCTTCAGATGAACGTGCTTGAGGGCAGTCCGGCACCAGAGCTCAAGGATATCCGCGTACGCCGGGCGATTGCGCATGCGATCGATCGCGAGTCGATCGTCAAGAACATCGTCGGGCCGGGGGGCGAGGTGCTCAATGCCGTTTGTTCGCCGTCGCAGACGGGTTGCACGCAGGAAGGCGCGACGGTGTATGCGTACGACCCCGCGCTATCGCGCAAACTGCTCGCCGAGGCGGGCTTCCCCAACGGCTTCTCTCTCGATATCGTCGCGTACCGCGAGCGTAACCAGACCGAGGCGATCATCAGCTATCTGCAGGCGGTCGGCATCAAGGCAAGGCTCACGACCATGCAGTACGCCGCCATGCGAGAGATGGTGCGTGCCAACAAATCGGCGCTGTCGCACCAGACCTGGGCTTCGAACCTGGTCAACGATGCTTCGGCTTCGACGCCGGTGTACTTCGGATTTGGCGCGGACGACATCACGCGCGACCCGATTGTGCTGGAATCGTTGAAGGTCGGCGATACGACGATGGATCCGACAGCGCGCAAGGCCGCCTATCAGAAGGCGCTGGCACGGATCACCGAACAGGCGTGGGCCATTCCGCTGTGGTTGCTTCCGGTCAATTACGTGACCATCAAGGAGCTTGACTTCAAGCCCTATCCTGACGAACTGCCGCGTTTCTGGGATATGAGCTGGAAGTGATGCCTGCCGGTTTCCCGACCCGCGTCATGACGGTCACGATGGCCACAGGGTAGCGGGGCGATGCTTGCGTTCATAGGAAGGCGTATCGCCCTTGCGATCCTGGTCGGCCTGGCAGTTTCCCTGCTGGCGTACCTGCTGCTCTTCATGTCGGGCGATCCCGCGATCGCACTGGCTGGCGACAACGCACGCGACGCCGATATCGAACGCATCCGTATCCAGTACGGGCTTGATCGCCCGATCCTCATCCAGTACGGCGATTGGTTGTGGAACCTGCTGCACGGCCAGTTTGGCAACTCGGTGTATTTCAAGACGCCGGTGGCGCCACTGATCCTCGATAAGCTCTACACGACCCTGATCCTGGGTGTCTGTTCGCTGGCGGTGGCGCTCACCGTTTCCGTGCCGCTTGGCGTGCTTGCGGCGATCTATCGGCATACGTGGATCGATCGTGTGTGCCTGGCGGTGGCCGTGCTCGGCCAGGCTTTGCCCAATTTCTTTTTTGCGCTGTTGCTGATCATGCTGCTGTCCGTGACCTGGCAAATCCTTCCCGTGTCGGGTAGCGACAGTTGGGAAAACTTTGTCATGCCGTCGATTGCGCTCGGTTATTACGTGGCGCCTGCCTTCATGCGGCTGATTCGCGCAGGAATGATCGAGGTGCTGGACGCGGATTACGTGCGCACGGCGCGCGCCAAGGGGTTGCCCGCGACGACCGTTGTCTTCAAGCACGCGTTGCGCAACGCGATCGTGCCAGTGGTAGCGCTGGCCGCAGTCCAGCTCGGGTTTCTGCTCGGCGGATCCGTGATCATCGAGACGATTTTCGCGCTGGATGGACTGGGGTACCTGGCATACCAGAGCATCACTTACAAGGATTATCCGGTGATGCAGGTCATCGTGCTGGTGCTCTCGGCGATCTATGTGCTGCTGACGCTGGCGGCCGATATCGCCAACGCGTGGCTCGATCCCAGGCTGAGGGTCGGTTGATGGCAGGCGTGCACAAAAACCGCTATGCGTGGATCGCTGGCAATCAGGCGCTGGCCTGGGGGCTGGGCATCCTGCTGGTCATCGTGCTGCTCGCGGTCTTTGCTCCGTGGATATCCCCGTACGATCCGTACGTGCAGGATCTCGATCACCGAAATATTCCGCCCGTCTGGTACGACGCCGGATCCTGGTCGCATCCGCTGGGCACGGATCAGCTTGGGCGCGATTACATGTCGCGTTTGTTTTTTGGCGCCAGGATCTCGCTCCTGATCGGGATCAGCGTCGCACTGATTTCCGGATTGATCGGGACGCTGCTCGGCTTACTGGCGGGCTATTTCGGCGGGCGCACCGATATGGCGGTTTCGTTTCTCGTCACCACGCGCCTTTCGATGCCGGTGATCCTGGTGGCGCTGGCGACCGTGGCGATCGTGGGCGGCTCGTTGCTGGTCGTAATCCTTGTGCTCGGATTGCTCAAATGGGATCGCTTTGCCGTCGTGATGCGCAGCACCACGCAGCAGGTGTGCTCGCAGGAATACATTGCCGCCGCCAGGGCGGCGGGGGCCTCGACGCCGCGGATCCTGCTGACGGAAGTCTTGCCCAACGTGATGCCGCAACTGATCGTGATCGCCACGCTTGAGGCGGCCAGCGCCATCTTGCTGGAAGCCGCGCTATCGTTTCTCGGGCTGGGCGTGCAACCGCCCCTGCCATCCTGGGGGCTGATGATCTCTGAGGCCAAGGCCTACATGTTTTTCTCGTTCTGGCTGATTGCGATTCCGGGTTCGGCGCTGGCGTTGCTGATCTTTGCCATCAATCTGGCGGGCGACGGATTGCACCAGGCGCTCGCGCCAAACGGCAGGGGTTGAGCGTGGAACCCGACAACACACCAGTGCTGGATGTGCAGAGCTTGCCCTTGGATATCGACAACACACCGGTGCTGGATGTGCAGGGGCTCACCGTCGATATCGCGACGCGCGCAGGCGATCTGCACGCAGTGCGGGATGTTTCGTTCGAGGTGCGCCGTGGCGAGACGCTGTGCATCGTCGGGGAATCCGGCTGCGGCAAATCGATCACGTCGCTCTCGATCATGGGGTTGCTGCCGAAGGCGGCAAAGCGAAGCGCACGCGCCCTGAGGTTTCTCGGCGAGGATCTTGCGCATGCCAGCGCGGCGCGCGTCAATGCGTTGCGCGGCGACCGCATGGCCATGATCTTCCAGGAGCCGATGACGGCGCTCAACCCGGCCTACGCCATCGGGGATCAACTGACCGAGCACTACATTTTCCACAAGCGCAGCAGCATGGCCCAGGCGCGCGAGCGCGCGGTCGCGCTACTGGAAAAAGTCGGCATCGCAGGCGCCGCACAACGCCTGGGCCAGTATCCGCACCAACTCTCGGGCGGCTTGCGCCAGCGCGTGATGATTGCCATGGCGCTGATGTGCGGCCCGGATCTGCTGATCGCCGACGAGCCGAGCACGGCGCTGGATGTGACGATCCAGGCACAGATCCTGCGGCTGCTCGCCGATCTGCAACGTGAACTGGGCATTGCCATGGTGTTGATCACGCACGATCTTGGCGTCGTGGCACGGATCGCGGATCGCGTCGCGGTCATGTACGCCGGGCAGATCGTGGAAGAGGGGCCCGTGGCCGCGCTCTTTGGCCAGCCACGCCATCCCTATACGCGCGGCCTGATGCGCTGTATCCCGGTGCCCGGTAAAACGCCGCCCGGCGGCACACTGGGAACAATCCCCGGGGTCGTGCCAGCACTGTACGGCGAGCTTCATGGCTGCGCGTTTCGCGATCGGTGCGAATTTGCAAGGCCATCCTGCAGCTCCGCAATCCCGGTGCGCCATGTTGGGCAAGCACACCGCTGGCGTTGCGTGCTTGAGCCCGGGGAGATGACGTCGTGAGCGCGCTGATCGAAGCCGAGGGCCTGACCCGCACCTTCGAGGTGAGCGCGGGCATGTTCAAGACCAAACGGCTGCTGCATGCGGTCAACGGCGTGGACCTTGTGGTCGAGCGCGGCGATGTGCTTGGCATCGTGGGCGAATCCGGATGCGGAAAATCGACGCTTGCGCGCATGCTGCTCGGCCTGGTGCCGCCCACGCACGGGACAGTGCGGATCGATGGGATCGCACTGGAGCGCATGGATCGACGCGAAAGGGCGCGCCGCGTGCAACCGGTGTTTCAGGATCCGTATTCATCGCTCAATCCGCGACGGACGATTCAATCCATCGTGGAGTTTCCGCTGGTGGTTCACGGGATCGGGACGACTGCACAGCGGCGTGACCGTGCCATCGAGATGCTCGCGCGCGTGGGCCTGCCCGAGCGGTTGGCAGGCCATTCTGCAGGGCAGCTTTCCGGGGGGCAGCGCCAGCGCGTGGCGATCGCGCGTGCGCTGGTGATGAATCCCGAGGTGGTGGTGTGCGACGAGCCGACTTCGGCGCTCGATGTGTCGGTACAGGCCCAGATCCTGAATCTGCTGATGGATCTGAAGCGCGAATTCAACCTGACCTACGTGTTCATCAGCCACAATCTGGCTGTTGTCGAGCACATCGCCACGCAGGTTGCCGTGATGTATCTGGGCCGCATCGTCGAATTCAACGATGCGCCATCGCTCTTTGCCGCGCCAAGGCATCCGTACACACGTGCGTTGCTCGCGTCGGTGCTGACGCCCGAGCCAGGTCTCGGAATCCCGGATATGGGGCTCGGGTTGTCGTTTCCCGATCCGACCAGGCCGCCTTCAGGCTGCGGGTTTCATCCGCGTTGCAGTCAGCGCATGCAGGTTTGCGACAATCGCGTCCCGGGCCTCTCGGCCTGTGACGGCGCGGCAGGCAAGGTCGCTTGCCATCTCTATACCGAAATCCCGGCTACTCAGCCTTGACGTTGGCGGTCTTGATGACCTGCTTCCACTTGGCGACTTCGCGGTCGAGGTACTCGCGCGCCTCTGCAGGTGTATTGCCCACGGGGATGATGGCCAATTCGGTGAAGCGCGCGCTCAGTTCCGGTGAGCGCACGGCCTGCGCGACGGCATCGGATAGCTTCTTCACAATATCGGGCGGCGTGCCCGCAGGTGCCAGGAACATCACCCAACTTGCGGATTCGATAGGCGGGCCCCCCGATTCGGGCAGTGTCGGCACGTTGGGGGCGGCGGGCAGGCGCGTGGCGGAGAACATGCCGAGCGCCTTGACCTTGCCTGAATCGACGTGCTGCATCATGGAACTGGGCACGTCGACGAGAATCTGGACATTGCCGGAAATGTGATCCGTGACAGCGGGGGCGGTCCCTTTGTAGGGGATGTGCACCATTTCGACTTTAGCAGTGTGCGCGAGCAGTTCAGAGGTAAGGTGTGCGGCCGAGCCCACGCCCGATGACGCAAAGGAGACTTTGCCGGGGTTGGCGCGCGCATAGGCGATCAGCTCGCCCACCGTGTTGGGGGAAAACAATTTGCTCGCTGTCATGATCAGCGGCGAAACCCCGACCAGCGAGATCGGGATGAGACCCCGTGTCGCGGGTGCGGCCATGCGCTCCTCGTAGAGCGAGACGTTCGCGGCATGGGCTGTGATCACCGTCAGGAGCGTATAGCCATCGGGTGGCGCTTTGGCAACCGTCTCAACACCAATGATGGAGTTGGCGCCCGGCTTGTTCTCGATGACGATGGTCTGGCCAAGAATCGGCTGCAGTTGTGCCGCGACCATCCGCGTCACGTTGTCGGTAAACCCGCCCGGCGTGTAGGGCACCACCCACCGGATGGGCTTCGTGGGATAGCCCTGCGCAAAAGCGCCCGTGGCGGCAAAGGCGAGGGCGGCGCCCAGGACGAGTTTCGACAGTTTCATGTTGGATGTCTCCGAATGATTGGCGGCCTTTTCATGAATGTTGGCCGTCTGACCTTGCGTCGTGCGGCTTAGCGATGCCAGCCACCTCCGCGATAGTACCCACCGCGCCAGCCATAGCCGCCCCAGCCACCGGCGAGAACGCCGAGCCCCACGCCGATGCCGAACGGAACGATGGGATTGTATGCGCCAACGTAGGGATAGGGGTTAGGGTAGTAGGGCGGCGCATAGACAACGGGCGGCGCATAAACGACGGGCGGCGGGGTGACGAACACCGGGGCAGGGGCCGGGACGCTGGCGTACGGAATTGCGGGCGGAGGCGGAACGGGAACATACACCGGCGGCGCCGACGGGGCAATCACCTGAGCGGGCTGCGCATACTGTGCGGGCGGGGGTGCAGCATAGTTTGCGCCGCCCTGAATACGAATCCGGGGGCCGGGGTCGCTTGGCAGGTTGACGGTGTAGCGCTGGCCTTGAAAATCGTACGTGACGACGTAGTGCACGACTCGGGAATTGGAGGTTCCCGGGATCGGTTGGACGACCGGCGAGGATGAAATGACCCGCGCAAAATCGTCTGCCATTGTCGCCGTGGTCACAAGCACCAGCGCCGCAGCCAAGTATCGAGTTTTCATGAGAACCTCCAGGGAGTCATGATTGGGCTCGGGAATGCGGTGGAAGTTCCCCCGCTCACTGCCCCTTGATGTTTCCCTCCGTTACTATTTTCCCCCATTTCGCGCTGTCGGCGTTAATTTGAAGCGCGAACTGGGCGGGCGTGTTGGCGATGACGACCGCACCCATCTGCTCGAGTTCACTGTGCAGTTGCGGCTCGGCGAGCGCAGCGACGACGTCCGCGTTGAGTTTTTCGATGATGTCGCGTGGCGTGCGCGCCGGGGCAAGCAGGCCAAACCAGTTGGTGAACTCATAGCCGGGTACGCCGGATTCGGCCATCGTGGGCACCTCGGGCAAGAGCGGCGAGCGGCGGGTGCCAAGCACCGCGAGCGCGCGCAGCTTGCCCGCCTGGATCTGCGGCAGGCACTGCACCAGGCTGTCGAAACTGAAGTCGACCTGACCGCCCACCAGGTCGGCGATGCTCGGGCCACTGCCCTTGTAGGGGACCTGCGTGACGCGCGCGCCGGTGATGCTCATGAAGAGTTCGGCGGCCAGATGGGGGGCGCCGCCGATTCCCGACGATGAGTAGTTCAGCGCGCCGGGCTTGCTGCGCGCGAGCGTCAGGAATTCGCCCACGGTTGACACGGCCAGCTTCGGATTGGTCACCATCACGAAGTCGACGCCCACCACGTTGGTGACCGCGGTCAGGTCTTTGGTGGGATCGATCTCCATCGCGTACATGTGCTGGTTGATCGCCATGTTGCCGAGGGTCGCCATCAACAGCGTGTAGCCGTTCGGGTCG
>CAITPF010000037.1 GCA_903894155.1 uncultured beta proteobacterium | reverse complement strand
TGTCATATCGCATATCGCATATCGCATATCGCATATCGCATATCGCATATCGCATATCGCATATCGCATATCGAATGCGTCATGCGTCATGCGTCATGCGTCATGCGGCGCCTCGTTACCTGGACACGGGCGTGTTCGTTGTGGCCCGCTGCGCCGCATCCAGCCCTGCCAATCGGCCAAACACCGCGCCCTTGAGCACCGAGGTGGCGCCGGTGTAGACGCGGTAGTAGAGGCCGACCACCTCGCCCGCCGCATAGAGGCCAGTGATCGGGCGGCCGTCCACGGCGACCACCTGGGCATTGCCGTTGACCTTCAGCCCGCCGAACGTGAACACGTTGGATGACATGATCGGATACGCGAGGTAGGGGCCGTTATCGATCGGATGCGCCCAGTTGGTCTTGGGCGGCTCGATGCCGGTGGTCGCGTGGCCGTCGGTTTGCAGGGGCGTAAAGGGCGCCGGACTGCAGCCGCCGTTGTAGTCGGCGATCGTGCGCGCTAGCGCCGCCGGCGGAATCTTCAGCTTGCGCGCAAGCGCGTCGATCGAGTCCGCCTCGATTGCCGGCTGATCTGTGCGGATCGCCAACTGTTTGTTGGGAACCTCATGAACACGCGCATCGAGGATCACGTAGGCCAGGCCGTCGGTCTGCTCGTAGATCTTGCGCGTGATCGATTCGTAGGTGGCGTCGACCGTGCCCGGTGCCTCGTCCACGAACCGCCGACCTTCCTGGTTCACGAGGATTCCATACGAGAAGATAAAGATGGCGGGCTCGGGACGGCCTGAGCGCGGGTCCACAGGCTCGGCATGGTAGCTGCCGAAGTCGCCGCAAGGCGCGGCCCCGTGGCGCAGCGCCATCGCGATGCCTTCGCCCTTGTTGTAGTAGCCCCCGCGCGCGACCGGGCGCAGGAACAGCGAACGCGGCCCGACGTAACGGGTCATCATTTCGGAACTTCCCTCATAGCCGCCCGAACCGAGCACGACCGAGTGTGCATGGATCGCCCGGCGCTTGCCGTTCGGGCCGCGCGCGGTGACGCCGATCACGGCGCCCTCGTCATCGACCAGCAAATCCTGCGCCGTAGTTTCGTAGTGAAACTCGACGCCCAGCTTCTCGGCAGCCGCGGCCAGCGCCTCGACCAGCGCGAGCCCGCCGCCGCGTGGCCCCATCCGCGTGGTGCAGGTCGTGAGGAAAGGCGTGGGAAAGAAATCGAAATGCAGGCCGAAGGAGGTGAGCCAGCGCATCGTCGGCCCTGCAGCACTGGCGAAGGCTGAGATCACTTCGGGATCCGCGAATCCCAGCGATTTCACGATGCCAGGCCAGTTCTCATAATCGGCCGCGGTTTCAGCAACGAGTTCAGGATCAAGGTGCCCGCCGGCGTTCGCTGCGAAATGCGATTCGAAATCGTCGGCCACTTCATCCAGGCTTTTCATCCGCATGAACGCCTCGGTATAGCGGGTGTTGCCACCGCGCTCCTCGATCGGCGCGCGCTCGAGGATGGCGACCGTGGCGCCGGCCTGGCGCGCTGCGACTGCGGCCGATAGCCCTGCGATGCCGCAGCCGATGACCAGCACGTCGATGGTTCGTGATTCATTTGCCTTCATGGGAGACTCGCTCAAGAGTGTGTGGCTGGTGGGATAGGGCAAGGTCACTGGGATGGCAGCGCGCGCACCACACGGTGTTCGCCGACCGCCCATCCGTCCAGTACGTAGCGAGTGCCGAGCGACACCTCGTCACTGATCTCGCGCATGTAGTCGACGACCCGCCGGCCCTGTGTGCTTTCCGGGTCCACGGGCACCGCCTGATTCTGCGGATTGATGATGCAGGGGATAAAGCCGGCGCCGGTGATCTGGCCGCGCCTGACCTCCAGCAGTGCGATCAAGGTCAGGCGGCCATCCTCGTGGAAGGGCAGCAAGGGGTAGCCTTCGCGCGGGTAGATCGCATAATCGCCGTAGGTATGCTTGAGATGGTCTATCGTCGCGTCGTCGAGCTTGTCGCCGATCCAGCGCAGGTCGAACACGAAGTGGCCCAGCCCGTAGAAGATCGGCCGGCCCTTGTACCAGGCAATGCCGCGCAGGAAATGGTGGTGGTGGCCCAGTACCGCGTCTGCGCCCGCGTCGATCGCCGCATGGCCGACCTGCAATTCGTAATCGGTGAGGAAGGCGCGCTTGCTCGCCTCGCCCCAGTGGAAGGACGCGATCACCAGATCCGCAGATTTGGTGGCCGAGACGATATCGGCTTGCAGCGCGGCCAGGTCTTCCGGATAGGGGAAGGTTCGCACGTGTGGCCGCACGCCGGGCTCGATGCCGCCATAGGCGTCCCAATCGGGAATGTAGTAGTGCGAATGGATCCGCACCGGCGCCAGCCCGGGCACCCCGGGTCGCGCTTCATAACCGGGCTGGAACACGGAAGCACGGGCGACGATGGCGATCTTGCTGCCCTGGCACGAGACCAGCAGTGGCATGCGGGCCTCGGCGAGCGACTCGCCCACGCCGGCCGTCAGAACCCCGCAGGCCTTGAGCGCAGCCACGGTGTCCGATAATCCGACGTGGCCGCCATCGAGGGTGTGATTGTTGGCGCCGGTCAGGACATCGAAGCCGGCGGGGCCAAGGGGCGCTGCGTTGTGCACGCCTGAAACGCAGCGCCAGCGCGCGCTCGGCGCAAATTGTGGGCGGTCGGTATAGGCGCCCTCGCAGTTCCCGAGCACCAGATCCAGACCACGCAGGATGGGTGCGACAGGATCGAGGGCCGTGGAGGGGTCTTCCCGATCCAGGAAAACGTCGCCCACCGCACCGATCAAAAAGTCCCCCTGCGCCATCGTGTCTCCCGGACTGCCGTCGGCACTTTTGTTTTTATGCCGCCTTACGACGGCACTCTTTTTATGGTCGTATTACAAAATATTCTAAATACACGCGCTGCTTGAGGTCAATCGAGCTTGATGCCCGAGGCCTTGACCAGTTTGCCGTACATCGCATATTCCCTGGCGACAAATTCGGCGAACTCTTTTGACGTGCCACCCGCAGCGTTGACACCGCTCGCATTGAGTTTTGCAATCACGTCGGGTGACTGCAGGACGCGATTGACCGCCCGGTTGAGCGTCTCGACAATCGCGGGCGGCATGCCGGCCGGGCCGAAAAGCCCCATCCAGATGCTGAAATCCATCCCCTTGGCGACGCTTTCATCCAACGTGGGAATATCCGGAAAGTTCTGCGAGCGTTTTGCAGTCGTGACGGCGACACCATTCAGTTTTCCGCTGTTGATCAGGGGAACCAGTGAGGTCAGGGTGCCAATGTAAATATCCACCTGTCCGCCCATCACGTCCGTAATGGCGGGCGCCGCGCCTTTGTAGGGCACCTGGAGCAGATTGATGTTTGTGCGATTCTTGAAATCCTCACCGATGAGGTGCCCCAGCGTGCCGGCCCCTGCGGTAGACCAGCGCAGGCCCTGTGCGCTCTTGCCCTTCGTCACCAGGTCTTGCGGGGTCTTGATCGACCCGCTGGCGGCGCTGCCGATGGCCGCGGGCGTCACGGAAACCTCCACGATCGGCGTGAGGCTCTTGACCGTGTCGTAGGTCAGGCTTGGGTAAAGCCAGGGTCCCAGCATCACGTTGTCTGTCTGGCCCATCACCAGCGTATAGCCATCGGGTGCCGCTTTGGAGGCCGCCTCGACCGCCAGGTTGCCACCCGCACCCGGCCGATTTTCAATGACAATCTGCCAGCCGGTCAGTTCGGCAAGTTTCGCGCCCACGATGCGCGAAGTGAAATCCGTTCCGCCGCCCGGGGTGAACGGCACAAGGATCCGGATCGGCTGGTCGGGATATCGCTCGGCTGCTGATACCACGGAGGTGCAAGCCAGGAGGGCAAACGCAAAGGCGCGCGCGTGGCACGCGAGATGGCTTAAAGATTTCATTCCTATTGATCCGATACGAAGGAGTCATTCCAGTAGAGCAGGCCCGGGGAGCTTGTTGAGCGCGGGATGGTGATGCACGGTGTTTCGCAGGATTCTCCGAAACCGGGCTGTAATCGTTTCTTCTATCGTTTCATACATTGGCCCGTCTGGAACCTAGGGTTTCTGCGTAGGCATCGCGATCGCGCTGAGGCTTTTGGTCACCCGCTGTGCCTGCGGGTTTCGGCGCCCGGCGGCACCCGTCGGTTTTGCTGCCTGATCACGCCGGGGCGCACCGGCGCAGTCACGAAAACCGCCTCTGCGATGGGAATATGCTGTAAGGTATTAGCGGGTATCAAAATTCAGCATATCGGGTTCAAGGTTACACCCTGGAGGTGAGTCTTCATGGATCCAGGTTTTATTGCCGCAGCGATCCTGGTGATCGCAGTCATGGCGGCCATCAGCGCCATTCGGATTTTTCGCGAGTACGAACGCGGCGTGGTCTTTTTGCTGGGCCGGTTCCAGAAAGTGACAGGCCCGGGCCTGGTCGTCATCGTGCCGGGATTGCAGAAAGTCATCCGTGTGGATCTGCGTACGGTCGTGCTCGAAGTCCCGACCCAGGATGTCATTTCGCGCGATAACGTGTCGGTCAAGGTCAGCGCGGTGATCTACTTTCGCATCATCGACGCGAAGAACTCCGTCATCGAGGTCAAGGATTATCTGAACGCCACCAGTCAGCTGGCGCAGACCACCCTTCGTTCTGTTCTGGGCAAGCACCAGCTCGACGATATGCTCGCCGAACGCGAAAAACTCAACACCGACATTCAGGCCGCGCTCGATTCGCAGACAAGCGGCTGGGGCATCAAGGTGTCCAATGTCGAGATCAAGCAGATCGATCTCACCGAGTCCATGATTCGCGCGATCGCGCGCCAGGCAGAGGCCGAGCGTGAGCGTCGTGCCAAGATCATCCATGCGGAAGGCGAGTTGCAGGCTGCCGATAAATTGATGCAGGCGGCCGAAATCCTGTCCAGGCAACCCCAAGCCCTGCATTTGCGGTATCTTGAAACTCTGACAGTGATCGGTGCGGATAAGAACACGACGGTGATTTTCCCGTTGCCGATGGATCTGATCGGGCATCTGCTGAAAAAAGAAGGGCAGTAACCCGTTGAACGCATAGCGGGACCGTCAGTTCGACGTGATGCATTCGCAGGGCCGCTGGTAAATCTGAGTCTGAATTGATTTTTCAAACGGAGTGACGAAATGAAGAAAATCGAGAACCTATGGGCGAAACACGAGAAAATTGCCCAGGATCTGGACGCCGTTATTAAGAAAGGCAAGGTCGCGGCGCTGGAACGGGCTGCTGAGTTGATGGCAAAGTTCGACGGCAGGATTCAGCAACTGCGCGCGGCGCTGAGCGAGAAGGAAAAGTCCAGGGCGATGGAAAAGACCCAGTCTGGCGCTGCTCCTGCCGATTCGGCGACGCCGGCTCCGGTCAAGGTGGCTGCGAAGTCTCCCGCCAAGAAAGCGGCCAAG
>CAITPF010000036.1 GCA_903894155.1 uncultured beta proteobacterium | reverse complement strand
TATAAAGCCAGCCCCTCGCACCGCCCAGGCGGGCAAAACTTTTGTAAACGGAGTCGGTCGATGCGGACACGGTCAGTTGCCTGCGCTCAATAATCAGCCCCTCGGTGCTAATCAGGGTCACAGGCGACTTGTGACCCTGGCTGGAGGTCAGCGCGTCACTCCAAGCGGTCTCGACATCACGCGCATTCATCTTTTCCAGTGCCAGCCGAACTGCTGTTTTGTAGTCAATCGGATGAACGTTTGGAAAGAGTTGAAGGGCGGTGGAATTGCGCACGATGACTTCATTACCCAAACCTTTGATCAGGGGCTGGGCGATGTTGGCAGGAATCGGCGTGACAAGATGCACCCAGTAGGAAGACAACCGCGGCGTCAAGACAGGCACGGCAATCAATCGCCGCTTCAATCCTCTGGCCTGTGCGTAACCGGTCATCATGTCGGCGTAGGTCAGGACATCGCTTCCGCCGATTTCAAGAATTCGTCCCGTGCTTTCCGGACACCGAAGCGCCGACACCAGATAGTCCAGCACATTGCGAATGGCAATCGGCTGGATTCGGGTGAAGACCCACTTCGGGCAAATCATCACCGGCAGACGCTCGGTCAGATAACGAATCATTTCAAATGAGAGGCTGCCCGATCCCACGATAACCGCTGCCCGGAATTCCGTCACCGGGATGCCTGCCTCGCGCAAGGCATCCCCTGTTTGTTGCCTGGAACGCAAATGAGGGGACAGGTCTGCCTTCGGGTCGCCCAGGCCGCCAAGGTAAACAATGCGTTCCACTCCCGCCTTTCGGGCGGCATGAGCACAGTTGCGCGCCGCAACCAGATCCCGTTCCGAAAAATCATCGCCACTGCCAAGGCTATGGATGAGGTAATAAACCACCTGAACGTCGCGCATCGCCGCGCTCAGTGAAGCCGGGTTCAGCACGTCGCCCTGCACCAGTTCGACCTGATTCAGCCACGGCCGTCCCTGGAGCCGGGACAAATCACGCGCCAGGCAGCGCACCCGATAACCTTCCGCGAGCAGGCGGGGCACAAGCCGACCCCCCACATAACCAGTCGCCCCGGTTACCAGGATCAGTTTGGTGTCAGGCATGCGACGTGGAGGCTCCTCAATTCAAGGCCTCTAACAATAATTTCGAGCTGATGCGCGCGGACTCGAAGATGACCGGCAGTCCGCTGCCGGGATGCGTGCCGCCGCCGACGAGATACATCCTGTCGAATTCCTCAAAGCGATTCTGCGGGCGCAAGTGCAGCATTTGAGAAAACGTGTGCGCCAGGTTGAAAGTTGCGCCGCGATAGACGTCCAGCTTGTTTTCCCAATCCGCCGGCGTCACCACCCGCTCGAATCGGATGCGCTTCCCGATGTCCGTAATGCCAAGTTTTTCCAGTTGGCGCAGCGCGATGCCACGATACCGCGCCCGCTCCTGGTTCCAGTCCACGTTCGGATGCTGATGAGTCACCGGCAGCAGCACATACAACGCGCTGTGGCCGGGCGGCGCCATGGTGTCGTCCGTGCGCACCGGGTTCTCGACGTAAAACGACGGGTCTTCGGACAAAACGTGCTGGAGCTCGATCTCGTCGAGGTTGCGGCGATAATCCTTCGCGACGTAAATGTTGTGATGCGCGAGGTGGTCGAACCTGCCCTCGAC
>CAITPF010000035.1 GCA_903894155.1 uncultured beta proteobacterium | reverse complement strand
CTGGCGATATCGACCACGCGCACAAGCCAACCGAGTACATTGCTCTTGCGCAGTTGTACGAGTCCATTGGCCTTTTCAAACGCCTGGCGCTGGAACTCGATGCGCATTAGGCATTGGGCATTGGGCATTGGGCATTGGGCAGCAGGCTGCAGGCTTCAGGCTTCAGGCTTCAGGCTTCAGGCATCAGGCATCAGGCATCAGGCATTTTGACGTTCGATCACTTCCAGGGATTCATTGATGTGTCACGACGGCTCGTTCAAGCTCCAATTCACCGTGCGGCGACACATGATTCGCCTTGCCAGTCTGATGGCCCTGGCGTTTGCAGCTCCTCTTGCGATGGGCGCGGATTTTCCTGATCATCCCGTCAAGCTGGTTGCGGGCTCTCCCCCGGGTGGGTCAACGGATGCCGTCGCTCGCATCATGGCCGACGGGATGGGAGAGTTTCTGAACCAGTCTGTCATCGTCGTGAGCCAAACGGGCGCGGGGGGCAATCTCGCCACCGAATCCCTGGCAAGATCTCCTGGCGACGGATACACCCTGATGGTCGGTGGCAACTTCACCCACGGCATCAATCCCCAACTGTACAAAGGCTCGACCTACGATCCGCTCAAGGATTTCACCCCGATCGGTCGGATTGCTTACCTCCCCTCGATTATTGCCGTCAACAGTACGGTCGGCATCAAAACGCTTGAGGATCTGATTGCGGCTGCGAAGAAATCGCCCGGGAAGATTAACTACGCCAGCGGCGGCAACGGAACGCCTGCACACATCGCAGGTGAGTCGTTCAAACGCATCGCCGGAGTCGATCTCACGCATGTTCCATTCCGAGGCGGGGCGGCAGCTGTCGCAGCAACGCTTGCCGGTAATGTGGAAGTGATCGTTGGAACGCCTCCGGTCATCATGCCACACGTCAAGAGCGGCCGCCTGATCGCGCTCACCGTCACCTGGCCGGAGCGCTATGCCGTGCTCCCGGATGTGCCAAGCTCGACGGAGGCTGGCCTGCCGCAACTTGCCGATCAGGGGTGGTTCGGGATCTGGGGGCCGGCGGGCATCGCACCTAACGTCAGGCAAAAGCTGTTCGACGCGATCAACCATGCCCTGGCCCAGCCACGGATTCAGCAACGCCTGACTTCCGAGGGGCTCATTGTGGCTCCCGCCGCCTCGACCGCGGAGTTTGAATCCTTCGTCAATGCAGAAGTACCGATCTGGCGCCAGCGCGTCATTGACTCTGGCGCAACGGTCAATTAGTTTTCGTACCACCCTGTTTTAAACTTGCGGCTAGCCACCTGGCCAAGTCCGATGATGACCGATTAAAGAGAGGCAGCATCCCGACAAGCGGCTAATGAAGCTGTTGGCCACATGAAAACCATTGGAGTAATGCTCATGTCCACCACAGGAAGCAACGCAGCTCGGCTCGCCCCGGCAGGCGAGCAAGTCCGCTTGTTTGTCGCGGCTTTTGTCGTCGTTCTGATCGCGGAATATATCGGCAACGTCAACGTACCGATGGGTCCCGCAAAAATCATCCTCCTACCGCTGCTATGGGCGCTGTTGATGGGTGCGGCGCTCGGCCTTGCCGCAAAGCGGATGCCCCCCGGCATGAGCATCAACACCGAGCTGCAAAATACGGCGGCTGCAATCCTCCAGCCATCGCTTTTGCTCTTTATCGCAAAGCTCGGGTTGCTGGTGGGCGCGTCCATTCCCAAACTCGCGGCCTCGGGAATGGGGCTGATCTTCCAGGAATTTGGTCACTTCTTCGGCACGATGGTATTCGGGCTGCCAATTGCGTTGCTGCTCGGTATCAAGCGCCAGGCGATTGGCGCGACCTTTTCGGTCGGCCGCGAGCCTAGCCTTGCGATCATCAGCGAGCGCTTCGGCATGCAATCCCCCGAAGGCCAGGGCGTGCTTGCGGAATATCTGACGGGTACGGTGTTCGGCGCCGTGTTCATCGCCGTACTTGCCGGGCTGGTGACTAGCCTGAATATCTTTAATCCGCTCGCACTCGCCATGGGCGCGGGCGTGGGCTCTGGCAGCATGATGGCCGCCGCGTCGGGTGCGATTGCCGCCCAGCAAACCCCTGAGGTTGCCAAGGATGTCGCGGCCTTCGCTGCGGCCAGCAACCTGATCACGACAACGATAGGCACTTACTTCACGCTGTTCCTGTCGCTGCCATTCACGATCTGGGCATACAAAGTCCTTGAACCGATTCTGGGGCGCAAGTCCTCGGTCTCGGCAACGCCAGGCGCCTCGTCCGAGGGCAACGATGCTCACCAGGAAATCCCTTCGCTCAGCGTGCCCGCTCAGGTCGTGGTCTGGATTCTTGTCGGCGTCTTTGCACTATTTGGCAACTGGATCAACTACAAGGTTGCGGCAACCGATCCGGCGGCGATTGCTGGCATGGCGATCGTCGTTGGCGTCGTGATTGTCGGCTATGCCCTGTATAGAATCACGATGCGCAAGCTGCCCGCCGTGGTTTGGGTCTCGCTCATCGGCATGGCGTTGACGTATCCCGGGTTTCCCTTTGCCGCCGAAACCGCCGCACTGACCGGGAAGATCAACTTCCTGGCCCTGACCACCCCGATCCTGGCGTTCGCCGGCTTGTCCATCGCCAAAGACGTGCCCGCTTTCAAGCGACTCGGATGGCGGATCGTCGTCGTTTCGTTCATGGCAAACGCCGGTACCTTCCTTGGCGCTACGATCATCGCGCAATTCTTCATGCACTCGCCGTTGTAGCAGGAGGAGCGCGGGAGCCCCAGGGATCCCGCGCGGTGCCGACGCTCTGCAGTGTTCGTGATTGACAACCCGGGATCGTTGTTGGATCATTCGAATCATGCATTTTGAATTCAATCATTCCCGACGCCACATTGCTGTCCGACGCCAGTCGGGCATGCCGTGTCGCGTGCGTGGAAACTGTGTTCGTCAAGGGCAGTCTCGTTAAGCTGACCTGACCCAACGGCAGTATCCCTGCAAGGCCACGGCACACCACCGTGGCCTTTTTGTTTTTTGCTCTCAAAGGAGATTGATGTGTCGCCTGATCTTGTTGCCCTGTCTCAAAGTTTGATGCCGATTATCCCGCGCCCGGAGATTGTGTTTACGCGCGGCGAAGGCGCTTACCTTTTTGACGACCAGGGCAAGCGATATCTGGACTGGATTCAGGGATGGGCGGTTAACTGCCTTGGGCATTCTCCGGCAGTCATCACAAAGGCCTTGACCGAGCAATCGAACTTGCTCATCAATCCGAGCCCTGCGTTCTTTAACGAACCCTCCTTGAAACTTGCTTCCCTGCTGACGCAGCACAGTTGTTTTGACCATGTA
Source organism: uncultured beta proteobacterium (assembly GCA_903894155.1). Classification (GTDB taxonomy): domain Bacteria; phylum Pseudomonadota; class Gammaproteobacteria; order Burkholderiales; family Burkholderiaceae_B; genus Zwartia. The sequence goes on along the minus strand of CAITPF010000035.1, from coordinate 5,200 downwards.
TTTTTTGCCAGCTCAGGCGCCGAGGCAAATGAAGGGGCCATCAAACTCGCCCGCAAGTGGGGTCAGCTCCATAAGGGCGGAGCGTTTGAAATCATCACGTTCACGGATGGCTTTCATGGCCGTACGCTTGCCACGATGTCTGCCAGCGGGAAGGCGGGCTGGGATACGATCTTCGCGCCCCAGGTGCCCGGCTTTCCGAAAGCGAAACTGAATAATCTCGCTTCAGTCTCGCAACTCATCAATCCGAACACAGTGGCAATCATGCTCGAGCCGATTCAGGGCGAAGCCGGTGTGATTCCCGCTGACCTGGCGTTCATGAAGGGTCTGCGCGCGCTTTGTGACGAGCACAAGTTGCTGCTCATCGCGGATGAGGTTCAGACTGGGTGCGGCCGGACAGGAAGCCTGTTTGCCTACGAGTTGTATGGAATTGAGCCGGATATCATGACCCTCGGCAAGGGGATCGGTGGCGGCGTCCCGCTTGCCGCGCTACTGGCAAAGAGGGCCTGTTCATGCTTCGTGCCTGGGGACCAAGGGGGAACCTATTGCGGCAATCCGTTGATGTGTGCCGTTGGCTTTGCAGTGCTTCAGAGTCTGTTGGCAGAAGGCTTTCTGTCTTCAAGCCGCCGAGTCGGGCTTCAACTGATGGATGGACTTAAAGCCCTCTCCCGTGAGCTCGGCCTTGGCGAGGTTCGGGGCCATGGGCTATTGCTTGCGCTGGAGTTGGGGTGCGATGTCGCACCTCAGGTCGTCACTGCCGCGAGAGAGGCCGGCTTGCTTCTGAATGCTCCGCGCGCGCATTGCCTGCGATTTATGCCTGCCCTGAATTCGACCGAGGACGAAATCAGGCAAGGGTTGGCTCTGTTGCGTGACGTGCTCAAGCCGCTGGTTCACTGAGTTCAACGGCGAACCGGCGGCGCCGTAGCCGCGACCGACGGGATCGCAGAGATTTTGTCGAACCAAGCGCCCAGTTTCGGGTGGCCAGATCGCCACTCGAATTCAGCAATCAGCGCCGTGAATCCCAACGCGCAAGCGAGCGTGATTTGCGGCAGGTTGAGTGCGCCATGCATGAGCGGATTTTCAATCTCCCGCTCCCACACGTCCATCAGCCGCCGGGCGCGGTCTGCTTCGTGCTGAAGGGTCGTTGGGGACTGTTCAATTTTCGGCCGAAATGTTTCACGGCCTAGCACGGCTAACCCGTCAAGCGTGCTTCTCGCAAGCGCTTCGAGACGGCGCGTCTCCCACCCCTGCTCACCCTCCGGAAAACCGAATGCTGGCTTGCCGTCGAGGCTATCGAGGTAAGCGCAGATCAGGGCGGAGTCTTCGAGCCCGACGCCATCGTCGCGGAATAAATGGGGAACCCGGCCAGATGGATTGACGCTGTAATAAGGGCTGTCGGCCTGACGCGTTTTCGCGGAAATGATTTCGACGCGATCAGCCAGCCCTTTCTCTAGAACGACGATTCTGGCAATTCGCGCGTACGGCGACCCTTTCGTAATGTAAAGTTTCATCGACCGGACTCTCTTTAGATTGCCGAGTGCACTGACATTGCGACCGGCAGAAGGCGTTTGCCTCAATGTTGGCAGGAATGTCAGCATACACGCAGAGCGCGCCGGTAACACTAACCAGTCGCGTTTGCGCGCCTGAAACGATAAGGATCCAGAGATGCACAAGACTCGTCTCGAAGCATTCAGTGATGGTGTGCTCGCGATCATCATCACGATCATGGTGCTGGAACTCAAAGTTCCGCACAGCGATAGCCTCGAGGCGATTCGAGCGCTTTTTCCGGTGTTCCTGAGCTACGTGCTGAGCTTCGTCTACGTTGGCATTTACTGGAACAACCATCACCATCTGTTTCAGGCTGCGCAGAAAATCAGTGGCAGCGTGCTGTGGGCAAACCTGCACCTGCTCTTCTGGCTATCGCTACTGCCGTTCGTCACCGGCTGGATGGGGGAGAACCATTTCGCATCGCTGCCCGCCGCCTTTTATGGCTTTGTCTTGCTGATGGCCGCTGCGGCGTACTGGATTTTGGTCCGTGCGATTATTGCAACCGACGGGGCTGGCTCTCTTCTGGCTAAGGCAATCGGCAAGGACCGAAAAGGATCCCTGTCAGTCGTTATCTATGCGATTGCTGTTCCGCTGGCCTTTGTCGTCCCGTGGGTTGCCGAGGCCTGTTACGTCGGTGTGGCTTTGATGTGGCTCATACCGGATCGCAGGATCGAGAGGACCATGATTAAAGAGCATCCGCCCAAGCACGTTGTCGCGCAGGACGAATTGATGCCATAGCGCCGCAGCGATGTGAATCGACAGGACAACGACGAGCCCCCAGGCAAGGCCGTCGTGGACAGTGCGCAAAAGATCTCCAAGCGCCTTGTTCTTGCCGACCAGATCAGGCAACTGAATTACCGTAAACAATACTGTCGGAAAGCCGTAGGCCGAACTCATCACCCAACCGGTGATGGGCATCACAATGGTGAACAAGTAAAGCGTTGCGTGTGCGATTGCAGCCAGCACGTGCTGCCACCGGGGAGTAGAAGCGATTGGATCGGGAGGCCGTGCGCTCAGCCGCCAGAGCAGTCGCAGTACGGTCAGGGCCAGCACCGTGATCCCGATCCACTTGTGATAATTGAATAGCCTGAGCTTTTGCGGGGCCAGGGGCAACCCCACCATGTAGAACCCGAGCGGTAGGGTGCAGAGAATCAGCAACGCGATCAGCCAGTGAAAGCCCTTTGCCGGCCAACTGTAGGATGTGCTTCGTAATCGTGTCGCCGTGTTTGCACCCATAGGATCGGATCCGACGCCGTGGTCAACGGCCGGCTATTTTCCTTTCAAGTTGAACTCGATGAACACTTCGTCCAGCACGGCCATGAGACCGCCCAGGACCGAGTAGGGCTTGGCACCGAAATCCGATTGACGAATCGCGAACGATCCCGACACCTCGAGGCGATCCGGCAGGCCACCGACCGTCAAAGGGACGAGCAACTGCCTGCGCTGTCCATGCATCGAAATCTCGACCACTGCCATGAACTTTGGCGACTCCCCCAGGATCTCGATTGATCTCACCTGGACGAATGGATAGCGGTCCGCCTGCAGGTTGTCTTCACCCAGCATGTGATCCTGGGTTCCCTGGATTGCCTCGGGAGATAACTTGGTTGCAAAGGCGGCGCCAAGCGTGGCGCGATAGCCGGGCTCGTCGATGACGAGTTCGTCGAGGCGGAACTCCAGATCGAAGCGCCCCGATCCCGCGCCCGGCGGCGGCAAATAATAAAAGCCGACAAACCTGGGGGCCGACAAAACGTGGTTGTGGCCGACCTTTGCCGCCGGCCCCGCGCGAAATGCGTAAATTCGCACAACCGATGCAGCCGGATCGAGCCGGATCACCTTGCCACCGGACCGCGCGAGGTCTTCATATTGCCGAAGCAGTTCGGGTTCGGCGCTCGCGACCGTCGATGGCTGCCCCGTCGCGTTTGAACCGCCGGTGCCGCCGCAACCAGATACGATTAAAGCGGCGCACATCGCGACTAGACTCAGAACGGTGCGCAAAGACACGTGACCTCTCTTTGGTGAAATCGGGGAGCGCGTCCGAACGGATCGCGTAGTCCTCATTGCCAGAATATACCGTTGCGCCGACTTCTGATTCGCCCGGCTTAATGAGTGCAGCGTCGGCGACCCGCCGCCCCTGGCTAGCGCGATTGGCCGAGCGGTGCGAGTAACAGTTTGACCCTGACCGGAATTTGCTCGGCGACAACGCCCTTCTCGTTCCAGACACCGCCGCCGATGCCGAACTCGGTGCGATTGATCTCGAACTGACTCTCGATCATGGTTTGCCCGCCGGGTTGGTCGACGCTTGTGAATTCGATTGCGATCGGCCGATCGATGTTGCGGATGCGCAGTGTGCCTTGTGCCTGGTAACGGTTTGATCCGAGCGCGCTGATCGAGGCGCTTGTGAAAACGGCATATTGGGCATGCGCGCTATCCAGCCAGTCGCCATCGGTCGCGATTTTGTCGGCCTCCGGGTTTCCGGTGTCGAGGCTGCCAACGTCGATGCGCAGTTTGGCGCTCGACTTTGGTAGCTGCGCCAGGTCGATTTCAATGGCTGCTTCAAACTTGTTGAATTGCCCGGTGACGGGAACCCCCATCTCCTTGACGACAAAATCGATCTGGCTCTTTTCAGGAATCAGGACGCGCGGGGCCGCGTTTAAGTCGATGCACCACGGCAGGAGAAGCAGGGACACAAGAAGCCGATTGCGCATGGATCCGATGTTGGTAGTGACTGCTATTGAGGAAAGCCGTAAATCCTAAATGCTGAAATCATGGCTGTTGGGAGAATAGCCCACTCGGTTTGCAGGGCCATGTGTCATCCTTGCCCCAGCGCCAACTGGTGCTGCCAAATAGCCGATCGCACTATCTGTTGGGTGACCAGAAAAAGGTTCCATTTAGGAACCTTTTGCGCTATTATGGGCCATCCTTTCGGAGTTAGCCATGTCGATTAACGTCAAACTGCCAGATAGCCTGGTTAATCAGGCGAAGAGCCATGCACTGGTGCAGCACCGCTCGGTACCCAAGCAAATTGAGCACTGGTCCAGGATCGGCAAGATAGCCGAAGAGAATCCGGATCTGCCATTTTCTATGATCCGCGATATCCTGATCGCGGATCAGGAAGCTGTTGTTGGCGAGTACGTGTTTAGCTGATGCGTCTGCTCGTTACGCCCTCGTTCTTGAGGGCAACCAAGAAACTACATCCACCGCAAAAACGGGAGCTTGACGCGGCGTTACGCATTGTCAGCGCTGATCCGGTCGCGGGTGAAGCGAAGGTTGGCGACCTTGCTGGCGTTCGGGTTTACAAGTTCAGGATCTCGAATCAGATACATTTGCTGGCGTACCGCATTCTCGACGCAGAAAACCTGAAACTACTTACTCTCGGCTCGCATGAGAACTTTTACCGCGATTTGAAGCGCGTTGAGGAATAGTTCTTGTGGGGCTCGGTCGTTTTGGGGGGTATGAGCGATCGTAATGGGCTCGATTTTGCTTTGCGCTTTGCGGGTTGGGTTGTGCCTCCCCCCGCCGGGCTCAGGCTGCGCCGGTCCGCTTCGCGGACTGCCCTGCGGTTGCTGGTCCCGCCGGGCGGCGACCTTTTCGGTCGCCTTGTTCCCCGGCAGTCCTGGCGCAATCCTCGGCGGCGCAATTCGCCCAGCAGGGGGAG
>CAITPF010000034.1 GCA_903894155.1 uncultured beta proteobacterium | reverse complement strand
CGCCTGAGGGGGGCGGGCCGCACGCGCGGGCGCTGCTTCGCCGCCGCCCATCGCGCCGCCTTCAGCGCCGGCCTCGCGACCGCCGAGCATCTGCATTTGATCCGCGATGATTTCGGTCGTGTAGACGTCCTGGCCTTCCTTGTTTTGCCATTTGCGCGTCTTGAGCCGACCTTCGACATAGACCGCGCGGCCCTTGCGCAGGTACTCGCCGGCAATCTCGGCCAGGCGGTTGTAGAACACGACGCGGTGCCACTCGGTTTCTTCCTTGCGCTCGCCGCTGGTCTTGTCTTTCCAGTTGCTGGTGGTCGCAATCGACACGTTGCAGATCGCAGCGCCATCGGGGCTGTACCGCACTTCGGGGTCGCGGCCCAGATTGCCGACCAGAATCACTTTATTGACCGATGCCATACCGATCTCCGTAAAAAAAAATTTGATCACCGGGGGTTCGAAGAAAACCCCCACTCGCCTGCCATGATGACCGGGTAGGCAACAGGACGCCAGACGCAAAACTACGCCACCCAAACAGTGTAAGGCAGGATTCGGATCGCTGGCGGGAGCTCGCCGCGAAGTTCACCGGAATCCGGTTGCGCACCCCTATAATCCGGCTTTCCTGCCCGGGCCATCCCCGGGCAGGCGTGCAAGGCGGGCATTCGATCCACCAGACGCACCGAACACAGGAGGCAGGCCAGATGGTTGTCACCCCAAGTGGCGAAGGGCTGGGCGCACGGGTCGATCAGATCGACCTGTCCCGGCCGTTGTCGCCTGAATCTTTCAGCGAGATCGAACAGCTGCTCGGTCAATACGGCGTGCTCTGTTTTCCGGCGCAGCAGCTCACCACGCTGCAACTCAAGGCATTCAGCCAGAATTTCGGCACGCTGGAAATCAACGTGGCCAATGCCTTCCAGGCGCCCGAAGCGCCGGAGGTCATGATCCTCTCCAACAAACTCGTCGACGGCAAGCCTGTCGGGCTTGGGGATGCCGGCCAGGATTGGCACACCGACATGTCCTACAGCCGCATGATTGCGTTCACCAACGTGCTGTATGGCATCGAAATCCCGCAGCGCAATGGGGAGCCCCTGGGTTGCACGGAGTTTTCCAACATGCGTGCGGCATACCTTGCCCTGCCGGAAGACCTCAGGCGACGCCTTGACGGCATGACCGTCCTGCACGACTTCAACAAGTTCTGGGAAAAGATGCGAAGCCAGCCGGGAAGTCGCCGGGCGCCCCTCACGCCGGAACAACGCAAGGCCAAGCCCCCCGTCTCGCACCCGATCTTCCTCACCCATCCCATCACGCACGAAAAGGTGCTTTACGCCAACCCCGGCTACTCGATGCAGATCAACGAACTGCCGAAGGACGAGAGCGACCGGGTCCTGGATTTTCTTTTCGAGCACCAGCTCAAGCCGGAATTCCGCTACCGGCACCGCTGGACGGCAGGCGACGTGCTGATGTGGGACAACATGGGCACGATCCACAACGCGATCGCCGACTATCTGCCCAGCGAACCGCGGTTCATCAAGCGCTGCCAGGTCATGGCCGACCGCTATTTTAAGGATGTCGCATGAAGCTGATCACCTACAAAAGAGGCGAAACGATATGCACTGGCGTCGTGCGCGACGACGGCATCCTGCGCATCGACGACTGGCTCGCCGCCCAGCCGGTGTCCCCGCAGACGCGTGCCGCCAGCCTCGTCTCGGGCGCGGCACCCGCCGGCACGGGCGTGCTGCGCCTGCTTCAGGGCGGCTCTGCGCTGATGCAGGCGCTTGCCCGGCATGTGGCGCAGGAATCGGGCGGCGCGCCGCGCGATGCGCTCGATGCGGTCACGCTCTACGCACCCCTGCCCAACCCGGGCAAGATCATCGGTATCGGGCGCAACTACGGCGATCACGCAAAAGAAACCGGCAGCGGGCCGTTCGAAAAACCGCGCATCTTCGCCAAGCTCTCGTCGACCGTGTCGGCCCCGAATGGGGTCGTAGCATGCCCGCCGGACGTTCAGAAGATGGACTTCGAGGGCGAGCTCGCCGTGGTCATCGGATCAAGGGCGCGCAACGTGGACCAAGCCCATGCGCTGGGCCATGTCGCGGGCTACACCATCCTGGACGATCTCAGTGCGCGGGAGCTTCAGTTCGATATCTCGCCGCCGCAGACCACGTTCGCCAAGAGCAAGGATGGGTTCACGCCCATCGGGCCCTGGATCGTCACCTCGGACGAAATTCCCGATCCGCAGGCGCTTGAACTGACGACCTGGGTCAACGACGAGCAGGTACAGCACGCCAGCACGGGCGACATGATCTTTCCCGTCGCCGCACTGATCGCCTACATCTCGCGCACGCTCACGCTCGAGCCGGGCGACATGATCGCGACCGGCACCCCGGCGGGCGTGGGCGCCTTCCGAAAGCCGCCGCGATACCTGGCTGCGGGCGACCGGATCCGGATCGCCATTTCGAAGATCGGCACGCTCGAACACCAGATCGGCTGAAAAGGAGTCACCGGATGAACAATCGCCTTTTTGCACTGTCGCTTTGCCTCGCAGGCGCAGTCTTCGGGATTCTGCCCGGGCTGACGCGCGCGCAGGCTGCGGATCCGGCGGCGGGGTATCCCAACCAGCCCGTCAGGTTGGTGATCGGGTTTGCCGCGGGCGGGCCCACGGACGTCATCGGACGCCTGCTTGCCCAGCATATGAGCAACTCGATGGGGCAGACCGTCGTCGTCGAAAACCGGCCGGCCGCCGCCGCCTGGGTTGCAACCAAGGAGGTCGCGCGCGCGCGGCCCGATGGCTACACGCTGCTTTTCACTTCGCTCACGCACAACGTCAACAAGCTGCTGCTCAAGGACCGCGCCGAGTACGATCCCGTCACCGATTTCGAGCCGATCTCGCTGGTCGCCAATCTGCCCATGGTGCTGGTGACGGCCTACGGCGCGCCCTACAAATCGCTCCAGGACCTGATCGCGGCAGCCAGGGCCGCCCCGGAATCTGTTTCTTTCGGCTCCTCGGGCAATGGCGGCTCCGCGCACCTCACTGCCGCCATGCTCGGATCAATGGCTAACCTGCGGATGCTGCACGTGCCATTTCGCGGCAATGCCCCGGCGCTGACCGAAGTCATGGCCGGGCGCGTGAGTTTCATGTTCTATCCGAACATCGGCATCGCCGCCCTGGTTGCCGAAAAGCGCCTGCGGGTGTTGGCGGTGGGCGCGGCCGACCCCATGGCCGAATATCCGGGGGTCCCGACGATGAATGCCTCGGGCTTCCCGGGCTTCGAGCTGACAGCGCCCTGGGTGGGCCTGCTCGCGCCGGCGCGTACGCCCCAGGCCATCGTCCAGATACTGAATCGCGAGACACTCAAGGCACTGAACCGCCCCGATGTGCAGCAGCGGCTCAAGGAGCTTGGCGGCATCTCCGTCGGGATGGGGCCCGTGCAATTCCGGGAATTCCTGGTCAGCGACCAGGAGCGCTGGGCAAAAGTCATTGCGGCGGCGGGTATTCAGTCGGAATAGCCGGCGCGTCCGGCAAGCGCGGCATCGCGCGCCTTCGGCAATGACGACCCCGGGGCGCCGGGCAACCGGCCACCGCCGTGCGCGATTGCCGCGCAGGCGCTGCGTCACCGGAAATCAGTGGCCCGTGCCCAGCGGCCGAAGCCCCCATGTCACGGCAAGCCATACGGCAGACAGTGCGGCAGCGGCAAGAAACACGGCCGCCGGGCCACCCCAGGACGCCAGCAGGCCCCCGAGCGCCCCCCCGAGAAACAGCCCAAACGCCTGCGAGGTGTTGTAGAAGCCGAGCGCGAGACCCTTGAGCTCCGGCGGCGCCACGCGAGACACCAGCGAAGGCTGGAGCGCCTCGAGGATATTGAACATGACGAAGAACCCCGTCAGCCCCGCCACCAGCCCCCAGAAGCCATGGCTGGCCGGCGCGAGCAAGGCGCAGACGACCACCAGACCGGCGACCGCCAGACGCAACATGGCCCGGTGCGCGCGATGCCTTTCCGCGACGAAAATGGCCGGCACCATGAAAACGAACGAAATGAGGACAACCGGCAGATAGACCTTCCAGAGTCCGGCAGAATCCAGGCCGCCCAGCCGGATGACCAGCGGCGGCACGACGACGAACATCGCGATCTGAATCAGGTGCAGGCAAAAAACGCCGAAATTCAGACGCAATAAATCGACATGCGTCAGCACCTGCGCCGGGCGCGCGGGATGCACCGGGCGAGGCGCCAGGGGCACGACCGGCACGACAAACCTGGCAACCGCCAGGCAAATCACGCCAAGCAGCGCGATGGTCCAGAATAGCCCGGCCAGCCCGCCCCAGCCGACAAGCAGCGGCGCCACGACAAGGGAGACGGCGAAGGACAAGCCAATGGATCCACCCACCATGGCCATTGCGCGCGTGCGGACTTCCGGGCGCGTGGCGTCGGCAAGCCACGCCGTCACCGCGGCGGAGATCGCCCCGGCGCCCTGGATCGCGCGACCGAGCGTAATCCACGTCAGATCGGTGGAAAGCGCGCAGACCACGCTGCCCGCCACGAAGAGCAGCAGGCCTGCGATCACGACCGGACGACGCCCAAACCGATCCGAGGCCAGCCCGAAAGGGATTTGCATGAATGCCTGGGTCAGGCCGTACATGCCCAGGGCGAGCCCCACGCGGGATGGGTCATCCCCGCCGGGCAGGCCGCTCACGGCGACCGCAAACACCGGCAGCAGCAGGAACAACCCCAGCATCCGGGCCGCAAACAGGCTGGCCAGCGCGATGCTGGCGCGACGCTCGGTGGGGCTCAACGACAAGGTTTGCTTTTTTGACATCGGGAATCAGGTGCTGCGGTCAGGGGATGGGCCGCGAAATTCTTCGGCGCGTTATAGTACCAAGTTCCCTTTTTTATCCTGATGACCACCTGGTCGGGATGCGGGGCGTTTCACCTGACAACGGCCAAATGGACGACATACGCATTCGCGGCGCACGCACGCACAACCTGAAAAACATCTCCCTCGACCTGCCACGCCACCGGCTCGTCGTGGTGACGGGGCTCTCGGGATCCGGCAAGTCATCCCTGGCGTTCGACACGCTCTACGCCGAAGGCCAGCGTCGGTACGTCGAAAGCCTTTCGGCGTATGCGCGGCAGTTCCTGCAGTTGATGGACAAGCCGGACGTGGACCTGATCGAGGGCCTGTCGCCCGCCATATCGATCGAGCAGAAGGCTGCGGGGCACAATCCCCGCTCCACGGTCGGCACCATCACCGAAATTCACGACTACCTGCGGCTGCTCTATGCGCGCGTGGGCACGCCCTTTTGCCCGACCCACGGCCTGCCGCTGGCGGCACAGAACGTGAGCCAGATGGTCGACAGCGTCATGGGCTGGCCCCCCGAGCGTCGACTGGCTATCCTCGCGCCGATGGTGCGAACGCGCAAGGGGTCGTTCGAGGACGAATGCGCCAGCCTGCAGGCGCAAGGTTTCGTGCGCGTGCGCGTCGACGGCAGCATGGTCGATCTCGACAGCATGCCGGAACTGGCCAAAAACGAAAAACACGACATCGACGTCGTCATCGACCGCCTTCGGATCAAGCCCGAGAGCAAGCAGCGACTTGCCGAAAGCTTCGAAACCGCGCTCACCCTGGCACAAGGCCGCGTGATCGCGCTCGACATGGACAGCAACGAGGAGCATCTGTTTTCCAGCCGCTACGCGTGCCCTGTCTGCAGCCACAGCCTGCCCGAACTCGAGCCGCGCCTGTTCAGCTTCAACAACCCGGTCGGCGCCTGCCCGGCTTGCGACGGCATCGGCCACGTCGGTTTTTTCGACCCGAAGCGCGTGGTGGCGTTTCCCGAACTCAGTCTGGGTTCGGGCGCAATCCGGGGCTGGGATCGCCGCAATGCTTTTACCTTTTCGATGGTGTCGAGCCTCGCGGCGCATTATGGCTTCGATCTCGAAACCCCCTGGCAAGATCTTCCCGACAGCCTGCGCGACATCATCCTGCGGGGCTCGGGTGAGGTCGAGATCCCCTTCCTCTACCTCAACGAGAAGGGCCGCAGCACGGTCCGGCGCCATCCGTTCGAGGGCGTCATCCCGAACCTCGAGCGCCGCTGGAAGGAAACCGACTCGGCAACGGTGCGCGAGGAGCTCGGCAAGTACCGCGCCACTCAGGTGTGCCCCCACTGTCACGGATCGCGGCTTCGGCCCGAAGCGCGCCACGTTCGCCTCGGCGATGAGCCGATCGCCCCGCCGCCCGCACTGGCCGGCACGCCGGCGTACGCCCAGTGGCAGGAACAGGGCCTCGCGATCTATGAGGTCGAGGGGCTGCCGCTCTCGCAGTGCCTGCGATGGTTCGAGCAACTCACGCTGACCGGCGCGCGCCAGGAAATCGCCCAGCGCATCGTGCGCGAAATCATTGCGCGCCTGAGCTTCCTGAACAACGTCGGGCTGAACTACCTTTCGCTCGATCGCAGTGCGGACACGATCTCCGGGGGCGAGGCCCAGCGCATCCGCCTGGCCAGCCAGATCGGCTCGGGCCTGACAGGCGTCATGTACGTCCTGGACGAGCCGTCGATCGGCCTGCACCAGCGCGATAACGACCGCCTGATCTCAACGCTCTACCACCTGCGCGATCTCGGCAACAGCGTGATCGTGGTCGAACACGACGAGGACATGATCCGCCAGGCGGACTGGATCATCGATATGGGGCCGGGCGCAGGCGAACACGGCGGGCACATCGTCGCCCAGGGCACGCCCGCGCAGATCGAATCCAACCCGTCCTCCCTGACAGGACAATATCTCAACGGCTCGCGATCGATTCCCGTGCCACCGCGCCGGCCGGTCGAGCCGGATCAGCCCTGGCTGGTCCTTTCCGGCTGCCGCGGCAACAATTTGAAATCCGTCGATTTACGCATTCCGGCGGGTCGTTTTGTCTGCGTGACCGGCGTATCAGGCTCGGGCAAGTCGACCATCGTCAACGACACGCTCGCGGTGGTCGTCTCCCGCGCGCTGCACAACGCACAAAGCGATCCGGCACCCTACGACGCCATTGAGGGGCTCGAGCACTTCGACAAGATCATCAGCGTCGACCAGAGCCCGATCGGCCGCACGCCGCGCAGCAACCCCGCGACCTATACGGGCCTGTTCACGCCGATCCGCGAGTTGTTCGCAGGCGTGCCCGAATCGCGGACGCGAGGCTATGACGTCGGGCGCTTCAGCTTCAACGTCAAGGGAGGCCGTTGCGAGGCCTGCCAGGGCGATGGCGTGGTCAAGGTGGAAATGCACTTTCTGCCAGACATGTACGTGCCGTGCGACGTGTGCGTGGGCAAGCGCTACAACCGGGAAACGCTGGAAATCCGCTACCGTGGGCGCAACATTCATGAAGTGCTCGAACTGACCGTCGAACAGGCGCTCGGCTACTTCGACGCGGTTCCCGCCGTCGCGCGCAAGCTGCAGACACTGATGGACGTGGGCCTTTCCTACCTGCGCCTGGGCCAGTCGGCAACCACGCTGTCAGGCGGCGAGGCTCAGCGGGTGAAGCTTTCTCTCGAGCTTTCGCGACGCAGCACGGGACGCACGCTCTACATTCTGGACGAACCCACCACCGGCCTGCATTTCCATGACATCGAACTGCTGCTGGGGGTGCTCAATCAGCTGGTGCTGGCCGGCAATACCGTGGTCGTGATCGAGCACAATCTGGACGTGGTGAAGACAGCAGACTGGGTCATCGACATGGGCCCGGAAGGCGGCGACGGGGGCGGTCGCATCGTTGCAGAGGGCCGGCCCGAAGAAATCGCCGCCGATCCCTCAAGCCACACCGGACGCTATCTCGCGCGCACCCTTGCCCGGTTCGCCCGCTAACGGCAAGGGCGGATCACGCCTTCGGGGCACGTGACGCTGGCGTCAAGGCGCGGCGTTGCGGTCAGGGCATCCCGGCGGCGCGTAACTGCACTGCGGCCTGCGCCTTGCACGCCGGCGATTCAACCAGGGGCAGCGTGCTGTCGCAGGCGCCGCCACCCGAGTGCGTTGCCGCCTCATAGGGGCGTCCCGGATCGGTTTCGCGGCCGTTGGGCTTGAGTCCGTCCCAATACCCCCACACGACGTTGATGCGGGTCGCCTGACGGCATCCGCCGGCCGTTTGCGCATCGCAAGCATCCAGGACAGCCTTGAGCGCGGCTGGGGCGGACACGTAGCCGCAGACTTCCGCCTGTCCCCGTGAAATGCCCCCTGCGGCGACCGAGCCCTGCTCCGCCATTGCCGAGGCGATCCACCCCGACGCGCAGGTGGCCTGCGTGGACACGTTCGGGGTTGCCTTGCCGCCCGTTCGCCGATAGTAGTCACGCACAAGCGCCGCCGCATCGTCCCCATCCCGGGTATCGACGAAGGCGAGAGTGCACTTGCCGTTGTTGGGAGAGCAAAGCTGGACGATGGACAGGCGGTACGGACTGCGGATATCGCCGTAAACCACCTGCGCAGCAGAGCCATCCGATTGCATCGTCAGCGCGCCCGCGCCGACGGATGCGCCGCCTGAGGACTGCGCGGGCGCTGCGGGCGGCATCTGTGCCCGCGCGGCCCACGGCGTCAGCGCGATCAGCGCAGCCACTGAAACAGCCGAAAAGGCGATGAAAGCATTTGAACGCAGTCGATGCATGAGGAGCTCCCTGATACGCTGCAAAAGGCTTCACGGCACGCCGGGCGTGCGAAGCTAAAGTTGATCTCCCATCTGGAAGATCCGATGATGTTCACGAATCGCATAGCGATCCGTCATTCCCGCGATGTAGTCGGCGATGGCGCGCGCCTGCGCCTGATCATCGTCGCGCCGGTAGTCGGGCGGCAGCAATCGCGGCTCCTGAATGAACGTGCTGAACAATTCGCGCACGATGCGGCGCGCTTTGTTCGTCATGCGCATGACCTTGTAATGACGGTAGAGGTTTTCGAACAGGAATTTTTTCAGCACATTGGCTTCTGCGCGGATTTCGTCGGAAAAAGCCACCAGCGGGCCGCAGAGCCTTGCCGCCTCGGCGTTGGCAGGCGCTGCGCTCGCAAGGTTCGACGCCGTCGTGACGGTGACGTCCATGATCAGCGTGTTGATCATTCGACGGATCGTTTCAGACACTGCACGGCGCTGCGCGATCGCAGGCCATTCCTGAATGACCTGGTCATAGTGCCGTGCGAAAGCCGGCACGCCCTGCAACTGCTCGACGCTGAGCAAGCCCGATCGCAAGCCATCGTCGATGTCGTGATTGTTGTAGGCGATCTCGTCGGCCAGATTCGCCAACTGCGCTTCGAGCGACGGCTGCGTGCGCGCGATGAAGCGCTCTCCCACATCGCCAAGCAACAACGCATGCGCAAGCGAGCAATGCTTGAGTATTCCTTCGCGTGTTTCAAAGCAAAGGTTCAGGCCATTGAACGGGGCATAGCGCTCCTCAAGCTCGTCGACCACACGCAGGCTCTGGAGATTGTGCTCAAAGCCCCCGGCGTCGGGGGCCAGCTCATGCATGCAGGCATTGAGTTCATCCTGGCCGGCGTGACCGAAGGGCGTATGGCCAAGGTCATGCGCGAGCGCGATCGCTTCGGTCAGATCCTCGTTGAGCCCCAGGCTCCTGGCCAGCACCCGGGCGATCTGGGCGACTTCCAGGGAGTGCGTCAGGCGCGTACGAAACAGGTCGCCTTCGTGGTTGATGAAAACCTGCGTCTTGTACTCCAGCCGGCGAAAGGCCCCCGCATGCACGATACGGTCGCGATCGCGCTGGAATTCGCTGCGGTTTCGCGGCGACGGCTCCGGATAACGCCTTCCCCGTGTCTGCTCTGATCG
>CAITPF010000033.1 GCA_903894155.1 uncultured beta proteobacterium | reverse complement strand
TCAGACATGCCCGTGCTGCGGCCACGTGGCAGCTGAAAACCGAAGCACGCAAGCCCAATTCCAGTGTGTCGCGTGCGAACATACCGCCCATGCGGATCTGGTTGGCGCGATCAATGTTTTAGAGCGCGGGCAGCGCTTGTTTGCCTGTGGAGAGGACGGCTCTGGCCGCAGTCGCAAGACGACGACGCAACCAGCCTCTGTGAAGCAGGAACCCACCGAAGCGACTATGCGAGAGGCTTCTCTTGCATAGCGCCGTAGGAATCTCCCTCCTTCCCGCGCAAGCGGTGGCCGAAGGCCAAGGTGGGACTGGATGTCAAACGGGGCCGGACACTCATATCGATGCGCACCTGCGCGGCAGGCACATCCTCGACGCGCGTCATCATGCGCGGGCCCTCCTTCAACTCGACGATCGCGACGTTGTAGTCGCCCCCGTCTTCCGGGCGCCGGCGCACGACCGTCGTCGAATACACTCTGGCTTGCCCGGAGGGGCGGATCCAGCGAACCGAACTGCTGCCGCAATACCGGCAGGTCACGCGCGGGTAGAAGAAGTGTTTGCCACAATCGTCGCAACACTGGATTTCAAACGCACCCTCGCCGAGCCGCTTTCTGAACAAGGCCTCAGGCCCGGGTCCGGCAAACGCCTCGCTGCAGTTTGTACCGGGCGTTTGAGATGCACTCGCTTGTGTGTTCATCGAACTAGATCTCCTGGACAGGCGCGTTTCCGCGCAGAACTACTGTATCACCCACACGAACCGGCAAACTCCATCGTCAGCATCCCGTGGGCGATCACGCCACCAGACTGACTGCAATCCTGTTGTTCATGACGCGCATACGAACGTATGACTCCATCCGTGAATTGCTGTTGATCTCGTTGGCTTTTCCAGAGCGACTGGCCCCACCAGGATGTGTTGGCTTATAGATCTTTGGTGTTTGACTGCTGCGAGTTTTACGCGGATTGCAAGCGTGACAGAGCTATTTGTTCAACTCGCCGATGAAAGTCAGGTTTTCGCAATCGTGACAGCGTCAGGGAGATTTATTCGCTTTGCGAGGGATATTAATATCAATAAGTGACGTCCCAATTTGTGACAGAGTACTTTGTCGCTTTTCACTGTGGTGAACAACGATTAACCCTGTCACTGTCACAACACAAAGTAGTCCGTCGCGGTTTTGAAGCGATTTTTAAAGGACGACGGAATTGCAGGCGCCACTGCTTGAACGGACGATCAGATGTGGTGGAAACTTCTCCGAGGGGGGCGTTGTCGAACCTTGAATAGAATCAGGGTGTGTGCTTTTCTGCTTCGAAGAATTTCAGCAATTCACTTGCAATGAACTCCGGTTGCTCTTCGGTTACCCAGTGCCCGCTGTCATGAACCAAACCACCGCGGACATCCTCAGCCACACGCTGTAATGACTCCATCGTTTCGATGCCGCGTCCGAAGCTTTTGTCACCGCCCAGCGCGAGCACCGGCATCTTCAACTTTCCATTCGCCTGCAGCATGGCCTTGTTGTCTTCTGCATCCTGGGGCAATGCCCGATAAATGCTGAACATCGCGCGCATCGCACCAGGCTTGACGTAGGTTCGCAAATACTCTTTTCGGTCCTCTTCGCCAATGCAATTCGGCAAGTAGCCGTAGTTATCGAAGAGCCAGTTGATGATGAGATGCTCACGCCCACCCAGAAACAACTGCTCTGGAAGGTCGGGCGTCCGAAACAATGGGTGATGCCAGCGTCGTCCATTTTGTGAGAAATCGGCACCGTCGCCGGGGATCGCGACATCAAGAATGGCAAGTTTCAGAACCGCATCGGGATGCTGGGCGGCTAATGAAAATGCGATAGGCCCGCCCCAGTCATGACCTACCAGGTAGAACTTCTCGATATTGAGCGACTTGAGTAGACGCCAAATGTCGTCTGACATCGTCTTCTTGTCATATCCATCGGTCGGGTGCGAGGAATCCCCCAAGCCCCTGAGATCCGGCGCGATCACCTTGTACTTGTTGGCGAGCTGCGGGATGACGTAGCGCCATTCATGTGACGTTTGCGGAATGCCATGCAATAACACCACTGGGAATCCATCACCGGCGGTGATGTAGTGCAATATGACGTCGCCCAGATCGGCATGATGATGGGTTAAAGTCGCTGCCATTTCATCTCCTTTTTTGGCTCAGCAATCGTCCGTGATTTGCAACCTGGGCATCGCGGCGCTTAACTGCCAGAATGCGGTCTTCGTACGAGTGCATGAACTACCTCCAAGTAGTCCAACTTTTCCGCCGCACCCCCGCAGTTTTAAACCGGCAGCAATCAATCCTCAACTGACCTGAAGATGCAGGTGCTTGCCACACGCTTGAACGTAACGGCGCAAGGTGTCCAGGGATGGAGAGTGCTTTCCCGTTGCAAGGGACTTTTCCAGCCGGGCCACAGCCGGTGCCTGTGTGCCCATACGTGCGGCGAGTTCGGCCTGGGTCAGCCCAGCCTCGTGCCTTGCCTTAAGCAAGGCGTCGAGTAACTCCCCTTCTTCCCGCTCGATGCGCTCAACCTCGGCTTTAACGCCAGACCGGCTCATCAGCGTTTTGATCACGTCGTCATGCGTTTTCATGTTTCACCTCTTTTAAGCGGCCCATCGCAGTGTCCAACTCGCGCGCAGGCGTACGGTCGGATTTCTTCACGAAACTGTGCAGCATTACGATCCGCTTTCCCACCAGCGTGCAGTAAAACACTCGTGCGATGCCCTCGGCCCCTTTGAGTCGAAGTTCGAACAAGCCGTGCCCCATCGCCTTGGTATGCGGCTCCCCTAGATTGGGGCCAATCGCCAGCATCCTGCGAGTAAGAACCACATACCGCGCTCCCAGCGTATCCGGCAGAGCCAGAATGTCGTCACACACCGCATCGCTGTAATAGCGAATCTCATATTCCATCGCTCAAATAATAACAAATATGTTACTTTCTATCAAGCCATTCGGGGGTGGCAAAACAATACTTTTGTCGGTTGATTTTGTGCGGCATGAATAGTAAGCGGCTCGCCGCAGTGACAGAGTTATTTGTTCAACTCGACACAGAACGCTGAAAGGGGAATCCCCCCTTCATCCGCACGAGCCCAGATGACCGCAGGAGGTGCAATAGTCACAACCGTCTTTACGGATCATGGCGTGTGCGCCGCACTCCGGGCACTTCTTGCCTGCCATCACACCGTTCTGATCTGAATGGCTGCCAGCGGTCGCGATGGGTGAATGCCTGTGGCTCGGCTGGCCTGTTCGTTGCGCAATAATGTTCTGGATCGCATAGGCAGTCGCCGCGACCTCTGACTCGTGCCACAGCGGAACCTGAGAGCCATCGGGCTTCGTGTGCATGCCCAGGCGAACCGGTCCACGATCCCAGGCGACCTTTCGCATATCCCCGAGTGCACGTTCCAAAAAGCCACCACGTGCGGCAAGTGAGAGCATGCGCATGCTGGAGGTAATCCATTGCTGCGATTCCCCGCTTTGCCCGACAGGCATAAAGAACTCGATCGCGCGCTCAACCGTGCCTGAGCCGTCCGGTGCCGGCATGGGCAAGAAGGACACAATGAGGTAAAGGGTTTTCAGACCTTCCTGGGTATAGTATTCAATCTTGTCTGCGACCGCCGACAACGCGCCTTTCGGTCGAGACTCAATCACCGTACGCATCGGATCGAGAAACGGCAGGGCGGCATCGGATAGTGTCGGTGCCGGCTCACTGGTCGAGAGGACGGAGCCAAGAATCCTGTTGGGCCTGTACGTGGCCAACCCCTTGAGCTGGGCCTTCCAGGCTTGAAGATAGAGGACTTTAAAGTCCACATACGGATAGTCGACCGGCACATTCACGGTCTTTGATATGGCGGTGTCAACAAAAGGCTGAACAACTTGCATCATTGCAATGTGATCGGCCGCGGCCATGTCCAGCGCAGACACAAAATATTCGGGCAATTGCTCTACATTTCCACCCAGCTCACGATAGCGGCGCCATGCGTGATCTTCAACCGAATACTCTCGCGTACTGCCGTCGGCTTCGCGCTTTTTGCGCCGGTAGCTCCAGGAGAAAGGGGGCTCGATGCCGTTCGATGCATTGTCTGCAAAGGCCAGACTCACCGTGCCGGTTGGCGCAATAGAAATGAGATGACTGTTACGGATGCCGTGCTCCCGAATGGCCAGTTGAATATCTTCGGGGAGCCTGCTGGCAAAGGTACCTTCAAGTAGATAGTCGTCTGCACTGAACAAGGGAAAAGATCCCTTTTCTTTCGCAAGATCGACTGATGCGATATAGGCCGCGTCACGCATGCACTCGGCAATCTGTGCCGCCATTTCGCGACCGTCGTTCCTGTCGTATCGCAGGCAGAGCATGGCGAGCGCATTGCCAAGGCCCGTAAAGCCAACCCCGATCCGGCGTTTGGCCTCAGCCTGCGCGCGCTGTTGCGGCAAAGGCCAGAAGGTAAGGTCAAGCACGTTATCGAGCGCACGCACTTGCAACGCGACGGCCTGGCGGAATGCATGAAAATCAAAACCCGGCAAGCCGGTGAACCCGAATGGATTGTGCACAAAACGGGTCAGGATAACGGGGCCGAGGTCGCAGCAGCCATAGGGGGGGAGCGGTTGTTCACCGCAGGGGTTGGTCGCCTCGATCTGCTCGCAATAGCGCAGGTTATTGTCCCGGTTCATGTTGTCGATGAAAAGGATCCCGGGCTCGGCAAAGTCATAAGCTGACTGCATGACGGTATCCCAGAGATCCTGGGCAGGGATCGTACGATAGACCCACTTGCCGTCGTCACGCTTGTGCGCCCCGGACTCGATGAGATCCATGCTGGGCGCTGACGTATGGATGAGTTCCCACGGCGCATTGCACTCAACGGCACTCATGAAGGCATCCGTCACAGCGACGGAGACATTGAAATTGTTCCAGCGCCCGGGGCTGCGTTTGGCAGTGATGAATTCGAGCACATCGGGATGATCAATGCGCAACACGCCCATCTGTGCACCACGGCGGGCGCCGGCGCTCTCTACGGTTGAGCAGGACTGATCAAATACGTTGATATAGCTGCAGGGCCCGGACGCGATCGAGGCCGTTGCACGAACCTGAGCGCCTCTGGGCCTGATTCTGGAAAAGTCATACCCCACACCGCCACCGCGCCGCATCGTTTCTGCTGATTCGCGCAGCGCCTCATAAATGCCGGGATAGCCATTTTCATCCATGCCCTGGATGCAGTCACCGACAGGCTGGACAAAGCAATTAATGAGTGTGGCCTGGATGTCTGTCCCGGCAGAGCTCATGATGCGACCCGCACCGATCGCACCGTTTTGTATATTGATTAAAAAACGTTCTTCCCATTTCTCTTTGTCCGTCGGCTCCACCGAGGCAAGAGCACGCGCAACTCTTTTAAATAGATCTTCTGCACAATGTTCGCCGTTTTTTAGATATTTTTCAGCCAATACATCAAGGCTGATCGGCTGCGTCGCCTGCTTCATGAACAAACTCCTTGCATGACAAAATCGGCGACTGAAGCGCCAATGCTTGTACTACTCTGACGAATCCGAATGGCGACCGCTGGATTCGGAACTACGCGCCGATGATTTCATCTTCACTTGCGGCTGAGAATGCTCCAGTATCGAAGGGCATACAGGGCAAAGCCGGCGGACCACATCATTGCCGACACCAGAACCGCGGAAGGGGTGAGGGACGGGATGAACAGCGGAACAAACACCCGCACCACGGCAGCCGCACCCACTAGGGTATAACAAATCACCTCTGCCCTTCCGGTGATCAGCTTTCGGCCAGTATGCCCCAAAGCGGTGCGCGTTATCATGCCGATGATCATCCCGCCAATCGCCCCGGTGGTCAGCGCATGACTGGCGACCGATGTCGAAACCCAGCCCATCGCGGCCATGGCGCGAAACGCAAGGTACAGGGGAATCCAGGCATAGGCCAGGTGCAGCACCCAGACAAGGGGGGTTTTCAGCGTTGTCCAGGGCCCCCACAACCAAAGTCGCGCCAGGTGCGCCAGCATGGCCAAAGCGGCCAACAACGCGAGCCATGGGCCGGACAGTTGCACCGCATCGGCAACGATGAGCAGCAGGACCAGACCCAATGCCAGTTTTTCCACCCAGGGGTTACGTGCGGCTTTTGCGCCCGGGATTGCGTTGTTGGTGAACATGGGAATCACCCTTCCGCCCATGACGCTGAGCACAAACAGCATCACGTCCAGCCCCAGCGTAATCCCTGCCCAGCCTGGCACGCGCAAAGCGCCCAGGGCATTGAGGTGCACCACGAGTTGGGCTGACGCCATCACGACAAGCAGGCCGACAAAGAAGTAGTTGCGACGGTTGCGTGCCCTGTAAAGCGGTATGGCCAGCGCAGTTGCAACGGCAAGCGGGAAAGCCACGTTCACTGCGGCGGCCAGCCAGCCCCACGGCAACAGCACCAGTACCCTGCCCGCGACCCACAATGCAGCCAGAGCGGCCAGGTAAGCACCTTTGGGTGTGGGCTGCCCCGTCCAGTTCTGCCCGGCCGTCAGCAGGAAGCCTGTCAGCACCGCCAGCGTGAACCCGAACAGCATCTCGTGGGCGTGCCACACCGGCCCCTGCAGATAGGCATACGGCAAAAGGCCGCCGACCTGCAGGGCCCAGAGCAGGATGGAAAGTGCGGCAAACGTGCTGGCAAGCAGGTAGAAGGGCCGGAAGCCAAGATCCCAAAGCGCAAAGCGGGATTTCCCCAGGCTTGGTGGGCTTTGAATCGGCATCAGCGTTGCCATGATGAAGGGCGCTCAGGTTGGGGTGAATGTTTGCAGTTCGAATGCAACCGGTAGCGACTTGCCATGGCCGCGTGCAGCGAGTTCCGTCGACTCATCCGCATGAACCACAGCAGGGGGACTTGGCGGGTGCGCGAGCGGGCGTTTCGAACTGGTTGAACAGCCTGTTGTTTTCCAGATGAATGTGGTTGATCAGGTCATCGTTCAACTGCGTAATCCCGGCATAGAGCGCACGCCACGTATTGCACGCGCCTTCGGGTGGGATGGCGTTATTGCACAGACGCATTAATTGCTCCAGCATCTCCGCATGCTGGGTGTGCTCTGCGCGCATCATGCCGATCGGTTGCGACACAAAAGGATTGCCACCGGCCTTGAGCATGGGAAACAGGATGTTTTCTTCCTTCATCATGTGGGAAAGCAAATCTTGTTCAGCTTCCTCCAGCAGATCGGCCAACCCCGCCGGCACGTCTGGATGTTCGCGATGCACCGCCTCCACTCGCCGCGCCATACGGATCAGTTCAGGAAGCTGTTCACGATGCACTGCGTGGTAGCGCTCCAGAATATGGTCGATCAGGCTGACCGGATCGGCAATCGCAGCATTCATGGCATGACTCCTTATAAACATTCATTTGATCTGCATGTATTATATACGATATGATTCATACAATATGAATCTTTGTTCAACCGCGAGCGTGCCGTGCGACTGACCCAGTGGACCGACTACTCGTTGCGCGTGCTGATGTACTGCGCTGCATGCGAGCACCGCGACCTGCCGGTAACAATTACCGAAATTGCAGACAGCCACGGTATTTCACGCAGCCATCTGACCAAGATCGTGCAGCAGTTGGGTGCGAAAGGCCTGCTCCAAACCACGCGCGGGCGTGGTGGTGGAATTCGTCTGTGCAAGCCGGCAGCAGAAATCAACGTCGGGGAGCTGGTGCGTCAGACCGAGACCGACTTCGCGATGGTCGAGTGCTTTGATGCGCAAACCAACCAATGCAGCCTGAGCCCCCAATGTGGCCTGAAGGGCGTGTTGCACCAGGCCACCAACAGCTACCTTGCCGTACTCGACGGTGTCACCCTGGCAGACCTCATTGCACGCCCGGATGTCCAGGCGAAGGGTGCCATGGTGGAAATGCCTGTTTCTCGCAAGCGGGATGACGGCTGACTCTTAAGGAGTCGCCAAGAGTGCCCATGGACTACGCTTCAATCAAATTGCTGCACCAGTCAGCCGTCGCGCTCTCGGCCCTGGGTTTCGTCGTGCGAGGCATTGCGTCCATTCAGGGCTCCCGGTGGACACAAGGCCGGTTGGCAAAAACCTTGCCGCATATGGTGGACACGGTTTTGCTCGCATCCGCAGTGGCCCTGGCAGCCATGCTGCACCTGAACCCTGCACACACGCCATGGTTGCTAGCCAAGATATTGGGCCTGCTGCTCTATATCGGTCTGGGCATCGTGGCGATGCGACCACGCTTTGGATTCAAAATACGAAGCATTGCCTGGGCGCTGGCGCTTGTGGTGCTGTCGTGGATCGTGTCTGTGGCGATTCTGAAAAATCCCTGGGGAGTCTTTGCTCTCATTGGATACTGGATTTCAATTTGAAGCGGAAATCCCGTGTTCGACCGCGTAGATCGCCGCCTGTACACGGTTGTGAACGCCGAGTTTCTTGAGGATGCTTTGCAGGTGGATCTTGACGGTGCTTTCAGCCACGTCGAGTTTGCGGGCGATTTCCTTATTGGCAAGGCCGGCCGCCAGTTCGCCGAGGATTTCACGCTCCCGAGGGGTAAGCTTATCGGCGCCGCTGCTGCGCACGGGCGCCGGGTTGCGGAATCTGGCGACGAGCTTGGCCGTCATACTCTCCGAGATGACCGAATCGCCGGCAAAGGCGCGCCGCAGGGCGCCAAGTAAATAGTCGGCATCGATGTTCTTCAACAGGTAGCCTGCCGCGCCATTTTTGAGCGCGTCAGCGAGATCGTCGGCATCTTCCGATACCGTCAGCAGGATGACCTGGCACGAAGGGGTGTCCTGCAGGATCAACTGGATTGCATCGTGTCCTGAAAGCCCGGGCATGTGCAGATCCAGCAGAACGATGTCCGGCCTGAGCTCGCGCGCGCGTTTGACGCCGTCGACCCCGTCGGCCGCTTCGCCCACGACCTCGAAGTCGGAATGGCGTTGCAGCAGAAGCCGGATTCCGCTGCGAAAGAGGGTGTGATCGTCAACGAGGAGTACGCGTATCGGTGTGGTCATGGGCTTTCAGGCGGTGGCGCGCGCCGTATGTTCGAGTTGAAGTGCGATTCGCGTGCCCAGGCCGGGGGAGGAGGTGACCGCGAGCCGCGCGCCCAATCGGGCCGCGCGCTCGTGCATGATCTTCAGGCCGACATGGCTGTCCTTGTGCGCTTCCTTATCGGCAACGTCGAACCCGCAACCATCGTCGGTCACCGCCAGCATGAAATCGTTGGCGTTTTCAACGGTGATGTGAACATGCCTGGCACGCGCGTGCTTGCGAATGTTGGAGAGTGCTTCCTGGACGATGAAGAGCAGTTGCAACTGTTGCTCGGGTGGAAGCGGGGCGCCCTCGTTGTGGGCATCGACCATGATTTCGATTCCAGTCTGCTGGCGAAAGCGCTCGGCGGAAATGTTCAGGGCGTCGATGAGTTCGCCCTCGTTGAGCTTGACGCGAAAGTTCAACAGCAGCTCTCGCACGTCGTCGTAGCTTTCCCGCAGGCCTGTGTCGATCATCCTGATCACATCCCGAACCTCGTCGCGCGCATCGCGCTCGATTGAATCCTCAAGGAGTTGTACCTGCAGCTTCAGGAAGTTCAGGCCCTGGGCGATCGAGTCGTGCAACCCCTGGGCGACGAGATTGCGTTCTTCGGCAATCGCAAGCTCGCGTGTGCGCGCCAGCAGTCGCTGGTTCTCGATGGCCACGCCCAGGTGTTGCCCGACCGCATCAAACAGGCGCCGGTCATCGGCTGAAAATTCATGCGGTATCTTGAAGTGCAGGGTGTAACTGCCCAGCGCTTTTCCCCCGTTGCTGATCGGCGCGATCGCGATCGAGTTGAAGCCTTCCTCGCGGCAGAGGTAGCGGAATTCCGCCGGCAGCTTGCGGAAATCGTGCAGCCTGACCTCGCCTTGCGCGAGGGACTCGCCACACAGGCAGTCGCCGGAGTGCACGCATTGCTCCTGCAGGACGAACTCTGGCGACAGACCCTGGTGGACAGTAAGATGCAGATTATTCTGGCGCGGATCGAGGATGCGAACGGTGCCACCATCGGCGCTGAAGTGAGCGATCAGCCGGGAGAGAAATCCTTTGCACCGATCTTCGAGTTCGCCAGGCTGGCTGAGGTAGGCCGCGAATTCATAGAGCGTTGCCATCGCGCGGTTGCGCTGCGCCAGCAACAGCGTCTTTTTACGCACACGCTCCTCGAGATCGCCATAGAGCTCCTTGAGTTGCGCCGCCATGTCATTAAACCCGGTGGCAAGTTCGCCAAATTCGTCGTGTCCCTCGACAGGCAGGCGAACGTCGAAATCACCGGTGGTCATCTTCGCAATTCCGCTTCGAAGCGCCTCGACCGGGCGGATGACCCAGCCATACAGCAAAATGATGATCGCCACGCACCCGGCCAGCATGAGCACGATCAGGGCGAGCTGGGACGCGCGCAGGTAGGCGGTATCCCGTGCATTTTCAACCTCGATCAACCCGACGAGCCGGTCAGCCTCGCGCACGAAGTTGGGCAATGCGTTCAGGTATGTGGACGAGGCCACTGCCGAACCGGAGGGGTCGTGCAGGATGACATCCAGCGCCGGTTGCAGCGATTGCCTCCAGAGCTCGGCGACGTGTTCGAACTGCTGCTGTACTGCTTCGCTGGAGGGCAGTCGAAGCGGGCGCTGTGGATCGCCCCGACGAAGATTGTCGAGCGTCTGGTTGAGCGCGCGCAGTTGTTGTTCGAGTGGTTGCCGGTCGATGACGGACTGATTGACCGTCAGGCCCATACGCACCGATTGCACACGCAGGCTACCGGTATCGTTGATGGCGGCAGCAGCCCCTTCGAGCGCCCACGAGAGCCAAAGCGTTCCCATGACCATGGTCAGCCCGAAGGCAAGTCCGACGACCGATACCGAGACGAGCCGCACGCCAAGCTTGTAATTTCGCCCTATGGGAGTACGCCAGTCCAGGGCGTTGCGCCCTGCGCGTGCGCGCCGCGCCGCGCCGGGTCCTTCTCCTGAAACGGTGCCAAGTTTATTGTTGGTGTTCATGCGTTCAGGCCTCGGCCCGGGGCGCGTTCGCCCGGCTGGCGGGTGCACGATCGAGCGCGCTGGCCCTGAGCAAGTTCCTCGATGAGGCTGTTGTCCTGACCGTAATAGTGTCGTTGAAACCGCTCGAATCCAGCGATAAATTTTTCAAGGTCGTGGCTGGACATGGCGCGTCACCTGATCAGCCGCCCGTCTGGGACATGAAGCGAATGATCTTTGCCGGCGCTTCGCGAAATTCGTGACGCTCCGGTTTGAGTTCGATGGCTCCGCGCAGCGCGGCCACGATTTCCTCGTCATTCGCGCCGCCGCGCAATAGCGGACGCAACTCGACTTTCTCTTCCTGCCCAAGGCACAGATAGAGCGTGCCGTCGACCGACAGGCGTACGCGATTGCAGGTCGCGCAAAAGTGCTGGCTGATCGGGGTGATGACCCCGACCTGCCCTCGGCCGTCGGCCGTGCGCCAGTAGCGGGCGGGGCCGCCGCCAAGTTCCTTGATCTCGGGGATCAGGTTGAACCGCGTGCGCAG
>CAITPF010000032.1 GCA_903894155.1 uncultured beta proteobacterium | reverse complement strand
CCGATCTCCTCGGCGGTATCCAGGTATTCGATATAGCGGTATTGGTCGGCGATGCCGCCTTTGGCCAGGTCGTGCGTATCGATCTGGGTGCCTGAATCGGCAGCGGCTTTGATCATGCGGACCAGGGCTTCCCCGTACTGGCCGAACGCCGCAAACCTGGAGAATGTCTGGTACCAGAGCCGCATGAGTGTCTCCTCAATTTTTATAAGAACAACAGTTTAGGGCAATTCAGGGTAAACCCTGTTCAGGTTTTCGTCAGGTAAACCGCGAGCCAGACGGTTGGACTGTCTGGCGTGGTCCAGTCGACCCGGTGGCGCCGGTGCGCAGCAATCGTGATCCAGTCGCCGGCGACGAGCCGGCGGGGTTCGGGCTCGTCCTCAAAGCGCAGCAGCGCCTCGCCTTGCAGCACCGCGACCCACTCGACTTGCTCCTGGTCGTACCAGAATCCGGGGGGGCTTGATTGTCCGTGCGACACGATGCGCTCGACGCGCGCCCCGGCTTGCGCCAGCAACGTCTGGACAAACTCGCTGCCGTCGGCGTGCACCGGTGTGTTGCTGAACAAGTTGTCGTGCATGGCTCCTCCTTGTCTTATCGCCTGCGATCGCGCGATGGGCGCGCCGGAAATGTCGATCGATGCGGGTCTACAGCTCTTCGCCGAACAAGAGCTTCCACGCCGACTTGTACGCCACGATTTCCGCCGTTTTAGGCGGCAGCGTGTCGAGGAAGGCCCGCAAGGTGGCGGACCACTCGTTGACGCGGTCCATGCGATCGCCGCCGATATCGAGCGCCGCCAGGAACCGGTAGGGGTGCGCCTCGATCAGGGGCTTCCATTGCGCCGACTGGGTCCAGTAGCGGGCATGGCGCTCTGCGCTTGGTTTGTAGACCGATTGCGGCGGGCCGAATGCGGTGTCGATATAGAGGTTGGGGAACCGCTTGAGCCAGCTCTCCAGCAGTTGCGGTCCATACTGCGTCGCGCGTGCGCTGTACCGGATCTGGGCGAGGTGGCACCAGATCACTTTGGCGCGTGGGTAACGCGCCAGCATCGTTTCGAGCGGCGCAAGCAGCCTGTCCTCGATTTCGTAGTGGATCTGCAGCGGGATGCCGCTGCGTTCGGCAAAGGCGAAGAGCCGCTGCCCCTGCGGGCTGTCGATCGGGATGTCGACGTCGCGGTTCCACTGGCCGCGCTCGACTTGCCGCGGCGACGGGTAGTGCCGGAACTCGAACTCGCCCATCATCGGGTAGCGGTATTCGATGATGTAGCGCTCGTTGTCGTTAAGGAACCGATCCGGCGACTGAGTCCAGGCCGGTTCATTGGCGCCATTGCCGACGGGGATGAAATAGTCAGGAAAATCGGCGGCAAACTCAAGCGCGGCGTGGCTCCAGGACACGCCCTGTTTCACGAGGTCGCCGGGCTGGTCGACCGAAAGACACATTTGCGCGATGCCGGATTGATCCATCGCGCGCATGAACGCGCGCAGGTCGATGCGCACCGGATTGACGGAGCTTTCGATATCGATGATCGGCAGCACGCCAGCGCGGGCGATCCCCGCGAGCCTGTCGAGCATGCCGGTGCGTACCTTCTGAAAGTCGAAAGGCCTGGCTTGCGCCGCGTGCGCATTCAGGACGTACGCCAGCGGCGACATCGCAAGCGCTTTCAAAAGAATTCTTCGTTTCATTCGGGTTGACTCCGGCATCTGCGGCTGGCAAGGCGCACACCTCGGGGCCGCCTTTCGCATGCTTATGCTGCTCCTAGCATAACGCCGCGCCGCTGATTGGCATTCAGTTGTTACAGGGCGGGCGCTGCGTGCGTGCGCCGGTGACCCCATCAGGTTCTCGCGCATGCATGGTGGGCTAATGGATTTTCGTTGCGCTGACCCGTGCGCGGCGTTTTCGGCGGATGCGGTAGACGATCAAGACTGGTTGCATTCATTAACTTTCTGTCATCGGTTTAGGTGCAACCATCCATAGAATTCGCCCCTTTTGTTAGGTGGGACGAATCCGATGACAAAAGTAGTTAAGACTCCCGTTGTAGCTAAGACGCCCGCTTCCTCGCGCGGGCCTGCGTTGCCGCTTGCTGGCGCGATCCTGCCGCTGCTGGCGGCTTTCTCGTGCGCAGTCGATGCAAATTCCGATGTGACGCTCTACGGTACTGTCGACCTGGGCCTTTCGTTTCAGCGCTACTCGGGCGATGTCACCATGCCTTTTGACGCTGGCTCGAGCTTTGGCATGACCAGCGGCGAGCAGACCGAAAGCCACTTCGGGCTGCGTGGAACCGAGGATCTCGGTGGCGGCGTGCAGATGGCGTTCGTACTCGAAAACGGGTTCAACGCGGGCAATGGCAATCT
Source organism: uncultured beta proteobacterium (assembly GCA_903894155.1). GTDB lineage: Bacteria > Pseudomonadota > Gammaproteobacteria > Burkholderiales > Burkholderiaceae_B > Zwartia. The sequence goes on along the minus strand of CAITPF010000032.1, from coordinate 41,659 downwards.
CGAGCAGGACGGCCGGCTCTTTGGTCGTGAGGCCTGGCTTGGCGTGCACTCGAAGTCAGCCGGCAAGGTTCGGTTCGGACGGCAATACAATTTTGCAGACGAATATTTCGGCCCGCTGACCCCGTTTGGTCCTGGCGATTTCACCAGCGCTTCGATGGGCTTGTCCTTCGGGGCCGCCAACGCCGAGCGGCTGAGCAATACGGTCAAGTTCGAAACGCCGGAGTACGCCGGCGTGCGCGCAGGCGTGGGCTACTCGTTCGCCGCACAGGCGGGCTCGGCCTACGCAAAGAACGGCGCGATCATCGCCGAGAACCTGCGCACCGAGCGCTACAACTTCAACACCTCGGAAAACCTGCGTGCGCTGACGGCGGGCGTGGCCTACGACGGCGGCTCGCGCTACCTGACGGCGACGTACGACGCCTTCTATCCTGATGCATCGGTGGCCGGCAACTACCCGGCGGCAACCGCATGGGCCGCAGGCGGCATGGTCGAGATGGCGGGAGTCCAGCTTTCCGCAGCCTACGGCCAGGCGCGCAACGGGTGGATGAACGAACTGCACCCGATGGGCGAGCATATGTCGGTGGACGATGCAAACACCAATGTGGTGTTTGATCCGAATATCGCGGTGAACTCTTACATGTTCGGTGTCACGGTGCCGTTGAGCCAAGCATCAAGCGTCTTCGGCCTGCTGCAGGCGGCACAGCCTACGGCCAGCATGCGGGATAACTCGCAGTTTTCGGTTGCCACGCAAAGCATGGTGAGCCTGGGCTACACCTATTCGCTCAGCAAGCGCACCAACGCGTATGCCTTCGCCGGTTACGCGAAGAACTTCAGCCTGGTCGATGGCCTGGTGTCGTCGGTCGGCGGCGCCGGTTTGCGGCACCAGTTTTAAGTGGATCGCGGGCGGCTAGTGGCCGTCCGCGATCTGGATGATGGCCTCGACTTCCACCGTCATGCCGTTCGGCAGGGATCCCATCCCAACTGCTGAGCGCGCATGGCGCCCGCGCTCCCCCAGAACTTCCACCAGGACGTCCGAGCACCCGTTGATTACTTTCGGGTGGTCCTTGAAATCGGGTTCCGCGTTCACCATGCCCAGCAGCTTCACGACCGCTTCCACATGGTCCAGTGACCCCACCGCGTGGCGGATTGTCCCCAGAATCTGCAGGCCTACCTTACGCGCATCCTCGTAGCCGCGCTCTACTGAGCAATCCTTGCCCAGGCGGCCGACGCTAACCTTGCCGTCCGGATTGCGCGGCCCCTGGCCGGACAAATAGAGCAATTGGCCGACACGCCGCCAGGGCAGGAAGTTGCCAATGGGCGCCGGCGGCGCCGGCAGTTCCAGCTTGAGTTCGCGTACGCGTTCTTCCGGTGTCATGGTTGCGATGTCCTCATGCGATGTTCGCGGGTGCCGGATGCAACACGCGCTGCTACCTCCCCGACCCGACACAATGTAATCTATCCTGATACAAGGCAGACTGCCGCACGGCGCGTCTGGTACATTTTCCACAATGTAAAACGAATTATCTGGAGACAGACCGTGGTCAAACTTGATTTCCATCCGGCAGGCCGGCATTTCCTGCAGATTCCGGGGCCGAGTCCAGTCCCGGATCGCATCCTGCGTGCGATGAGCTATCCCACGATCGACCACCGCGGGCCGGAGTTCGGGGCATTGGGCCTGAAGGTGCTCGAAGGCATCAGGAAGATTTTCAAGACGACGCAACCCGTGGTGATCTATCCGGCCTCCGGGACGGGTGCCTGGGAGGCGGCGCTGGTCAATACGCTCAGCCCCGGCGATGCGGTGCTGATGTTCGAGACGGGGCAATTCGCCACGTTGTGGAAGAAGCTTGCCGATAACCTCGGGCTCGCGCCGGAGTTCCTCGGGCTGCCGGGTATCGAGGGCTGGCGCCACGGCGTGCAGCCCGGGATGATCGAGGCGCGCCTGCGTGCCGACACGGGACACCAGATCAAGGCAGTGTGTGTCGTGCACAACGAGACGTCCACTGGCGCGACATCCGACATTGCCGCGGTGCGACGCGCGATCGATGCCGCCGGCCACCCCGCATTGCTGATGGTCGATACGATTTCGGGGCTTGGTTGCGCGGACTATCGTCATGACGAGTGGGGCGTGGACGTGACGGTATCCGGATCCCAGAAAGGCCTGATGCTGCCACCCGGCATCAGTTTCAACGTCGCGTCCGACAAGGCGATCGCTGCCAGCAAGAATGCGCGCATGCCGCGCAGCTTCTGGGCCTGGGCAGAAATCCTCGAAATGAACCGTACCGGCTACTGGCCCTACACGCCCAATACCAACCTGCTCTATGGGCTTTCCGAGGCGATCGACATGATCCTGGACGAGGGGCTCGACAAGGTGTTCGCACGTCACGCGCGACTGGGCGAAGCCTGCCGCCGCGCAGTGCGCGCCTGGGGCCTGGAGATTCAGTGCGCCGAGCCCGCGTGCTACAGCCCCGTCCTGACCGGCGTCATCATGCCGGAGGGCGTAGACGCGGACGTCGTGCGCAAGATCATTTATGACCGCTTTGACATGTCGCTTGGAACGGGGTTGGGCAAGGTCAAGGGCAAGATGTTCCGCATCGGCCACCTTGGCGACTGCAACGACCTGACGCTGATGGCGACGCTTGCAGGCTGCGAGATGGGCTTGCGACTTGCCGGTGTTGCGCTCGCGGCGAGCGGCCTGCCGCCTGCGATGGAATATCTTGCGGCCCAACCGGGCGGCCGGCTGGCCTAGCCCGCAACCTTGGCGGTAAGACGACATGACACTATCGACTTTGCCCCAGGTGGCCCGGCCTCTGCTGGTGACGCCGCGCGCGCAGCCCAATGAGGGGGCGTTGGCGCGTGCATTACGCTCGGAAGTTCGCGGCGACGTACTCTTTGACGCGGCCAGCCGCGGGCGCTACGCGACCGACGCCTCGATCTACCAGATCACGCCGGTGGGCGTCGTCGTGCCGCGCGATCAGGCCGATTTGCGGCGTGCCCTGGAAGTGGCACGAGCGCACAAGGCGGCCGTGCTCGCGCGTGGCGCCGGCACGAGCCAGTGCGGGCAGACGGTCGCCCCGGCGCTCGTGGTCGATACCAGCAAGTGGCTGAACAACGTGGTCGACTTCGACGCCGAGGCGCGCACCGTCACGGTCGAGCCTGGCGTGGTGCTCGACCATCTCAACGCCTGGCTCAAGCCTCATGGGCTGTGGTTCCCCGTCGATGTGTCCACCGCGGCGCAATGCACGATTGGCGGCATGGCGGGCAACAACTCCTGTGGCTCGCGCTCGATCGAGTACGGCAACATGGTGCACAACGTGCACGCGATCGAGGCCATACTCGCGGACGGCACCGAGGGGTATTTCGGATCATTGCGGCATCCGCCCACCTCCACCCACATGCAGCGGCTTCTGGCCGGCGTGCGCGAAATTGCCATGCGCGAACACGACGAGATCGTGGAGCGTGTGCCCAAGGTATTGCGCCGGGTCGCAGGCTACAACGTCGATATCTTCGATTGCCAGAATCCGCGCGCCTATACCGATGATGGCTACGCGAACCTCGCGCACCTGCTGGTCGGCTCGGAAGGCACGCTTGCCTTCAGCCGTCACATCACGCTGGATTTGTTGCCGATTCCCGCGCATAAGGCGCTGGGGGTCGTCAATTTCCCGACCTTCTACGAAGCGATGGCGCTCACGCAGCACATCGTGAAACTCAATCCGTGCGCGGTGGAACTGGTCGACCGCACGATGATCGACCTCGCCATGGAAAACCCGGCGTTCCGGCCGGTCATCGAGCGCGCGCTGATCGGTCATCCGAAAGCGATCCTGCTCGTCGAATTCGCCGGTGAAAACCGTGATGCGCAGATCCAGTCGCTTGCGCGCCTGACCGAACTGATGGCGGATCTGGGGCTGCCGGGCTCGGTGGTCGACATGCCTGGCGCTGTCGAGCAGAAGGCCTTGTGGGAGGTTCGCAAGGCCGGCCTGAACATCATGATGAGCATGCGCGGCGACGGCAAGCCTGTCTCGTTCATCGAGGATTGCGCGGTTCCGCTCGAGCACCTCGCCGATTACACGGACAGGCTGACCGAGGTGTTCCACCGGCATGGTACCGAGGGAACCTGGTACGCGCACGCCAGTGTCGGCACGTTACACGTGCGCCCGATCCTTGACATGCGGCGCGACGGTGCGGCCAAGATGCGCGCGATCGCCGAGGAAGCCTCGGCCATGGTGCGTGAATACAAGGGCGCGTTTTCGGGCGAGCATGGCGATGGTCTGTGCCGGGGCGAGTGGGTCGCCTGGCAGTACGGTCCGCGCCTGAACCGGGCGTTCGCAGAGATCAAGACGCTCTTTGATCCCGACAACCGCTTCAATCCGGACAAAATCGTACAGCCGCCGCGCATGGACGACGCCAGCAATTTCCGGTACCAACCGGATTACCGGGTCATCCCGGTCAAGCCGGTGATGGACTGGTCTGCCTGGAACGTGCAGCGCGATCCGCTGACCGGCGACGAGACGGCGCCGGGCACCGGTGGCGACCCGGCCCAGGGGCTCGCCAAGGCTGTCGAAATGTGCAACAACAACGGCCATTGCCGCAAGTTCGACGCCGGCACGATGTGCCCCAGCTACCGGGTCACCCGCGACGAGCAGCACGTGACGCGTGGCCGCGCGAACACCTTGCGGCTGGCGCTGTCCGGGCAGCTTGGCGAGGAAGGTCTTGCCAGCGAGAACGTCCGCGAGGCGTTGGACCTGTGCGTTTCGTGCAAGGGGTGCAAGCGCGATTGCCCGACCGGCATTGACATGGCGAGCATCAAGATCGAGGCGAAGGCGGCCTGGGTTGAAAGCCACGGCGTCAGTCTGCGCGAGACCATCGTCGCCTATATGCCGCACTATGCGTCGATTGCCGCGAGGTTCGCTGGCATCCTCGGATTCGCCGAGCGCATCCCGGGCATCTCCCCGCGCATCAAACAATGGATGGGATTTGCGCCGCAACGCTCGATGCCGAGATTCCGCAGATCGTATCTTGCAGAGGCGGCGAGAGGCGAGGGCGCCGCGCCGGTCATGTCGGGCAGGCCCGAGGTCGTGCTTTTCGTCGATACGTTCAACAACCACATCGAGCCCGACAACGCGCGTGCCGCCAGGCGCGTGCTCGAGGCGGCGGGTTATCGGGTGCAACTGCCAACGCCCGCGGGCGGGCGACCGGTCTGTTGCGGCCGCACGTTTCTGGCGGCGGGCCTGGTCGACCAGGCCAAGGCCGAGGCACGCCGCTTGCTCGACACGTTTCTTCCTTTCGTGCAGCGCGGCGTTCCGGTGGTCGGCCTGGAGCCTTCGTGCCTGCTCACCCTGCGCGACGAGTGTCTGCACTACGGATGGGGCGACGAGGCGCAGGTGCTGGCCGATTCCTCCTTCCTGTTCGAGGAATTTCTGGTGCGCGAGCAACGCCTGGGTCGGCTCGCATTGAACCTCAAGTCGATCGGCACGCCGTACGCGCTGTTGCACGGCCATTGCCACCAGAAAGCCTTCGACGCGCTCACACCGGTGCAGCAGGTGCTTGGCTGGATTCCGGGGCTGGAGGTTCGCACCGTCGAGTCATCCTGTTGCGGCGGGGCGGGCAGCTTCGGCTATGAGGCGGAGCATTACGAGGTGTCTCAGGCGATGGCCGAGCTCTCGCTGTTTCCCGCGGTGCGCAAGCTTGCGCCGGGGGCGCTGATGGTCGCCGACGGCACAAGTTGTCGTCATCAGATCGAGGACGGTGTGGGCGTTGAGGCCCTGCACGTTGCGCGCGTGCTGGAAATGGCGCTCGGCTGAAGGCGGGGGCGCGGTCAGCGCATAGTGCGTCGCCCCGTTTGGGTGCGCACGGCGAGACCGCGACCACGGCCTGTCGCCGTGAACGCAGTCGCTGAACGGCTTGGCCGAACCGCTGATGATCCGATCAGGCGCTCAGGCCCTTCTCGTCAAACACCCCTTCGAACAAGGCCGAGGTCAGGTAGCGTTCGGCCGAGTCCGGCAGGATGACCACGATCGTTTTGCCGGCGAATTCCGGCAGTTTCGCCAGACGCACGGCGACGGCAGCCGCCGCGCCGCACGAGATGCCGGCGAGGATGCCTTCCTCCTTGGCCAGACGCCGGGCGAAGGCGATGGCTTCGTCGTTGTCGATCTGCTCGACGCGGTCGACAATTGACAGGTCCAGCGTATCCGGGATGAACCCCGCGCCGATGCCCTGGATCTTGTGGGGCCCGGGCTTGATTTCCTGGCCGGCGAGTTTCTGGGTGATGACCGGGCTTGCCGTGGGTTCTACCGCGACCGATATGATCGGCTTGCCGCGGGTATTCTTGATATAGCGGCTGATGCCGGTAATGGTGCCGCCGGTGCCTACGCCGCTCACCAGGACGTCGATCTGGCCGTTCGTGTCGTCCCAGATTTCCGGGCCCGTGGTGGCTTCGTGGATCGCGGGATTCGCCGGGTTCTTGAATTGCTGCAACAGAATGTACTTATCCGGGTCCGAGGCGACGATCTCGTTGGCCTTGGCAATCGCGCCATTCATCCCCTTCGGGCCTTCGGTGAGCACAAGTTTGGCACCCAGCGCCGTGAGCAGTTTGCGGCGCTCGATGCTCATGGTCTCGGGCATCGTGAGCGTGATGGGAATCCCGCGGGCCGCGGCGACGAAGGCGAGCGCGATGCCGGTGTTGCCGCTCGTCGGCTCCACCAGCTCCTTGCCGGGCGTGAGCACTCCGCGCTTTTCGGCGTCGTTGATCATCGCCGCGCCAATGCGGCACTTGACCGAATAGCCCGGGTTGCGCCCCTCGATTTTCGCGAGCACCGTGGCGCCTGCGCCATCCGTGACGCGGTTCAGGCGCACAAGCGGCGTCTTGCCAATGGTTTGTGAGTTGTCGTTGAATAACGTCATAACCTTCGCCTTGTATGTGAAGAGCTCAGAACAGGAATCTAAGCCTAATGGCCGCGCGCCGCAAAGACCGAATCGGCATAAACATCATACGAAAAGTTCGAAGCGCACGGTCTTAGGCGCCTGCGAGCGTTCTGGCGATCGTTTCGGCGACCGGTTCCGCTTGCCTTTGGTCTCCGGGGGGAGAACGGCGTCGGATGCCCGTCGTTGGGGTCGTTGACGTCCGCTTCGCGCTAAAGGGCGGTGTTTGTTGCGCTCGATCAATCAGGGCAGGGCACAACCCGGGGGTTGGGGCAGCTTTGAACTTACCCTGTCGTGGGATACGTTTCCCGCAACGGAAGAAATCATGCGTCTTTTTCAGTCAGTTCATGCACGTCGGGCCAGCGGCTGGCTCCTGATCGCCAGCGTCGCGCTGTTTGGCGCGACTTGCGTCCAGGCGCAGACCGCGGCCAAGCCCCCGGCTTCCAAGCAGGCAAAGTCGTCGGCTGCGACCGTTGGCGTCGAAGTTCAGGTGACCGACGAGATGCGCGGCGCGGGCGAGGTGTCGAGCGGCGTGAAGCTGCCGCCGAGCCCCCCGGTCACGGGCGACCGGAAAAATCCGGTCCCCTCCTGGGGCAAGCCCCTGCCATATCCGGTCATGATCGCCGATCGGCGCAACAACCGCCTGATCGAGATCGCGCCGGACAAACAGATCATCTGGGAGTTTCCCTCGCCCAACCTGAAAGTCTATCGGGGCAACGAGGACGTCAACTTTTCGCCGGACGGCAATCGGCTCGCCGTCAGTGAGGAAGACAACTTTGATCTGCATATCGTCGATTACGACAAGCGCGCCCTGACCTGGACCTACGGCGTGCCGGACAGGCGCGGCAGTGGCCCCGGCCTGCTGAACTACCCGGACGACGCGCATTTGCTTGCCGACGGCAAGTTCATCACGGCGGATATCCGCAACTGCCGTGTGCTGATCATCGATCCTGCAGACAATTCCGTCGTGTCGCAATGGGGCACGCCTGGAAAGTGCAAGCACAACCCCCCCGAGACGCTCAACTACCCCAATGGCGCGACGCCGATGGAGAATGGCGACATTCTTGTGACCGAAATCACCGACGCGTGGATCTCGCGGATCACCCGGGAGGGCAAGGTGGTCTGGAGCGTCAAGGCGCCGAACATTCGCTACCCGTCGGATGCCTTTCCCACAGTGGACGGCAAGCAGGTGATTGTTGCGGATTTCTGGAAGCCGGGGCGCGTCGTCATCTTCGATCCGGCAACGCGCAAGGTGACCTGGGAATATTATGTCAAGGAGGGCGAGGGCGCGCTGGATCATTCGTCTCTTGCGCGCGAGTTGCCTGACACCGGGGATATCCTGATCGTCGATGACCTTAACGACCGCGTGATCGTGGTGGACCGCCAGACCAAGCAGATCATCTGGCAGTACGGGGAGAAGGGCAAGAAGGGTTTCACGCCCGGCCTGCTCAATTACCCCGACGGGGCCGATCTCGACGTTTTCCACGACTGGAAGGCGGCCCTGAAGAAATAGTGCCAGCTTGATTCGATATACTTGGGTCGTTAGCAAACGTCTTGCGCCGGCCTACAGTGACCGGGTGCCATATCGGAGCCGGTCGCAGGTTGCGGGTCGCTCTTAACGCTTGTCAGAGAGGTCGCCGTAGATGAACGTCCGATTCACTCCCGTCGCGCTTGCGATTGCCGTGCTTGCATCGGGTTGCGCCAGCCAGCAGGGCGCCTATCCACCCGGCGGGCCCAGCCTGCCGCCACCGGCCATGAGCATTCCGAGCACGCCCGCAGGCAATGCCCCCGCGGATTCCTCGCAGCAGGCGGGGTACCTGAAGATGCCGCAGCTCGAGTCGCTGGTTTCCCCGATCGCGCTGTATCCCGATGCGCTGCTGTCCCAGATGCTGCTCGCGTCGACCTACCCGCTTGAGGTGGCTGAGGCAACGCTGTGGCTGCGCAACAACCCGAAGCTCTCGGGCCAGGCGCTGCAGGATGCGCTCAAGTCGCAGAGCTGGGGCGTCAGCGTCAAATCGCTGGTGGCGCTGCCTGATGCGCTGAACATGCTGGGCAACAAGCTCGACTGGACACAGAAGCTCGGTGACGCGTACCTTGCGCAACCGGCGGATCTCATGCAGGCCGTGCAGTCGTTGCGCACGCGTGCCGCTCAGGCGGGCAACCTCAGGTCGAACGCGCAGATGACAGTGTCGAGCGATTCAGGCTCCAACATTGTCATCGTGCCGGCCAACCCGCAAGTGGTCTATATGCCGGCCTATAACCCGGCCGTGGTGTACGGTGGCTGGCCCTACCCGGCGTATCCCCCGTATCCCGCCTACGATCCCGGCTGGGGCATGATGTCTTTCGGGGTCGGCATGGCAGTCGGGGGTGCATTGTGGGCCACGCCGAACTGGGGCGCCGGCTCAATCAACGTCAACAACGCGAACTTCAACAATTTCAACCAGCGCTACAACCGCGGGCCGGTGACGCCCGGCGATATCCAGAACCAGCGCAACGCCGCCAACGATTTGCGCAACAATGCCACGCCGCAGGAGCGTGATCAGGCCCGCCAGGCGGCCCAGCGCGCGCAGGGCGATTTCCAGCGCAATGCGACGCCCCAGGAGCGGTCTCAGGCCAGCCAGATGAGCCAGCAGGGGCAGCGCGACATGCAGGAGGACCGCGCGAGCCCGAACGCCTGGCGCGAGGCTGGCCAGGAAAACGCCATGCGCTCCGAGGCGCGAGGCGATTTCAACCAGGATCGTTCCGGCGGCGACCGCTTTGGGGGCGGCAGGTTCGGCGGGGGCTTTGGCGGCGGCGGATTCCGCGGCGGCAGGCGTTGAAAAGCTCAGGTGAAATTCGAGGACTCCACATGTTGAAAAAGACAGTTGCAATGTTCGTCATGGCGTTTTCCTGCGCGGGGATCGCACAGGCACAGGAAAACCTTCCCCGCGCGGATGTCACCACCGAGGCCATGGTCGCCATGTGCAAGAACCGCGGCGACGTCGAGGCACAGGCATTTTGCTTCGGGTTTGGCGAAGGCGTGTACCAGGCCTATGTCGTCAACCGCCCACCCCACGCGACAAACCGTATTTGCGTCTCGAAGGATCCCGTTTCGCGCCGGCAGGTGCTCAACGATTTCCTGAAATGGACGGATGCCAATCCGCACCACGATCAGGATCCCGCGGCTGCCACGCTGCTGCGGTTCCTGTACGTTCAGTTCAGCTGCAAGCGTTAATGTCTTGACCGGATGCGTGGCAAGCCCGGTTGTTCAGGGCGGCTACGACGTCTGGCGCGACGCAAGGTGCGCATTTCGCTAGAATAAACGTCGCACAAAATAAAACCAACGGAGACCGTCATGCTGCAACTCTATTACGCCGGCACCTCGCCCTATGTACGCAAGGTGATGGTCGTAGCGCACCATCTGGGCGTCGCAGATGGCATTGAATGCCTTGCGGCGGCTGCCAGCCCCGTCAAGCGCGACCGTAATATCGCCACTTTCAACCCGTTGACCAAGGTGCCCGCGGCACGCACCGACGACGGGCTTTGCCTGTTCGATAGCCGGGTGATTTGCGAATACATTGACAACGTTCGCGGCGGCGGGTTGTTCCCTGACGCCGGTCGCGCCCGCTGGATCGCGCTCACCCAGCAGTCCTTGGGCGACGGCCTGCTGGATGCCGCCATCCTGGTGCGCTACGAGCGCACGCTCAGGCCCCCCGAGCTGCGCTGGGCAGAGTGGGACGCGGGCCAGATGTCGAAAATTACCGATTGCCTGAACGAGATCGAAGCACAGGCGCCGAGTCTGGGCACCGCACGCTTCACCATCGGCGAAATCACGATCGCTTGCGCGTTGGGGTACCTCGATTTCCGCTACCCGGAGGTCGCCTGGCGCGACGGGCGTCCCAAGGCAGCCGCCTGGTACGAGGTTTTCTCGAAGCTGCCTGCCATGCAGGCAACGATGCCCCCGGCCTGACGCCGCAACCAACCGGAGGACCATCATGACGATGTCACTGGGCAATGGCACGGTGCTGTGCGATATCGACTCGCGCGGCGTCGTGACCGTGTCGCTGAACCGCCCCGAGGTCAACAACGCCTATAACGGGGATATGCTGGCCGGGTTGCACGAGGCCATGGACGCCCTGCCGAGCCTGCCCCAGGCACGGGTGGTGGTCATTCGCGGAAACGGGCGGCATTTCCAGGCCGGAGCCGATCTTCAATGGATCGCTGGCGTGGGTCGCAAGGGGCCCGATGCCAACCGCGATGCGTCGCGGTTGACGGGCGAGGCCGTCCGCCGTCTGGATTTGCTCGCGCTGCCAACCGTCGCGCTCGTCCAGGGCGGCTGTTTTGGCGGTGGCACGGGGGTCCTGGCGGCCTGTGATGTTGTCATCGCGGCAGACAACGCGCTGTTTGCAATTACCGAGGTCCGTTGGGGCCTGAATCCGTCGATTATCCTGCCCCAGCTTTGTCAGGCGATCGGTGCGCGCAATGTACGGCGCTATGCCCTGACCAGCGAACGTTTCGGCCCCCAGGTGGCGATGCAGCTTGGCCTGGTGCACGAGGTATGCGCCGCCGATGCGTTGCAGGCAACGGGCGAGCGTGTCGTGGACGCGTTGTTAATGAGTGCGCCCGAGGCGCTCAAGGCCATCAAGCGCCGTACCATGCAGGTGGCTGGCGCCGTGGTCGATGACGCACTGTTCGACGCCCTGGTTGACGAGCACGCGAGCTTTCGCCAGCGGCCGGAGGCCGCCGAAGGCACAGCGTCGTTTATCGAGAAGCGCAATCCGAGTTGGTATCCGGGCGGTCGCCCCGCTTAATCTGGCGCGCGACAAACCTCGCCCAGGCGGGGTGGCAGTCAAGGAATACACTCGCAGCCCTTGTCGCGCGCTTTTGGCTTTTTCGCAACAGTCAATCACAAGAAATGCCCGCGGCGAAGACCGCGGCGTGACACGGGAGACACCATGGTGCCAGCAGCCACAATTGGCCAGTTCAGCATTGATCGCATCGTCGAGCAGCAGTTGCCGTATATCGACGCGCGCAAGTTCTTTCCCGAGTTGACCGACGAGATGCTCGCGATCTGTCACCGCGATTTGCCGCCAGGCCAGATGACGCGCGAATCGGAACTCGTCCTGAGTTTCCACTCCTACGTCGTGAAAACCGGCCGCCACATCATCCTCGTGGACACCTGCTGCGGCAACGACAAGGAGCGGCCGCTACGCCCGGCTTTCCACCGGATGAAAAAGGATTACCTGCCGGCCCTTGCGGCGGCGGGGGTACGGCCTGAGCAGGTCGATTTCGTGATGTGTACGCACCTGCACTGGGACCACGTCGGCTGGAATACGCATCTGGTCGACGGCACCTGGCGCCCGACCTTTCCGAACGCGAAGTACATCATGTCGAAGAAAGAGTATGAGCACTGGGATGGCGTCTACCGATCGGGGGTTCGGGATACCCACATGCAGGCGTTCGAGGATAGTGTCATGCCCGTGCACAGGGCCAACCAGGCGGTTCTGGTTGGTGATGATTACGAGTTGGAGAAGGGGATTTCGGTCGAGCCCTGCCCCGGGCACACGGTCGGCAATATCGTGATCAACGTGGCATCGGGTGGCGCGCGCGGGGTCATCACGGGCGATGTCATGCATCACCAGATTCAGTTGCGGTTTCCGGAGTTGTCGACGTACGCCGACGAGGATCCGGAACGCGCCCGGATCACGCGCACGGCGCTGATAGAAAAGCACGCCGATACCGGCACGCTCGTTTTGCCGGCCCATTTCCCGGCGCCCTCGGTCGGGCGCATCGAAACCGCCCCGGCGGGCGGATTCCGGTTTGTTTCCTAGTCGCGTATTCGATCGCGAGGAGATCAGCATGAACAAGTGGTTTAGGGCATTGCTGGCTTTTTGGATCGCCGCACTGTTGCCTGTGGCGACGGCACAGACCGGGGGGGGATCCGCCGGTGCTAATTTTCCCGATCGTCCGATCCGCTTCGTCGTGCCGTTTCCGCCGGGCGGCGGCAACGATATTCTGGCCCGTGCGATCGCGCCCAAGCTTGGCGAATTCCTCGGGCAGACCGTGGTGATCGACAACAAGGGCGGTGCGGGCGGCAATATCGGCTCGGAACTTGTCGCGAAGTCGCCCCCGGATGGCTATACGATCCTCATCGCTTCGAACCAGGTGACGATCAACCCCTGGATGTACACCAACGTTCCCTTCGATATCGCGAAAGATTTCACCCCGATCGCCCTGGCTGCAACGGTGCCGATGGTTCTGGTGGTGAATCCGGCGGTGAAGGCCAATACCGTCCGGGAATTTATCGCGCTCGCGCGCGCCACGCCGGGCGGCCTGAACTACAGCACGCCTGGCAACGGGACACCGCAGCACATCGCCTTTGAGGTGTTCAACCACGCGGCTGGCATCAAGGTGACACACGTTCCGTACAAGGGCACGGGGCCTGCGATCGCCGACCTCATCGGCGGGCAGGTGCAGTCATCGATCGGCACCATGGCGTCGCTTGAACCGTATGTGAAGTCGGGCAGGGTGCGTGCCCTTGGGGTGACGACCGCGAAGCGCTCGCCCGCCATGCCGGAGGTGCCGACGATCTCGGAAGCGGGACTGCCTGGGTATGAAGTGCCCCTGTGGTATTCCATCCTTGCGCCTGCCCATACCCCGCGGGACGTCGCCGCGCGACTGTCGGCCGACATCCGCCGTGCGCTTGAGGATCCGGAAACCCGTGATCGGCTTGCCAGCCTTGGATTTGTGGTGACCTATCTCGACCCGGATGGAATGGCTGCGCTGATCAGGCGCGATCTCGTCTACTGGGAAAAATCCATCAAAGACATCGGACTGAAGCTTGAACCCTAGCGACACATCGCGGCAGATCACGGCCGGCAGCATCAACGACGCACTCCGTGGCGTGCGCGTGCTGGATTTCACGCAGATCGGCGCAGGGCCACTTGCCGCCATGCAACTCGGCGACATGGGTGCAGATGTCATCAAGATCGAAGCGCCGGGCGGCGACATCGGGCGCAAGCTCGGGCCGCCGTGGCAGGAAGGCGAATCGGTCGTGTCCATGAGCTTTAACCGGAACAAGCGCTCGCTGGTGATCGACATGAAGCACGCGCAGGGTTCGGCGCTCGTGCGTCGGCTCGCGTCGCAGTCCGATGTGGTGCTCGAGAGTTTTCGGCCCGGCGTGATGGAGCGCCTGGGCATCGGCTATGAGGCGCTGCGCGCGGTCAATCCGGCGCTGGTGTTCGGCTCTGTGTCGGCCTACGGGCAAACCGGTCCCTGGCGCGACAAAGCGGGTGTCGATGGAATCGTTCAGGCTGTATCCGGGCTGATGAGCAACGTGGGCGACGAGGATTCGCCGCCCATGAAAGTGCTGGTGCCGGCGGTTGACATGGTGACGGGGTTCATTTCGACCTCGGCGGTGCTTGCCGCGCTGCGCGTGCGTGACGCGACAGGCCAGGGCCAGCATCTGGATCTGTCGCTCTACAACGCAGCGATCATGCTGCAGCAGTCCGCGATCGCGTCATACCTGTCGAGCGGCGAGTTGCCGCTGCGCACCGGTACGGCCGCGCCATATTCCGCCCCCAACGAGGCCTACCCCACGAAAGACGGCTGGATCATGATCGCCGCCTATCACGATGATCGCTGGCGCGCGCTGTGTCGGTTGTTGGGCGATCCCGATCTTGCCGATCATCCTGACTTCGCCACGATCCCGAAGCGGGTGGCCAATCGCAAGGGGTTGATGTCAGTGCTCAAAGTGCATCTCGCCGCGCGTACCTCTGCCGAGTGGCAGGCGCTCATGGAGGCCGAGGACATCATTTGCGGACCGATCGCCGATTACGGCATGGTGATGCAGTCCCCGCAGCTTGCGCACAACGGCTTGATTGTCGACACACAAAGTTCGGTCGCAGGCAGCGTGCGCATGCCTGGCATGTCGATGTGCGATCGTGATGGCCAGTCGCGCGTGCATCAGGGCCCGCCGGCGATCGGAGAGCATACGACCGAAATCCTGGCCGAATTCGGCCTGACGCGAGAAGAGATCGATGCGCTGCTCGCGGCCGGCGCCGTCAGGCAGCGTCCTGCTGCCGCTTCCTGACCACAGACTCGAGCGTTGCGCGCAGATCCTCGGGGATCGGGGCGGGGCGCTGGGTCGCCCGCAGCACGCAACAATGCGTGAAGCTGCCCTGTGCGGCCGCAAGGTCAGGGCTCTCAGCCGAGAACACCGCCAGCGCGTACTGCACGGTACTGTTGCCGACGCGACCGATGCGTACCCCCACTTCGATCTGCCCGGGCGACGACACCTGGCTGAAGTACCGGCATTCGGAGGCAACGACGAGGGTCTGGTAGAGGCCTCGCAATACGCTGCGATAGCCGGTTGCGACGAGAAACGCATCGACAGACGTATCGAAGAACGAGTAATAGCACGCATTATTGACGTGCCCGTTGGCGTCGTTGTCCGAATAGCGCAACGTGATGCGTTCGAAAAATTCAAAGTCCGCGCGCGTGAGTTGTCGTGCCTTGCGCGGATCGTGGGCGGCATGCGGGGTCGTCATCTTGTATTGATCCAGGGGTGCTCGGCCAGATAGCGGGATTCGAATTCCCCGATCTGATCCAGGTAGGACAGCGTGAGCTCGACTTCATCGACGCCTTTCATCAGGCACTCGCGCCAGAAAGGATCGATATCGAACGCGTGGATCGCGGGCGCTGCGCCGCCTGGCGGCTGCCAGCGCACTGTCTGGCTTTCCAGGTCGATATCGACCTGCGTCTGTGCGGGGTCATCCGCGTGGTGCAACTGGTAGATCAGGGCGGCGACCGAATGCTCGTCCAGGCGCAAGGGAAGCAGCCCGTTTTTCAGGCAGTTGTTGAAGAAGATGTCGCCAAAGCTTGGTGCGATCACTGCGCGCACGCCGCAATCCGCCAGCGCGTAGACGGCGCCCTCCCGGGAGGAGCCGCAGCCGAAATTGTGCTCGGCCACCAGGATCCCAGGACTCCGGAAGCGGGGCTGGTTGAGCACGAATTGCGCGGATTCGTTGCCCTGGGCATCGCGTCGCACATCGTGAAACAGATAGCGCCCGTAACCACCCGGCTGACCGCGATCGGCCTTGAGAAAGCGCGCAGGAATGATCTGGTCGGTGTCGACGTTGCGTCCGTCAATCGCTGCGGCAGCCGCGCTGAGTGTGATGAGCGGGGTCATGGTGCCTCCAGGGTCCGGACATCGGTCAGGTGGCCGGTCACCGCTGCGGCGGCGGCCATCGCGGGGCTCATCAGGTGCGTGCGCACCCCCGGCCCCTGTCTGCCGACGAAGTTCCGGTTGGTCGTCGACGCGACGCGCTCGCCGGGCGCCGCGATATCGCCGTTCATGGCGGCGCACATCGAACATCCGGCTTCGCGCCATTCGAGACCGGCATCCGTGAAAACCTTGTGCAGTCCGAGCGCTTCGGCTTGCGCCTTCACGAGGCCGGAGCCCGGCACGACAATGCCGGGGATGCGGGCGCGTCGCCCGCGCAGCACCTGTGCGGCCTCGCGCAGATCGGAGAGGCGGCTGTTGGTGCAGGATCCGATGAAAATGCGATCAATGGGAATGTCGGTGAGCGGGGTTCCTGGCGCAAGCCCCATGTAGCGCATGGATGCCTCGACGGCTGTGCGTGCCTGCGCGTCGGCGATCGATTCCGGATCCGGCACCCGGCCGCTGATCGGCAGTGCGGTATCCAGGCTTGTTCCCCAGGTCACCATGGGCAGGATGTGTTCAGCTTCGAGCGCCGCCTCGCGATCAAAGCTTGCCCCATCGTCGGACGGCAATTTTCGCCAGCCCGCGACGGCGGTGTCCCACTGCTCCCCGGCAGGAGCATGAGGCTTGCCGTGAAGGTATTCGTAGGTCGTATCGTCTGGCGCGACGAGCCCAGAGCGCGCACCCGCTTCGATGGCCATGTTGCAGACCGTCAGCCGCTCTTCGACGTCCATCCCGCGGATGACGCTGCCCGCGAACTCGATCGCGTGTCCGACGGCACCATCGGCGCCGATCTGGGCGATGATCGCCAGCGCGACATCTTTTGCGCTGACCCCGGGCGCCCGGGTTCCCTCGACGCGGATGCGAAACGTGCCAGGTTTGATCTGCCACAGCGTCTGGGTCGCCATGACGTGCACGCTTTCGGATTGCCCGATGCCGAACGCAATCGACCCAAGCGCCCCATGGGTCGACGTGTGGCTGTCGGTGCAGACCATCATCATCCCCGGCAGCGTCAGGCCCTGCTCTGGCCCGATGACATGCACGATGCCCTGGCGCGGATCGCCCATCGAGAAATGACGAATCCCGGCCCAGTCCATGTTGGCGTCGAACTGCGTGATCATGGCGGCGACCTCGGGGCTGGCGGCCTGCTCGATGCTGCGCCCGCGGGTGGGCACGTAATGATCTGCAACGCCGAACAACTGGCTGGGATTGCGCAGGGCCAGCTTGCGCGCGCGCATCGCCCTGAACGCGTGGAACGAACCTTCGTGCAGCAGATGCCGGTCGATATAGATCAGCGAGGGTCCCGACTGACGGGGAACCACCAGGTGGCTATCCCAGATTTTGTCGAACAGCGTTCGCGGTTTTGCGCCGGTTGGATTCTGCGGTTGTGTCGCTGCCACGGTGTCTCCATCAGATTTGGTTATTGTATTTTGCAATGTAATTCTATTTAAAACATGGGGTTACGGTATTTAAATGAAAGTATTTATTAAATGTAATTTTGTTAATGTGAATTATCAGATGTAAGACATTAGCAGTGAAAAATTGGATGTAACACATCAAAAGTGATTCTCAGGCGTTCACACTTCAGGGCGATCAACGGATTTTCGCAACCTGCGCCAACCTCCACGATTGTGGCTAAACTGCATGGCCGGGATCCCGGGCAGGCAGCGCCCGGGTCGTGATCCTGCCTTCATAATGCAAAGACGCGGGTTTGTAAACCGCGCCGTCAGGGAGACATGATGGGTCAGACCATGACAGAAAAGATATACGCGGCGCACGCCGTTTCCGGGTCGGCCCGCGCCGGGGAGATCGCCGTGATCAGCCCCGATGTCGTGCTCATCAACGACATCAGCGGGACAATCACCATCGAGCAGATGGAGCGCATGGGTGCCACGCGTCCCGCCGATCCCGACCGGGTCGTCCTGGTCGCCGACCATTTTTCCCCGGCAAAGGACATCGTCAGCGCACAGTCCATCCGACTGATGCGCGAATATGGCCGCAAGCAGAAGATTGTCCATTACTACGATTCCGGCAACGGCGGGATCGAGCATGCCGTTCTGCCCGAGCGCGGCCTCATCGGGCCGGGCGGGCTCGTGTTCGGCGCAGATTCCCACACGTGTACGGCCGGGGCGCTCAATGCCTCCGGCATGGGGTTCGGATCGACGGACCTGGCGGCTGCGATCGCGCTGGGCGAGCTTTGGGTCCGTGTGCCGCACAGCATTCGCGTGGAGATCACGGGAAAGCCGCGCCCGTTCGTCACAGGCAAGGACATTATCCTTTCACTGATCGCGGCGATCGGTTCGGATGGCGCCATGAACGCCGCGATCGAGTTCGGCGGGCCGGGACTGCGGCATCTGAATATTGACGAGCGCATGGCGGTGGCCAACATGGCGGTGGAGGCGGGCGCAGACACGTGCGTTTTCGAGTGCGACGAGCAGACGCTGGCTTACGCCCATGAAAAGGGCTGGACGCGGTGCGAACCTGTCGCGCCGGATCCCGATGCCAACTATCTGGCGGTGCGCGAAATCGCGCTCGACGACTTTGGTCCGACAGTGGCGGTGCCGCCATCCCCGGCCAATGGCACCCCGGTGAGCGACGTCGTCGGTACCCGGGTCGACCAGGTCTACATCGGGAACTGTTCGAACGGGACGATGACCGATTTGCGCCAGGCCGCCTCGATATTGCGTGGGCGCCGGGTCGATCCCCAGGTCAGGCTGATCATCGTGCCCGCCACCAACGCCATCTATCAGCAGGCTGCGCGCGAGGGGCTTCTCGATGTGTTTGCGACGGCCGGGGCCAGCGTTTCGCTGCCGACCTGTGGCGCGTGCTTCGGCGGGCACATGGGGGTGCTTGCGGCAG
Organism: uncultured beta proteobacterium; assembly: GCA_903894155.1. Taxonomy (GTDB): domain Bacteria; phylum Pseudomonadota; class Gammaproteobacteria; order Burkholderiales; family Burkholderiaceae_B; genus Zwartia. Next base: position 22,683 of record CAITPF010000032.1, on the reverse strand, counting down.
GCGAAACGGCGGTGGCGACGACCAACCGCAACTTCAAGGGACGCATGGGGCATCCGGATTCCCGCGTCTATCTGGCCAATGCCTGGGTTGCCGCGGCTGCCGCGGTTGCGGGCGAAATCGTTGATCCGGCCACGTTGCCGGCGCTCGACGCGAACGGGGGAGCCCGCGCATGAAATCAACCGCCTTCATCCACGCCTATGGCGACCACGTCGATACCGACACCATCATCCCCGGCCAGTACCTGACCGCGCGCACCGAGCGCGAACTCGGCGCGCATTGCCTCGAAGGGCTCGATCCCGAATTCATCAACCGCGTGCGCGCAGGTGACGTCATCGTCGCCGGCCGCAATTTCGGCTGCGGGTCTTCGCGCGAGCACGCGCCCATCGCCATCAAGGCGGCCGGCGTTTCGTGCGTGATCGTGCGCAGCTTCGCGCGCATTTTCTATCGCAACGCGGTCAATATCGGACTGCCTGTGTTCGAGTGTCCTGAGCTTGTCGATGCGGCCCGGATGGGCGGCGAGATCGAGGTGGATCTCGAGGCGGGGGAGTTTCGCGTGGGCGGTCACGTGTTTCGTGCCGTGGCGGCCTCGCCCTATGTGCAGCGCATCGTACGCGCGGGCGGACTCGTGCCGTTCACGCGCGAAGAACTCGCGGCCCGCGCATCGGGCCGTGGCGCCTGAACCAGGTGCTCGGGCAAATCACACTATCTGACAATCGCCGGATCGACGGCGTGACAACATGTGGGGGATCAGAATGCGACTCAAGGACAAGGTGGCCATCATTACGGGCGCGGCCAGCGGAATCGGGCGCGCCACGGCCGAACTGTTTGCGCGTGAGGGTGCGCGCGTGGTGGTGGCCGACAAGAACGGGGAAGGCGCGCAGGAGGTCGCGCAGCTGATCGGAAACGGCAGCATCGCTGTGACCACGGACGTATCGTCTTCAGCAGATGTGCAAAGGATGATCAGGGCGACGACCGATGCGTTCGGCCGTATCGACATCCTGATCAACAACGCGGGTTACGGGATTGCCGCGACAGTGGTCGACACTGACGAGGATGACTGGGATCGCCTGATGTCGGTGAACCTGCGCGGCACCTTCCTGTGCTCGAAATACGCTATCCCGGTGATGGCCCAGGGCGGTGGCGGGTCGATCGTGAATACAGGGTCTTATACGGCGGTCGTGGGCATTGCAAGCCGCGCGGCCTATGTGGCATCGAAGGGTGCCATCTGCTCGCTCACGCGCGCGATGGCGATCGATCACGTCGCGCAGAACATTCGCGTCAATGCGGTGGCACCCGGCACGATCAGTTCGCCTTACTTTGACGCGATATTTGCAAAGGCTGACGATCCGGCCAGGCTCAGGCAGACGCTTGAGGCGCGCGCACCGATGAATCGTATGGGTCGCCCCGACGAGATCGCCCGCGCGATGCTCTGGCTTGCATCGGACGAGGCATCCTTTGCGACCGGTTCGGTCATGACCGTTGACGGCGGAACGTCGATCTGGTGATCCAGGGCGTGGAGTCTGGGTTTTGTAGTTTTTATTGGTTGATCAATGGCGTCAGGCGCCCGTGCGCAACGCCTGCGCCTGCGCCTTGCCGCGGTCAAATTCCTCGCGGCGGCGCGCGAGCTCTTCAGGGCTAAGCCGGTCGGGGTTAGAGTAATCAAGCTTCCAGTCGTGTGAGTCGCTCCAGCGTTGTGGCGACTGGACGGTCGACCGCGCGCACGGCGCGGCTTCGAGCACGCGCAGGGCAAGCTCCAGTGTTTCACGTTGCGAGTCGGGGTCATGCGGTTTGCCCGCTGCGTTGCCGAGCGGGAAGTCGCTAAACAGCATGCGTGGCACGCCGCAATGCTCGGGGATATCCTTCGCGCACGCCATGAGCACCGTGGCGATCCCCGCCGCTTCGAGCGCGCGGGCTGCCAGGCTGAGCGTCTGGTGGCAGACGGGGCAATTGGCCACGAGCACGACGGCGTCCACGCCGTCCGCGAGGCATCGCGCAACGATCTCGGGGCAGTCGACGTCGATGGTGTGTTGCTGGCTTCGATTGGTGGGGGCACCGTGAAAGCGTGCGGCGAGCCTGCCGATCCGACCTTCGCGCGCGAACGTTCGCAATAGCGGCAGGGGAAACCAGCTGTTGCTGTCGGTCATGCTGGTGTGCTTGCGATCGATTCCGACGTGCGCGATGCGCAGGTCGTGGTCAAGCGCTGTGTCGCCTGAGTAGACGGTATAAAACTTTGCCTCCGCGTTGTAAGGCGCCCCTGGCCCCTGATCGCCCTTGCCGGGCTGGAACGGCGCGGCCGTCGTCACCAAGCCCACCGTGCAGGCCGCCAGCGGTTTGCGCAGATTCGCAAACGGGACATCTTCGTAATGAGCCCACTGGTAGGGATTTCCATAGCCGAGCGCCAGATACCACGCTCGGGTGCGGTCCATGTAAGCGGTCGGTCGGGTGTCTGCGCGCTGCGCAGAAGGGCTGCCCGTGCTGACTTCTGTTGCTGTCCCTGTCATGTTGACGCTATTCCGCCTTGATGTTGTTGGCCTTGATGACCCTGTCGAATTCCTTGCTGATCGATTGCAGGTATTTGCGGAATTCCGGGGCGTCGCGATAATCGACCTCGATGGCGATCGTGCCGAAGGCCTGCTGGACTTCGGGCTTTTTCATGATCTTGTCGATGGCGACGCTCAGGCGGGCGACCACCGGCGCTGGGGTGCCCGCTGGCACCATCACGCCGATCCAGGCCCCGAGGTCAAAATCCTTGAGCGCCGGATTGGACGCGAAGGGCGCAAGACCGGGCGTGACGCTGCTGCCCTTCTTGAGCGAAACGCCATAGGCCTTGAGCTTGCCGGCGCGGATCAGCGGCATGGTAGACGCTGCCGTCTCCACGCTGTAGGCCACCTGGCCGCCCGCGACGTCGGTGAGGGCGGGCGACGATCCCTTGTACGGAATATGGATCGCCTTGATTCCGGCCGTGCCGTTGAACGATTCTGCAATCAGGTGCGCGGTGGCGCCGGTGCCGGATGACGCGAACGTGTATTTTCCCGGACTTGCCTTGACCAGCTTGAGAAACTCGTCGAGGTTTTTCGCTGGAAAATCCGGTGCGGTCACCAGCGTGTAGGGGGATAAGCCCACCATGGCAACCGGCTCGAGGTCCTTGTCGGGGTTGTAATTCAGCTTTTGCATCAGTGGGCTGACCGATACCGGCCCGCTCGATGCCATCAGGATGGTGTACCCGTCTGGTGTCGCCCTGGCTGCCATGTCGGTGCCGATCGTCCCCCCGGCCCCCGCCTTGTTTTCCACCACGACGGGCTGGCCAAGCTCTCTGGACAACTCCTGCGCGATGAGACGCCCACCCAGATCGGTTGCCTGCCCTGCGGGCCACGGCACGATCATGCGCATCGCGTGATCAGGATACGTCGCCTGGCCCTGGGCGGGCAGCGCGCAGAAAAGCCCGAGGCCGGCGAGCGCCGCCAGGCACCACCTGCGGTCCAGCGCTCCAGGGAATTGCCTTGATCCGATCCGCATGTTTGTCTCCTCGGGGTGAGCCGGCTCGGCGGCCGACATTGCTTAGTTATGGTGGTATTTTCCCTCACAAACCATCGCAAACGACTTAGGGTTCTCCCTCGCCTAAAATGGAGCCTGCAGCACAATCATCATCAGGAATTCATCATGGAAATCAAAGGCAGCGTCGCGATTGTCACCGGCGGCGCAAACGGCATCGGTGAAGCCGTGGCAAAGTATCTCGTGGCCAATGGCGCAAAGGTCGCGATCGTCGATATGCAGCAGGACAGAATCGATCGCGTGGTCGCGGAAATCCGCGGCACCGGGGGCGAGGCCATCGGTATCCGGGCTGACGTCACCAGCGAAGCAGACACGGCGCGGTTCGTGGCTGAGACGGTGCACACCTTCGGACATCTGAACATTGCCGTCACGTGTGCTGGCATCATCCGGGACGGCACGATGCTCACGCTCGATCGCGAGACCGGCACCGTGTCCAAGAAGCTAGGCCTGGACAAATGGAAGCCCGTGATTGACGTCAACCTCACGGGCAGCTTCCTCACGCTACGCGATGCCGCCGAGGCGATGGTCAACGGCGGATGGGAAGGGCTGCTCGTGCCGATCTCGTCGGTCAACAAGGTCGGCCAGCTCGGCCAGCTCAACTACTCGTCTGCGAAGGTCGCGATCGATCTGTGGCCCAAGGTCATGGTGGGCGAGTTTTTGCTGCGCGGAATCCGAAATATCCGGGTCGTTGGTATCGCGCCGGGCTACACCGAAACGGGATTGCTCGCGCAGATGAATCAGGAGGCCCTCAAGGCGATCCTGCAGGATGTGCACCTTGGTCGCCTCGTACACCCCGAGGAGATCGCCGACATGATCGGCTATTGTGTGAAGAACGCCGCGCTGAACGCGACGACCATTGAAATCACGGGGGGCCTGTGCTATCCCAAGGGCATTGCAAAATAGAAGGGGCACTGAGCGAACGCACCGGAACCGCCGCAGTGCGCTCGCGCAGCCGACGCCGCTTGCTGGCCGTCTGGGCGGCCCTGCCGCTTGCCAGTGTGTTCATGTCGCCCGACGCCCGCGCGCAGGCGGGGGCGCGCATGCTCGATGTCTCGGTGACCGATCCGCTGACGAATCGCGATATCGGTTTACGCGTGCGCATCCCTGCAGGCGAGGGCCGCGCCGGCCTGATTCTGTATTCCCCCGGCATTGGTTGTGGTCTGTCCGCAGGGCAGGCCTGGTGCGAAGCGTGGCAAGAGGCCGGGTTTTTCGTGGTGACGCTCGATCATCCCGTCACCGGTTCCAGCTTATGGGACACGGACGGTACGACGCTGCATGAAAACCTCGCGCGTGCCCTCGCGGTCGCGCAATACGGGCTGCGCGTCGCCGACTGCAGTCATGTCATCTCGCTATGCCTCACGACGCAAGAGATCTCCGGGCGCGTGGATGCGCAGCGCATCGGCGTGGCAGGCCACTCGTTCGGGGCGCTGACGGCGCAATCGATCGCCGGCCAGCGCCTTGGCGGGCGGGATGTCAGCGATTCGCGCGTTCGCGCCGCGATTGCCTTTTCACCAGGCGCGTTGTCGGCCGAGCGGGCTAAATCGATGGCCAGCGTCCATATCCCGTTTTTTTGCGTCACGGGCGATCACGATAGCTTCGTGACGATCGGATCCGGCAAAGAAGCGATGGTGCTGGGGTCGGCGCTCGCGAATCGTCTTGCGGTCTTTGATAACCTGCCCCGGGGAAAGCGGCAATTACTGGTGCTTTCCAGGGCCGATCACATGACGTTTGCGGGAGAGCCGATTGATGCGTCCCGCTACAGCCGCGATCCCGCGGTGAATGCAGCCGGTGATCCCGCGGCGTGGGCGCGAATCAATGCAATCACCACGCCGTTCTGGCAACACTATCTCGGGCAGGGTGGCGATCCGGAATCCGGGCGTCGCGCGATGGCCGAGCGCATGGAAAAGGCGAAATTGCCTGAGGATCGACTTGTCATCGACTGAACGGATGGAGAGCGCAATGTGTTGGGCGCAAGCGGCGCGCGCGCGAGGTCAGAGGGCAACTGCCGTTGCTGCAGTCTGTTCTGCGAGGGCCTTGGCCGCCCTCGCGGTCGCATCGCGCTGCGGCCTTGCCGTGATGGCGTTGTCGATTGCCATGCTGACGGGCGCGCAGGCAGCGCCGGCCGGGAACCTGAACTGGTTCCGGCAGGGCGTTCCGACGGCGCAGGCGATGCTTGCCGTCACGATTCTGTCCAACGCCCGACTGGAGGGTCTGCGCGCAGAGGATTACCAGGCGGATGCGCTGACGGCTGCGATTTACGCGTTTTCCGGTCACCCGGTGCCGGATATGCTTCGCGTGCAACGCATCGACCAGGCGCTGACGCTCGCCGTGGAGCGTTTCCTTACGGATTTGCATTCCGGGCGCATTGATCCCCGCGAGATTCACGAGCATTTCGATGGGGGTTCGACCCGGCGGTACGACGCGAGGGCTGTATTGCGTGACGCACTCGATCAGGATCGTCTGGCGCAGGCCGTTCAGGAGGCTGCGCCTGCGTTTGCGCTCTACCCGGCGCTGCGCCGGGCCCTGGCGCAATATCTTGCGCTGGAGCAGGATCCCGCGTGGCGTGCGCCGCTCGCTGCGCTGCCGTCGCGCAAGCTCGAGCCCGGGCAACCGTATGCTGGCGTCGGACAACTCGCCCTGCGCCTTGAGCGCCTCGGTGACATGACGGCGGGTGCGGCTCCAACGGACAAGTATGAGGGTGCCGTGGTCCAGGGCGTGAAGTCGTTCCAGCGCAGGCATGGGCTTGATCCGGATGGCGTGGTCGGCCCGGCCACGTTCGACCAGCTTCAAGTCACGCCGGCAGGTCGCGTACGGCAGATCGCGCTCACGATGGAGCGGCTGCGCTGGACGCCGCTTTCGCAGGCGCCGCGCATGGTGGTCGTCAATATTCCCGAGTTCGTGCTGCGGGCCTACGAATTACGGCCCGATGGCGGCATCGACCTGCGCGTCGAAATGAAGGTCATCGTTGGTCGTGCGCTGAATACCCGCACGCCCGTGTTCGACGAGGAGATGCGCTTCATCGAATTCAGCCCGTACTGGAACATCCCGCCTTCAATCGCCCGCGCCGAGACTGTCCCCGCGATCCGTCGCGATCCCGGATACCTTCGTCGCGAAGACATGGAGTTTGTTTTCTCCGATGGTCGCGTGGCGCCGGACGTCAGCGAATCGGCATTGCAGGCCGTCTTGCAGGGATCGGCGAGGATCCGGCAGCGTCCTGGTGCCAGGAACGCGCTCGGGGACATCAAGTTCGTGTTTCCCAACAACGACAACATTTATCTGCATCACACGCCCGCCGTTGGCTTGTTCGAACGCGCGCGGCGCGATTTCAGCCACGGGTGCATCCGCGTGGAAGATCCCGTGGCGCTTGCGCAATTCGTTCTGGCACCTCAGCCGGATTGGACGCTGCAGCGCATTCGCGACGCGATGAGCAAGGGAGAATCGCGCACCATTGCGCTGCGACAGCCACTGCCCGTGCTGATCGCTTACAGCACGGTCATTGTCCGCGCCGGCAAGGTGTATTTTTTTGCCGACATTTACGGGCATGACAAACTGCTTGCGGATGCGATTCGTCAACAAAGGCGCCCGGAGCTCCTTGTCCAGTGACCGGCCTGGATCGACAATGGAAGGGTAAGGAGTCTTGTCACGAGGTGACACATGGCAAATGATCCGCTGAGAATCCCCGGGCGACGGCGCTTGTTGTCGCTGTCGCGTCATTTGGTCGTGGCGGGGATCGGCGCGCCTCTGATCGCGCGCGCCATGCCCGGCACACCGGATGGCGTGAGATCGCTGTCGCTTGATCATACGCATACCCGCGAGCGCATCGAGCTGGTTTACGCGGTTGGCGGCAGATATATCGATCCGGCGCTGGACCGGATGAACCGCTTTTTGCGCGATCACTATTCGGGTGATGTCGGCTTGATTGATCCGCAATTGCTGGATCTGCTGTTCCGGTTGCATGCGACCCTGGGAGTGCAGGGCGGCTACCAGGTGATATCCGGTTACCGCAGTCCTGCGACGAACGAGCGGCTACGGACCAAGGGCGGCCAAGGGGTCGCGCGCCACAGCCTGCATATGGAGGGGCGGGCCATCGATGTGCGCATGCCCGGCGTGCCGCTGCAAGATCTTCGCGATGCGGCGCTGTCGCTTAAGCTCGGCGGCGTTGGCTTCTATCCGCGCGAGCAATTTGTACACGTGGACACGGGCCGGGTGCGCTCCTGGTAGCCGGGCGGGCCGTGTCGCGCGACACGGCGTTAGCCGCCCAGGCAGGTATGGAGCGCGCGCCGTCCGTCGGCATTGGCCATCACCATCAGCAGGCAGCCCGGTTCGACGATCACTTCGGGTGGCGGGTTGAACTCCCAGGCGCCTCCCTGCAGGCGCAACGCGATCGGCAGGCAACCCGATCCGCGCACACCGAGCGCGCCGAGCGCTCTTGGCTTGAACCCCTGGGGCACGAGGGCTTCTTCGATCCGGAAGTTGCCGTCGGTCTTGAGCATTTCGTCCATGAACGTGGTGACGTGGGGGCGAAGCATTGCCGAGGCAATGCGCATGCCGCCGGTAAAGTCGGGCGAGACGATCGCATCGGCGCCAGCCTTCTGCATCTTTTCGATATTGCGCACCTCGTGGCAACGCGCGACGACCCGCATCTCCGGGCGCAACTGTTTGGCAGTGATGACGATCATAAGGTTCATGGAGTCGTCGCCCGTCACGGCGAACAGGCCTGCAGCGTTTTCCAGATCGGCCTGTCGCAGCACATCGTCGTCGCTCGCGTCGCCCTGGAGGTAGAGCAGGCCGGGCTCCTTTTCCTTGTATTCGTCGAGCGACTGCACCTTGGCATCGATGGCGACAAACGGGCGGTCGGTCGCGATCAGTTCGTTGGCGACGTTGCGCCCGACGCGTCCGAGTCCGCACAGGATGTAGTGATCCTTGAGCTTCTTGATGGACTTTTCCATGCGTTTCCTTTTGAGGGTGCCGTTGATGTCGGATTCGAGGACGATGACCGTGACGATCGAGAACGCCATCGAGAGCATGCCAGTTCCAAAAACGGCCAATGTCACCGTCAAAACCCTGGCCGGCGTATTGTTGGACATGTCGATGATCTCACCAAAGCCGATGGTCGAGATCGTGACGAACGTCATGTAGAAGCTGTCGAACAGCGGGTAGCGTCCGTCGGTCAGCAGGTCGTAGCCGGCGGTGCCCAGGACACTGACAAGAACCAGCCCGCCCAGCGCCAGGAACAGCAGGCGAAAGAGATATCCGACTTCGCTGCGGCTTTTTGCCATCTCAGGGGGTACTGACCGAAATGCCCTGGGTGATGAACACCACGCCCCTGGCCGAATCGAGGTTGGCGTGAATCGCCTCGAGCAACGGTGGCGAGGTGGGAGTATCCGCTTCCCATCGCACCAGGAAATTGGCGCCCGCGCCGCCCGAATCGTCGTGCAACTCGACGAAATACTCTCGTGTACTCAGCGGCTCAATCGTCGCCGGCTCCTGGAGGTATTCCCGAAGCAGCTTGCCAGTCGAATCAATGTATCGCACCGACAGCAGCCGCACGGCGCGCGACGTATCGGTATTGCGGATGCTGACCATGGCCGACAGCAATACTCTGGAGGGAACACCGCCCCGGCTCAGGTTGCCAAAGAGCATGCTGGAATAGATTGGCAGGTAGATTGTCTGCCCCAGCGAGGGGCTGCGAGCATCCTGGGCCCGCGCCGCGCAGCAGGCCGCCAGGAAGAGCAAAATCAACAGGATCCGCTTCAATTTTTACCTCCGAGCCCAGTAGCCAATACAATTGACCCATTCATTGTAATTTGTCAGGCCGATAAGTACATGCAAGAACGCAAAGCACTGCCAGCATTGACAGTTAGTGCGATCGGCGTCGTTTTTGGCGATATCGGGACGAGTCCGCTTTATGCGTTGAAGGAAATCTTCAACGGCCATCATCCGATACCTGTCACCCCGGACAACATCATGGGGATCCTTTCGCTGGTGTTCTGGGCGATCATGATTCTGGTTTCGTTCAAGTACGTTGCGATCATCATGCGTGCCGACAACCGGGGTGAGGGGGGATCGCTTGCGCTGCTGGCGCTGGTTTCCGAGCACGCCAAGGGGCGCAACCTATCGTGGGTGCTGACCATGCTGGGCGTTTTCGCCGCGGCCCTGTTTTATGGCGACAGCATGATTACGCCTGCCATTTCGGTGCTCTCGGCGATGGAGGGACTGGAAATCGTCGCGCCGTCGCTCACCCCGTTCGTCGTGCCAGCGACCGTGGTGATCCTCACGGGCCTGTTCTTCATCCAGCATCGCGGCACCGGGATAGTCGGCATGTTTTTCGGTCCGGTCATGATGGTTTGGTTCGCCATCGTGGGCGTACTCGGGCTGATCCAGGTGATCGAGAACCCCGCGGTGCTCGCCGCCCTCAATCCGGTCTTTGCCTTCCGGTTCGTCGCGGGCCATCCCACACTGGCATTCCTGGCCCTCGCGTCGGTCGTGCTTGCCGTCACGGGTGGCGAGGCGCTCTATACGGATATGGGCCACTTCGGTCGGTTCCCGATTCGTCTTGCCTGGTTCGGCTTCGTCCTGCCAGCCCTCGTTCTGAACTACTTCGGTCAAGGCGCGCTGTTGCTGCAGTCGGCCGATGCGATCAATAATCCGTTCTTCCTGCTTGCGCCGGAGTGGGCGTTGCTGCCCATGGTCGTTCTGGCGACGGTGGCGACCGTGATCGCGTCCCAGGCGGTCATTTCCGGGGCGTTTTCGGTTGCCCGGCAGGCGGTGCAGATGGGCTTTTTGCCGCGAATGCAGATCGTTCACACCTCCGGCACCGAGGAGGGGCAGATCTATGTGCCTTTCACGAACTGGACACTCTACCTGGCCGTGATCGGTCTGGTGATCGGGTTTCGCAACTCATCGAACCTGGCTGCGGCTTACGGGATCGCCGTGACGGGCACCATGATGATCGACACGATCCTGATCGGGTTCGTGATGGTTCTGCTGTGGCGCTGGCACTGGCTGCTGACGCTGCTGGTCGCCGGTCCGCTGCTGCTGGTCGACATGGCGTTTTTCTCCGCCAATGCGATGAAGATTCCAGAGGGCGGGTGGTTCCCGCTCGCGGTCGGCCTGGTTTCGTTCACGGTCCTTACGACGTGGCGGCGCGGCAGGCGCATCATTCGTCACGAAACCGCTGCGCAGTCGATTCCGATGGAGTTCTTCGTGAATTCCGTCGGCGATGTGCACCGCGTTCACGGGACCGCCATCTTCATGACAAGCTCGCGCGACGGGGTACCCGCAGCGCTGCTCCATAATTTGAAACACAACCAGATCCTGCACGACCGCGTCGTGCTTGTCACCGTACTGACGGCGGACACGCCCACCGTCAAGGACGCCGAGCGCGTCGAGGTTGCGGAGCTTGGCAATGGCTTTATCCGCATTGTTATCCGGTACGGCTTCATGGAAAGCCCCGACGTGCCGCGCGCACTCAAACTTTGCGAGCCGATGGGCATTACCTTCGACATGATGGAGACGACGTTCTATCTTTCGCGCGAAACCATCGTGCCGGCAGCGCGCAAGAATTTCGCGCAGTGGCGCGCGCATCTGTTCAAGCTGATGACGAAGAACGCCACCAGCGCAACGGACTTTTTCAAGATTCCAAGCAACCGGGTCGTCGAGCTTGGCACCCAGCTCGTGATCTGAGCGCGGGCAGCTCGTGATCTGAGTGCGGGCGGCTCGTGATCTGAGCGCGGGCGGCCACAGCGCTCAACGCTCGGGCTGGATGTTGGCGACCCGAATGACCTCGGCCCACTTCGCGACCTCCTGCTCCACGAACGCCTGCAGTTGCGCTGCAGTGCTTCCCTTGAGCTCGATGCCTTGCTCCAGCATCCGTTGTTGAAGGGCCGGGTCGTTCACCGCCGCATTGACCTCGCGGTTCAGCCGCTCGATGATGGCGGCGGGCGTGCCGGCCGGGGCGAAGAGCCCATAGCTGGCAATCGAATCAAAACCCGGATAGCCCGACTCCGCGATCGTGGGCACATCGGGCAATAGTGGCGAGCGCGTTGAGGTCGTGACCGCGAGCACTTTGAGTTTTCCGTCCTTGAGCAGGGGCAAGTAGGGCGGAATGGTATCGAGCGCCATCGTCACCCGATCGGACACCAGATCCGGGATCAGCATGGAAGTCCCTTTGTAGGGAATATGCAGCACGTCGATGCCCGCGCGCGACTTGAACATTTCGCAGGTGAGGTGGATCAGGCCGCCCGTGCCCGACGATCCGCAGGTGAATTTGCCCGGATTCTCCTTTGCCAGCTTGACCAGGCTCGCCAGGTCGGAGGCCGGAACCTCGGCGTTGAGGAAAAGGGCGTTGCCCAGCGTGCCTGTCGTTGAAATCGGCACCAGATCCCTTCGGATGTCATACCCCACGTTGGGGTAGTAGGTGACCGCGATGGAGTGCGAACCGATCGAGCCCATCAGCAGCGTATAGCCGTCGGGGGGCGCCTTGGCGACTGCCAGTGCGCCGATATTGGCGCCGCCTCCGGGCTTGTTTTCGACAACAACCGGTTGGCCAAGGCGCTGGGAAAGCCGCTCGGCGACACCGCGGGTGAGCATGTCCGTGGCCCCGCCGGCGGGAAATGGCACTACGATCCGCAGGCTCTTGGTCGGGTATTCGGGCCCGGGCTGGGCCAGGGCCTGCGTGCCGATGGCGAGGATGGACGATGCGGCGAGTGTCGCCAGATGGTGCAGGATGCTGTTCACGGGTGTTTCCTTCGATGTTGCATGAATGTTAACCGCTGAACCGAAGCAATAAACATGCCATCCGTTCCAGGAAAAGCTTCGCCGCCGTTGTACTGGCAGGGGCTTTCCATTATCCTTTCCGGCAGGTCGGATGACACGATCGACGAACGCCGCGCCACCGCGCGACTTCAATGCGGAGACCATGATGAAACTGTTTCGATTCCTTGCGTTTGCACTGCTTGCGCTGGCCGGCGGCGCCCATGCCGATAACATGTCGATCGCCACGGGCGGCACGGGCGGCGTCTACTACCCGATGGGCGGGGGGCTGGCCGCCGTGCTATCCAAGACGATCCCCGGGATGGCCGCAACAGCCGAAGTGACCGGCGGATCGGTCGACAACCTCAAGCTCATCGGTACGGGCAAACCGTACATGGCATTCACGATGTCGGATGCGGCCAAGGATGCGCAGGACGGCCTGGGCAAGTTTGCGAGCGGCAAGGTCGATCTGCGCACCCTGCTGGTGCTCTATCCCAACCGGATGCACGTGGTGACAGTCGATTCGACCGGCATCAAGACCATGAAGGATCTGAAGGGCAAGCGCGTGAGCACGGGCAGCCCGGGCAGTGCGACCGAACTGATGGCGTTTCGCCTGATGGAGGCCGCGGGGCTCGACAAGGATAAGGATGTCAAGCGTGAGCGCCTTGGCGTTGCCGAATCGGTCAACGCGATCAAGGATCGTAAGATCGACGCCTTTTTCTGGGTTGGCGGATTGCCGACGGCCGCAGTGACCGATCTGGCGAACACGCCGGGTACCAGGATCGTCATGATCGACAACGCCGAAGAAGTGGCGGCCATGAACAAGAAGTACGGCAACCTCTACTTCACGGATGTCATTCCGAAGGATACCTATAGCGGCATGGCAGCCGACAACCGGAATTCGTCGGTCTCCAATATCCTGGTCGTCGGCGCCAAGATGCCCGATAGCGAGGCGTACGCCATCGTCAAGGCCATTTTTGACAATATGCCCGAGCTGGTGCGCACGCACCAGGAGTATTCCAACGTCAAACTCGAGAACCAGAAGGCGGTTGCGACACCCCTTGCGTTTCATCCCGGCGCGCTGAAATATTTCGGCGAGAAGGGCGTCAAGGTCGACTAGCGCGGGGCTTGCGCGCGGTGCGCGGTGCGCAGCGCACTGGTGCCGCCGAACACTGTTTTCAAGGGAAGGGCATGGCACAGTCGGAGTTCATTGAAGTTCCCGAGTCCGCGATCGACGAAGCGACGCTGGAAAAGCTCGATGCGCTCATCCGGGAGGAGGAGGGGGATTCCAACACGTATCGCGGTGTGCTGGCGACCTTCCTTACCCTGGTGGCGGTCGGCATGTCGCTCTTCCACCTGTACGCGGCTTATTCCATCGTCCCGACCCAGGAGCTGCGCACGATCCACGTGAGCCTGGTGCTGTTTCTCGTGTACCTGAGTTTTCCGATTGCCGCGCGCTTCAAGAACCGGCTGATGTGGTGGGATGTCGTATGCGCGCTCGCGGCGATCTTCGTGGCCTATTACATTCTCGCGGGCGGCGAAGACCTGATGGACCGCAACACTGCGCCGGATCCTACGGATGTTGCGGTGGGCGTGATGTTTATCGTGCTGATCCTCGAAGCGCTCAGGCGCACCAACGGGCTGATCCTGCTTTCCGTGACGACCCTGTTCATTCTGTACGCGCTCTACGGCAACTATCTGCCGGCACCCTGGACGCACAAGGGCTACGACATCGATCGCCTTGTGGGCTACATGTACCTCACGCTCGAAGGCATCTTCGGCACGGCCGTTGACGTCTCAGCGACGCTGATCATCCTGTTCACGATCTTTGGCGCTTTCCTGCAGTTCACCGGCGCCGGAAAATTCTTCATTGATTTCTCGTTTGCCGCGATGGGCGGTAAATCCTCGGGCGTGGGGCGCACGATCGTCTTGTCTTCGTTCCTGCTCGGCGGCCCTTCGGGTTCGGGTGTGGCCACGACGGTGACCGTGGGATCGGTCGCAGCGCCCATGCTTGAGAAGGTTGGCTATGACCGCAATGCCGCCGGCGGGTTGCTGGCGGCAGGCGGCCTGGGTGCGATCATCTCCCCGCCCGTTTTGGGTGCTGCGGCGTTCCTGATCGCGGATTTCCTCAAGATTTCGTACCTCGATGTCCTGTTGATGGCGACGATCCCGACGATTCTTTTCTACCTCGGGCTGTTCGTGATGGTCGAGATCGACGTGCGCAAGTACGGCATGAAGGACATCCACTTCGAGACGGTTGAGAGCGCGTGGGGGTTGACGAAGAAGTACTGGTTCCATTTTTTCTCGCTGATTTCGATCGTCGTCTTCATGATGTACGGGTTTTCGCCCATCATGTCCGTGTTCTGGGCCACGGTGGTGTCGGCCGCGAGCAGCATGCTGCGCCGGGACACCGCGATCATTCCGTGGGATCTGCTGACGGGAAAGTTGCCCTTTGTCTCGGGCCTGTACAACTCCGGGTTGACGAAGGCGCTGGCGTCCGGCACGACGGGCGTGCTGGCGATCGCTGTGACCTGCGCGGGGGCGGGGCTGATCGTCGGAACAGTGACGCTGACCGGGCTCGGCCTGAAGTTCAGCTCCATCGTGATCGCGTATGCAGGCGGTTCGCTGCTGTTGACAACAATATTCACGGGGCTGGTTGTTTGGGTTGTCGGGCTGGCGGTTCCCGTCACCGCGTCCTACATCATCTGCGCGGTGATCGCGGCGCCTGCGCTGATCAACCTGGGCGTGCCCGCCTTCGCGGCGCACATGTTCATTTTCTACTATGCCGTGTTGTCGGAGGTCTCCCCGCCGACGGCGCTCTCTCCTTTTGCCGCGGCGGCGATCTGCAAGGGCGATCCCTACAAGACGACGATGCAGACCTGGAAGTACGTCGCGCCTGCAATCCTGGTGCCGTTCATGTTCACGCTCGACAAGTCCGGGACATCGTTGCTGCTCATGGGGTCGATTCCGGCGCTCGCCAAGGCCGACTGGCTGCAGATCGGCTGGATCACGTTCACGGCGATCGTCGGGGTGATTTGCCTGGCCGGCGGCTTGCAGGGGTGGTTCATCGAAAAGACGAATCTTTTCGAGCGCGTCGTCATGGTGGCTGCGGGGGTTGCGCTTGCGTATCCGTCCAACATGGCGGACGTCGTGGGCTTCGCCGGGTTCGGCGTGGTGCTCGTCACGCAGTGGCTTCGGCACGCGCGGCTGGCCAGGGCGGCGTTGTAGCGGCGCGCAGAGGGCGCATCGCCACCTGGTCCAGGCAGAGGCGCGCCTCGTGTGCGTCCCGCCCGGTCTCTATAGCCCTTGGGTCAGTTCCCCGCGCTGACGTCCGCGCCCTTGAAAAACAAGTCCTCGATCGATGCCGGCTTATTCTTCATCGATCCGATGTCGTGCATGAAGTTCGCGTACTTCATCACGTGCTCCGGGCGCGTCGTGTAGACGGTTGTCGGGTCAGAGAGGATCGCGACCATCTCGTCGACCGACCACTTGCTGCCGCCTCCCATTGACTCGATCAGGGTTTCTGCCGCGGCGCGCTTGTCATTCCGGATCATGTCCTGCGCTTCGATGAGCGCGGCTACAAACGCGGCATAGACCTTGGGGTTCTGGTCGTGGAACTTCTGGGTCGACGAGATCATGGTGAAGGTGGTCGATCCGCCCATGACGTCGTCGGAGTTCATGATCGTGCGGATCGCAGGGTTTTTTGTCTCGATCTGATCGAGCGGGGCCGAGGCGAAGTGCGCGTTGACGCCGCCGCTGCCCGACAGCATGGCGGCTGCGGCGTCAGCGTGATTCATGCTGACGGTGTAGGGATCAAAGCGAAAGACCTGGTCCTTGCCATACTTGCCCAGGGCGTACATTTGCATGACGATCGACGGGATGGACGACTTTACCGAGGTGACGGCGATCTTGTCGCCTGGCTTGAGATCATCGATCGTTTTCAGGTGCGCGGCGCGGGTGTTCAGACGCATGGGCATGGAGCTCATGGCGGCGACCCCCTTGACACTTGCGTTTCCCTTGGTCTTGTCCCAAAGGATGAGAAAGGAGGGCGGCCCCGCGGAAATAAAGTCGGCCGAGCCGGAAAGCAACGCGTCGATCATGCCGGCTGGCCCGCCGATGTTGGACCAATTGACCTTGACCGTCTGGCCCAGCTTGGCCGTCTGTTTTTCGATCAAGTTGTGTTTTTGCATCACATGCAACGGCAGGAACCCGAATCCGCCCGCGCCCAGGGGCACGCGAACCTCGGAGACCTCGGCGCGCGCGGCGAGCGGCAGCAGCACGGCGAACAGCATCAATCCCGCGACCAGTTTTTTCATGTTGCTTGCCTTCCTCGTGTTCTCCCGCGCGGGCCAGTGTCCGGAACCGGGATTTTTATGTTTGAGACGTAATAGTATTGCAGTAACGTATGCATCCATCGAAATGGCAATCCTGAACTGCTCATGTCAACTTTAATTCACGACGATCCGAGAACCTTTGTCCTGGTACATGGCGCCTGGCACGGTGGATGGTGCTGGAAACGGGTCAGGGAAATCCTCGAGGCCGCAGGGCATCGAGTCTATACGCCGACCCAGACCGGGTTGGGCGAGCGCTCGCACCTGCTTGGCCCCGGCATTACCCTCGATACGTTCGTGCGGGATGTCTGCAACGTCCTGGTGTGGGAGGATCTGCGCGACGTGATCCTGGTCGGGCACAGCTTTGGCGGGGCTTCCATTACGGGAGCCGCCGATCGCGAGCGCAACCGCATCGCGCATCTGGTTTACCTGGACGCCCTCGTGCTGCAGAACGGGCAGTCCCCGTTCTCGGTCATCGGCGAGGAGATCGCCGCCAGGCGCCGGGAGCAAGCCGTCAAGGCCTCTGGCGGCGTCTGGATGCCGCCCCCGGATCCGTCGGCGTTTGGCGTGGTCGATCCCGAGGATGCCGCGTGGCTGCGCACGCGCTGTACGCCACATCCAGTCTCGACGTACGAAGATCGCCTTGTGCTTGATGCGCCGGTCGGCGCGGGCTTGCCGGTCACTTATATTGCGGTGACGCCCCACTATGGGCCCGGGCAGGCAAGCCGTGCTTACGCCAGATCGCGTCCTGACTGGACGTACCTGGAAATCGAGGCGGGCCACGATGCCATGGTCACTTCGCCCGGGCTTCTGGCCGAGGCGCTACTTCAAATTGGAGGTCGCGCATGAGTACGACCACTTATATCGCGCACGCATCGGTCTTTGTGCAATTGCGCGGCTCAGGCAACGTATTGCCCTTGATTCAGGCGATCGGTGATCAATACATGACCGAGTACCCGGATGTCGGCCTGCCCCTTCAGCTTGGCGGGTCGGCGCGCGGCTACAAATCGGTCCTGGATGGCACGACCGATATCGGCATGGTCTCTGGCGCGATGAGCGCCGCAATGACCCGCACGGCGCATAAGCAGGGCCAGCATGTGGCAATGACGCCGATCGCGCGCGATGGGCTTTACGCCATCGTTCAGCCTTCGAACGCGGTGCGCGGGCTGTCTCTCGATCAATTGGCAAATGTGTTCGCCGGCCGTGTCACGGATTGGTCCGAGCTCGGCGGCGCGAAAGGCGCGATCAACGTCTATGTGCTGCCTCCGTCTAACGGAACCTACGAGTCCTGGGTCCAGTTGGTCCTCAAGGACAGGTGGCCCATCACGCTGAAGGCGAAAATTGTGTTTGGATCCCAGATCGTCAGCCGCGTGCTGGCCGATCCGCAGGCCATCGGCTTTTCATCTGCCGCCTATGCCGATGGCAGCGGCGTCGGGGTGCTTGCGATCGACGGTATCGCACCGGACAAGGCAAATTTCAGCTCCCAGCGGTATCCGCTGTTGCGCGATCTGACGCTGGTCACGCGCGACAAGACGCGCGCCGAGGTGGCGGAGTTTGTGCGCTACTGCGCTGATGCAGGAAAGGGGCAGCGAATCATCGCATCGATGGGGCTTGTGCCGATCAGCGGAGGCAAGCCATGAACCGCCGGCGCGTGCTGATCGTGCTCGGGGCCGTCGGCACGGCGGGGCTGGCGGGCGTAGCGGGCTACGAATACTGGGCTTATCGCCAGATGACACTGCGACGCAATCTGTTGATTGCGGGATCCCGGGCCGCCGAAGAGTTCGTGCAGGCGGCGGCCAAGGAGTTCGCGCGAGAGAATCCCGATATGGATATCGTCGTTGAAGGCGGGAATGCGACCGCCGGTCTGCTTGCCTTGAAGCGCGACAGCATCAGCCTTGCGATCATGTCGCGCGATCTGACGACCGCAGAGGATCGCCCCAACCTGCACAGCACGCTGATCGGCATGGAAGGCGTCGCGATCGTCATGCATCCTTCGATGCCGGTCGAGGCGATGACGGCAGGGCAGGTTCGTGGCGTTCTGGCGGGTGACATTACGAACTGGAGCGAACTGAATGGCCCAGACGGGGCCATCGTCCTGTTCGGGCGGTCACAGGGTTCCTCTGCCCGCGCGACGATCGAGGAGGTGTTGATGCGCAACACCGCATTCGCGCGCAGTATGCGCATCATGGAAAGCGCGAAATCGCTTAACAAGGCCGTCGCCTCTGATCCAATGGGCCTTGGCTTTATCAACGGGCGCAACCTCGATGGCACCACCCAGGCGGTGGCCATCGAGGGTTACGACATCAACGAAAAAAATGTGCTGCTTCGACGCTATCCGCTCACGCGTGATCTGTACCTTGTCATGAATTCGGAAGGATCAGACGATGCGAGCAGGTTTATAAAGTACTGCGTGTCGCGCAACGGGCAAAAGCTGCTGGCCAGCCTTGGCCTGACCATGGTGCGCTGACATGGCGATCCGACGGAGTTCGCGATGAACGATATCGAACAATATCTGGCGGAACTGCTGGACAGGATTCGACGAAATGACCTGGTGCGCATGGCCCTGGCCTGGATACTCATCCTGCTGCTGCTTGGCCTTGCGGGAAAATTTGCGTACGAACTGATGCCGCGCAAGCATAGCCTGACCATCACTGGCGGCAGCCTGCTCAGTCAGCGCCATTTCCTCGCCCGCATCCTCGAGGAGGAGGCGTATGACCAGGGCGTCTCGCTGAAGATCGTGCCGGTTTCCGGTTCTCTCGAAGCGCTTGACCTCGTGGACGAGGGCAAGCTAGACCTGGCCTTCATACAGGGCGGCCTGGATCCGGCGTACGAAAACGTGCGTCACGTCGCGACCGTTTCGCCCGAGATCGTCCACTTTCTGGTAAAGCCGGGTGTCGAGGATGTTGCGGATATTCGCGGAAAGTCGGTCAACATGGGCGTGCGCAACGGTGCGGTGAGCGTGATTGCCCACCAGGTGCTGCAGATTGCCGGTCTCGTACCAAACGTGGATTATGTGGAGATCAATTACCGCGATCATGAGTTGGTCGAACTGCCTCGCGAGCATTTGCCGGATGTCATCGCCATGGTGTCGTACGCCCCTTCAGACCTGGTCGAGTTCCTCGTGCAGCACCGGGGCTACCGTGTGCTGGAAATGGCGTTCCCGCCCTCGTTATCCAAGAAGCTTGGCTGGGTGGGCGATTCGAAAATCCTGGGTTATATGTACAGCATCATCCCGCCCATTCCACCCAGAGATATCCAGGTCGTCGGCGTGAAAATGCATCTGGTTGCCAGCAAAGAGGCGAATCCCCGGGCGGTAGCGAAGGTCCTGGAGACACTCTACGACCTGCGGGTGGCTGCCCGGTTCGGGCAACCCCTGTCCGAGGACGACATGATGCTGTCCTCAGGATTCCCGATTTCCGAAGGAACGCTGTTGTACCTGGCGCGAAAGCAACCGCTGATCGACCAGGCGATGTTCGACAAGCTCAAGGCGCTGGCCGGGCTGCTGATGACGATCGGCTCGTTGCTGCTGGTCATCTTCAAGTGGTTCCGTGCGCCGGAACACGAGCCGGAACACGCGCCTGACGGCGCGGATAAGCGGCCGCAGGGGGGGGCTGCGCCTGCAGAGGAACCAGGCTTTGCCGAACCGATCAATAATCTTCAGGAACACCTTGCCGTCATCAATAAGGATTGACGCGCGCCAGCCCCTCTCCCCGGAAGTCCGGCATTCGATTGGTTGCTACACTTGTGCTTAGTGGGGCGGACTTTGTGCATTGAGTCCGTCGCGAGGGCCAAACCCAATTTGAAGGAGTCCGCATGTTCCCCGAACACCGAGAGCTGATCAGCCGTCTCAAGACCAGCGACCACCACTTCGCGAAGCTGTTTGACAAGCACAACGCGCTGGACCAGAAGGTCCAGAACATGGAATCGGGTACCGAACCCGGCACGCACGCCGAAATCGAGTCCCTGAAGAAGGAAAAGCTGCTGATCAAAGACCAGATTTACGCCATCCTTAAAAAGGCCGGCGCCGCCTGAGGGCGCGCCTGCGACCTCGCCAGTGACCATTGATCAGGGTGCAACCGCCAAGTCAGTTCCAAGGCTGATTCTTTTCGCCGGGCATGCCGGCACGGGCAAGACGACGCTGGCCAAGCGCGCCATGCCCCTGATTTCCGCGCGCACGGGGCAGGATTTTTTCTTTCTCGACAAAGACACCGCCTACGGGCGCTTCAGTGCGCATGTCATGGAGCTCACCACCGGCAGCGCGGACGACCGGGACAGCCCGTACTATCTCGAGAACCTTCGCGATATGGAGTACGCCGGCCTGATTGATATCGTTCGCGAAAATCTCGAAATGAACGTCAATGTCGTTCTGGTGGGCCCATTTTCGCGCGAAATTCGCAGCGGGCGCATGTTTGATCCGGCCGGGCTTGGTTTGCCTGCGGGGATTCACATCCGGCTCGCGTGGATCGATCTGGCCCCCGAGGAGGCGCGGCGCCGGATGGCGCTGCGTGCAGACCCGCGCGACATCTGGAAGCTTACCCATTGGCAGGATTATCTGCCGCGTCGCATCGAGCCGCCCGCCAATCCGGCGATCCGTCGTTTTGACAACACCAGGTTCGATGCCGCGGAGTTCGACCGGCTTATCGACCATCTGATCAGCTAAAGCGCCGCAGGCCCGAAAGTTGAAGGCATCCCCGCACCCACTCTACGGCGCCATGCTGAGCCTTGGCGCGGTATTCCTGTTTGCGGGGCAGGATGTCATCGCCAAGTACCTGACGCTGGTTTACCCCGCGCTGCTGGTGGTTTGGGCCCGGTTTGCTGTCCAGACGGCGCTGATGGGCGTTGTCTACGTGCCGACGATGGGCCTTTCCATCTTGCACACACGGCTCTGGCGCTTGCAGCTGGTGCGCGGGCTCTGCATGCTGATGGCGAGTATCTGCTTTGTCGTCGGGCTTCGCTACGTGCCAGTGGGCGAGGCCACGGCCGTGGTCTACCTGTCGCCCCTGCTGGTCATCACATACTCCGCGCGCGTGCTGAAAGAGCGCATCCGCTTCGGGCAATGGCTCGCAGTCTTTTGCGGATTGGCAGGCGTGCTCATGATCGTTCGACCCGGAAGCGCGCTGTTCACGCCTGCCGTGCTGCTTCCGCTGGGCGCGGCGGTTGCGCTGGCGGTCTACCAAATGCTCACGCGCCGCGTGCTGTCCGTTGATAACCCAGTGGCAAGCAACTTCATTACCAGCGTCATTTGCCTGGCGATCTCGAGCGCGCTGGTACCGTTCTTCTGGGTGATGCCGACCTTCGGCGCCTGCCTTCTCGTGGCCGCGCAGGGCGCCATTGCCATGACGGGTCACATGCTCCTCACCTTCGCCTATCGCAATACGAGCGCGGCGCGACTGGCGCCGTTTACCTATGCCCAGATTGTCTTCGCGTCCCTGTTCGGCTTTCTGTTCTTCGGCCATGCGCCGGATCAGGCCACGCTGGCCGGCATGGGGGTCATCATCGCAAGCGGCCTGGGGCTCGTGTTGTCGCAGCGCAGATCGATTAAAGTTTAGGATAACGAGGGGCACGCCGCGTCGCGGCGCGGGGATCGCGGATGCAGTCTGCATCCTGCCGCACGCCTGCGGCGACAACACGGGAGACCAAAATGGCGATATACGAACTGCGCACCTACACGGTGGTGGTTGGCAAGATGTCAGAGATCGTCGATCTCTATAAGAAGGCTGGCTGGCCAGCGCTGTCGAAGCATCCGAAAAAACTTGCCGGGTACTTCATCGGTGACGTGGGCGCGCTCAACCAGATCGTCCACCTCTGGAAGTTCGACGATGATGCCGATCGCCGCGCGTTTTGGGCAGGCGTGTACGCGGATGCCGAGTTCATGGCGTTTGCCGGCCAGTTGCGTCCCATGCTGCAGAAGCAGGAAAACCAGCTGATGACCGCAGCCCCGTGGGGCCCGCAGGTCTAGGCGCGGCTCGCGGTAAGCGGTTTGCAGCAATCGATAATCGGTAATCGGTAATCGGTAATCGGTAATCGGTAATCGGTAATCGGTAAT
>CAITPF010000031.1 GCA_903894155.1 uncultured beta proteobacterium | reverse complement strand
GCCGGATTCGTCACGCGTGACTGATGCGCGCGAGACTGCACCGCGCCCTCCTGGGCACGCAGCCAGTCCCTGACTTCGACAGATGTGTTTTCGGTATCCAGTTCCATTGCTCGCTCTCTTGTCATTGGGCCGCGTTCAGATGCAGGCCACATTCCTTGCTTTCCTGGCGCAGCCACCACCAGCGTCCCGCGCGAAGATCTTCGTCGGCGCGGATCGCGCGCGTACAGGGCTCACAGCCAATGCTCGGATACCCCTGCCGATGCAGCGGATGCAAGGGGACATTCCGGTGCTGGAGATAGCTCCAGACCGCGTCCTGGCTCCAGTCAAACAGCGGGTTGTATTTGGCGATGCCGCGCGCCTCGTCGTGCTCGGCCAACCCGAGCTCGGTGCGCGTGACGGCCTGCTCCCGGCGCTGGCCGGTGATCCAGGCGCCGGCGCCGGCCAGCGCCAGGTTCAGCGGCACGACCTTGCGCGCGTGGCAGCAGGCTTTCTTGGCATCCTCGCTTTCGTAAAATCCGTTCAGCCCGTGGTTTTCCACGAAGGCGCGCACTTCCTGCTCCGGTGCCGCCGCGCGCCCGATCAGAATGCCGTAGTGACGCTCGGTCACCTCGACCATGCGGACCGTCTCCTCATGCAGTCGGCCGGTGTCGATGGTGAAAATCTCGATGGGTACACCCGAGGTCGCAATGGCATCGACCAACACCATATCCTCAGCCGCCATGCTGCTGGCAAAGCGAACCCCGGCATGTGCGCCGGTCACGAGGCGCAGGCGTTGCCGCAATTCAGCTGTGAGGATTTCGATTGCCGAGGGCGCAAGGGATACGGCAGGCAGGCGCCAAAGTTCTCTGGCGAGACCAGACATCGATAGGACTCCGGAAGTGATTCGCGCGGCGTCACGCCGGCGGTTATTGCTCCGCTGCGCTCAGGATTCGCACGGCGGCATGGGGCTCAGCCTGCATGCAGGCACAACCGACTTCAGCGGCACGCGCCGTATCCGCGACGATCGTCACGGCGTACAACATGCAGCCGACGGCGATCGCGCGGCAGACTTGCTCTTTCCAGTTAACTTTACGCATGTCAATTGCTAATCAGGGGCCACCGCGCATCACGAACGCGGCGTAGGCAACGACGACATGGTATCGGTTCGGTTCTTCAGAAAGAACGAACGAATTTTCATTACCTTATAAGTAATATCCTTATACGCACAGCGCATATGCGCGGTGGTTGATCAGGTGCGCGACAAGCCTGCCGTATAGGGCTGGGAGGAAGTCAGGTGCTCCTCACCCTGAACGACGGGGCGTGCCGTGATGCGGGTCAGGTCGGCTGTGCGAGCTGTGCGCGCACCTGCAATTTCACGGAATGCACGTGCTCGCGCATGAGCTGCTCAGCCCGGGGGCCATCACGCAGCACGATGGCATCCAGAACGCGATGGTGATCGTCGTGGCTACGACGCAACCAGTCGTAATCCGTCCACATGACGTTGCGTTCCGATGAAATCGGGATGTTGTGGCAGACACGAATCATGTCTGCCAGCATGCGGTCATCGGCCGCGCCGACGATCAACTGGTGTATGCGGGCGTTGACCTCCGCGAAGGCGTCGCGATCCGCCGCGCGCAGGACACCGGACGCCATGATCGCGTCGCCCTGTGCGAGTGCCGCGCGGAATTCCGCAATTTCAGTTTCGTTCATGCCGCGCTCTGCGGCCAACCGGGCCGCCAGCCCCTCCAGGACGCCGCGCAGGTCGAAAATCGTGACCAACCGCTCTGCTTCGATGCTGCAAACGCGATAGCCCCGGTTCGGCGCGTAATTCAGCAGGCCCTCTGCGGCAAGGCTGTGGAGCGCAGCGCGCACCGGGGTGCGGGATACGCCCAGCCTTTGCGAAAGCGTGACTTCCTGCAGACGCTCGCCGGGTTTGAGCTCGCCCGACATGACCAGCACACGCAACTCATCCGTCACGCTCTGTGCGAGCGTGACCGTTGCCTGCCCTGAAATTGCCAATTGCGCTTTCATGACGGAAAATTGTATACAAACTTTGCGGTTTATAGATCAAAACCCGCGTCTGGAGATATTTTAAGGTCCTATTGGATACAATTTTGTTGACAGGAAATTTAGCCTCTCCTTACACTCGACTGAAACCAATGTGATGAAGGTCTGAGCGATATGGCACATGAGCAACCGGGCAATCTATCCGGCGATCCCGACAACGCGATTGATCGGATCACGGCAAACACCCTGGCGCATTACGAGCCGTTCGGCTGGCATCACTGGCCTCAATCGCCCTGGTTTTCCTACCAGTTCCGGCGTGGCCTGGGCGAGACCCAGGAAGGCGGCGGCGCGGTCAGCGAGGTATTCCAGGCCGCTTCGCGCATCGACCCGACCAGCGAAGAAAGCTGGCATGTGGAATGGAAGCGGATTGCCGACCGCAATTACGCGCGCGCCCAGGCCGAGGAACAGGCCGGCCATATCCGCACCGCCATCAACTGTTTCATGCGCGCGGCCGATTACTACCGGCAGGCCGAGTTTTTCCTGCAACCCGATGATCCGCGACGCCTGGCGACCTTCACGCTGATGGAGCAATCGAGCCACGG
>CAITPF010000030.1 GCA_903894155.1 uncultured beta proteobacterium | reverse complement strand
TCAGACATGCCCGTGCTGCGGCCACGTGGCAGCTGAAAACCGAAGCACGCAAGCCCAATTCCAGTGTGTCGCGTGCGAACATACCGCCCATGCGGATCTGGTTGGCGCGATCAATGTTTTAGAGCGCGGGCAGCGCTTGTTCGCCTGTGGAGAGGACGGCTCTGGCCGCAGTCGCAAGACCGCGACGCAACCAGCCTCTGTGAAGCAGGAACCCACCGAAGCGACTATACGAGAGGCTTCTCTTGCATAGCGCCGTAGGAATCTCCCTCCTTCCCGCGCAAGCGGTGGCCGAAGGCCAAGGTGGGAGAGGATGTCAAGTGATCGCAACACAAAGAATCCTGCTGAAGGGAAGCTCGTACTGGGGCGGTCGAATGATTGCCCACACATGACGTTACGCCCGGACCGGGGTGCCCTCTAAAGCCCATGCGTTCCTATGGACCTCGCACCGCCAGGAGTGATTAGGTATTGACGGGGAAATGGGTTGCCGTAACGCAGACTAGATTTGTTACGTCGATGGTAAGAAAATAATTGCCAAATAGCGACAATGCATGTCGACATGAAAACGATTGCCAATGTGAAAATCGGCGCAGTTTCTGTTTCACTAACGACTTTGGATTTGCCACGGTAATGCGCACAGTCGTCGGCTGTCAGTGTTCGCATGACTCCGAGGGCAAGCGGGATACGTGTCGGACGCGGGCGGTAGCGATTTGAAATCGACCGTCGTCGGGTAAAAGGGCTTTCCCGGGATTTGGACCGAGTTTGTGTCAAACCAGAACGCCGGAAGTACCTGGCTGAAAGCTCCGGGCAGACTCACCGGGATTTCAGGAATCTATGGCAGGCTCACCGAGATTTCAGGAATCGATGGCAGGCTCACCGAAATTCCAGGAATCTATGGCAGGCTCACCGAGATTTCAGGAATCTATAATGCCCTTGAAATTTAACCGTTCCTTCGGACAGCATTAAATCCGTGGATTAAGTTTGACGAGAAACAACATGACGCGAGCCCCCGGCAATTTCGGCACGAACGACGCACTCGTCGTTGCCTCGCGCACAGCGGCGATTGAGGCCGCCAACGAGGCCGAGGCGACGTCACGCGAGCTTGAGCGCTTCACGCAGATCTTTCGCATCGCCCGCTCGCTGCTGGTTCCCAACGAAACCCTGGTGGCGGACGACGAATCCCATCGCCTGATCGAGTCTCTGCAGAACGAGGATGGGCAGCTCACAGGTTGGCGCGCGATGAAGGGAGACTCCCTGCATCCGGTCACGATTTCGGACTATCGCGCGAACATTCTGGCCGCCGAACACGCCAGTCTGCGCGGTTATGACGCGTTCCTCGATTCGGTCAATGGCAGGAACTTGTCGGATGACGCGACATCCGCAGAGGTATTCACGCTACTTCGTCGTGTTTGGGCAGACATGCCGCTGGTTGAGCGACATGACTGGATCGTGAATGCGCTGGGCGGCCGGCTGGATGCGTATAAAACCTCCCCGCTCGCTATTCCTGAGAACGTCGAGCGCCTGGCTGCCATCAACGCCCTGATGATCGCTCACCTTCCCGGCCTTGGGCTGAAAGTCCTTGGGCACCGGTTCATCGAGCGCCGACCTGACGAAACCTGGTCTGTCGAGGTCGAGGAGGACGGAAAAACCACTGACTGCGCCGTATCCCAGGCTGAGGCTTTTAAGCTTTGCCTGGAGTTCGTGTCCAAACGCGCACGTGAGCTTTACTGGGAAAGCAGGACGGATGTCGCCCACGACGACGACAAGGATGAAGATTGGAGACAACTCCCCCTTGCCGATCGTGAGGAGTGGATCTCCAGGGCGCTGTACGTCGTGCGCAAAGAGGCGCTGGTGTCCGCAGCCGCTGTAAACAAGTCCGGCCGTCGACCCGATCGTGACAAGTTCGGTTATTAGAGCCTCGTGGGGCAACCAAGCGGGTATTTGCATCGGCACACCCATGAAACGGAGGGGGTTTTGTTTTCTGAGTCGAGCCTGCCACGCGAACTGATCGAGGCGTACCGAGAGACACATTACAGGGTCTTGGGTTGCGGCAGCTTGACCTTGCTTGTCGATCAGGCGAATCCTGAGCTCGAAGCGGCGCACCATTGGCACCAGACTGATTGCAGTTCATTCATCACCGCCTGCAACCCGTTTAGCCGCAACCTCCCGGATGAGGAAAATGCTGATCGTCACCGACGGTTGGCGGCGCACTTGCGTCAAAGCGAGCGGACGTTCTTTGAAGGGATCGGACAGCATCCCGTGAACGAATGGGGTGGTGAAGCAAGCTTTCTGGTGTTCGGCCTGAGCCTGAAGGATGCGACAACCCTTTGCACGCGGTTTGAACAGAATGGTTTTGTGTGGAGCAGCGCGGATGCGGTTCCACGGCTGATCCTGTTGAGATGATTTTCGCGAACTCGATGTGCTTGAACGCCTTGAGGCGCCTCTGCCAAAAGCGTAGATAACGTCGCCTAGACGCATTGGCAAATCATTAGCGATTCGCTAAAATTAGACGCAAATGGGTTGCGACCACGCGGCCGGCGTTGGGCTCCTGGTGCTACAGGGGCCCTTCTGCTTTCTGCAATGCGGTTTCGCTTCTCATGGAAACAC
Organism: uncultured beta proteobacterium; assembly: GCA_903894155.1. Classification (GTDB taxonomy): domain Bacteria; phylum Pseudomonadota; class Gammaproteobacteria; order Burkholderiales; family Burkholderiaceae_B; genus Zwartia. The sequence goes on along the minus strand of CAITPF010000030.1, from coordinate 8,072 downwards.
CTTCAACCCCAAGCCCAGCTTATTTCCTGCCTTGTCCCGATAGAACTTGCCCTCAAGTACTTCTGCCGCTCGATTAGCCTGATCCGGCCGTAGCCCCGTCAAACCGATCGGTCGCGCTGTCAGATCGGCCATTTGCAAGCCTTCCGAGTTGGTCTTCTTGTCAGCGATAATCAGGTCGAACGGCAAGGATCGGTTGAAGTAGTTCGCTCCGTCACGGATGCGGCGAAATTCCAGCGCTAGGTCGGCGTCTTCCTTAGCTCCGCGCGCTTCGCATACGATGTAGGTCAGCGCATCTGCCTGCTCCGCACCTTTCAGTAACCGAAAGATGCACTCTAGTCCGAACCCCAGCGCCAAGTGGTACGGGTGGGCAGGGTTGTTGTAGCGGTCCCTGAGCTTGCGCTTGTCGATCACCACGGCCACCAGCTGGAAAACTGCCGCGTCGATGATTTCGCTCAGTGCGTTCAGGAACGCCTCGCGCGGCTCTTTCGAAAGGCGGGAGAACGCCCCTTTCTTGCGCCGGATGTCCGCTTCGTGCAGCACCACCATGTCGTGGCCGAACGTCGCGAACTTGATCTGCCGAATGACTGGCGTCACCACCTGTGCATATTCGGCCTTGCGGAAAATGCAGAACGACAGCACGAACACCGGGTAATCCGGATCGATCGACGTGAGACTGTGGTCACCGCTTTCGTCTACATAAATTATGTAGTCGCTGTGCCTTTCTCTCGCCGAGAGTGAACTTTCCGGGGTGTGTTGCAGGCGGCATTCTTGCAATTTCAAAATTCATGGGTTTTGTGGCAACGGAAGTCATAACCGTCCGAGGAGGCATCCTAGGCGAAGGTTAAACTTCGTGGAACCGATGGGGTAGATGATTTTGCCCACTTTTTGTCCCTGGTTCAGGCAAAGTAGAAAAATGAAAACCTATAAATCCGTAACCTATCTGCCCTCCGGCAAGTCAGACGCCGTCACGATCCAGTATCTGGATGAAGGGGATGGACCCGCCATCGTGATGCTGCCGTCACTCGCGCGCTCGGGTCGTGACTATGACGACGTGGCGCCTCGCATGATCGCCAAAGGGTATCGGGTGATTCGCCCCGAGCCGAGAGGAATTCGCGCAAGTACCGGACCGATGAAAAATCTGTCGTTGCATGATTTTGCTGGCGACGTTGCAGCTGTTCTCGATCAGGAGAAAACAGGTCCGGTCGTGATGGTGGGCCATGCCTGGGGCAGTCAGCCTGCACGGATGGTCGCCGCGGACCGCCCCGATCTTGTGCGTGCCCTGGTACTGGCTGCGGCCTCTGCCGGCAAAATGCTTCCCGGCTCGCCGGAAAAGCCGTACAGCCGGCTTCGCGCTGAAATCGACGGCTCCGGGGACATGACCCTATCGCGGGATGCGCGACTGGAATGTCTGCGCAAGGCCTTTTTTGCGCCCGGGCACGAGCCGAGCGTATGGCTGGACGGCTGGTATCAGGAGGCGCATGATGCGCAGAGTCATGCCCGGATCAATACTCCGGTGGATGACTATTTCTCGGGTGGTGATGTGGTCCCGATTCTGGATCTGCAGGCGGAGTATGACGCGGTTGTCATTCCCAATATCATGAAGGTCTATCTTGGGGATCGCGTCACCGAGGGCATCGTCCGGGATGCCGGCCATGCGATGGCGCCCGAGCAACCACAGGCAATGTGCGATGCCATTTGTGCGTTTGCAGAAAAATGCATTGAAGTTTCTGGAACTGGATCAAAGTGAACAAGCTGATCGTCCCGCTTTTGCTGTGCGCTTCAATTTTGGCAAGCGACATCGTTCTGGCACAGGGGTATCCGAGCAAGCCCATTAAGGTCGTCGTGCCCTACACGCCCGGCGGGTCGGTCGATAACACATGCAGGCTCCTGACGGACCAGTTGCAAAAGCAACTGGGGCAGCCTGTGATTATCGAGAACAAGCCAGGAGCCTCCGGCTCGATTGGTTCGCTTGAGGTCATGCGGGCGGCGCCGGATGGCTACACGCTGCTTTGTCATGCATCCAGTCAGGTTTACCTGCCCCTGGTGGTGAAGCGCAAGACCTATGACGCCGAAAAGGATTTCACCTCCGTTGCGCAGATAGGGTACGTGCCGCTTGTGGTGGTGACGTATCCGAAATTCGAGGCAGATGACTTACAGGGGCTTGTCGCCCTCGCGCAAAAATCCCCGGGTAAATACACCTGGTCGACCTCGGGTCTCGGCACCTCCAGCCATCTTTCCGAAGAGATGCTGAACCGGGGGCTGAAAATGAACATGGAAATCATTTCCTATAAAGGCGCCGTTCCCCAGTTGACCGACGTCATGGGTGGCCATGTGACTGCTGCGATCTCGCCAATGCCGGGTGTTTCCGGCTTCATCAGGAGCGGGCATCTGAAGGTGCTGGCGGTGACGGGCGATAAACGTATGGCTGCCCTGCCGAATATTCCGACCGTTGCCGAAAGCGGATTGCCCGGGTTCGAGATGTACTCCTGGTATGGCTTGTGGGGGCCAGCGAATCTGCCGGAGGCGGTGCTCAACAAGTTATCGACAGAGGTGGCGATTGCGCTCAGGAACAAGGGCGTGAGAGACCGCATGGGCGAACTCGATTTCGAGCCGTCCACTGCCACGCAGGCTCAGTTTGTACAGATTGTGAAGGACGAAATTGCGAAAATCGGCGCGGTGGCGCGTGAGGCGAATATTTCGCTTGATTAGCAAGAGAAACACTTCCGGGGAATCGCCCATATCGTGCCGCGCGCTAATGCACGCGCAGCTACATTGTGCGTGGGTTGGGAAACCCGGAAAGCTTTTGCTCAAGCGCGCACGGAGCTGGCCGGCGAATGAGTCGAACCGCTGCGGAAAGGCAGTTCACGCGAGACGATCTGATTCAACAGACGCGGGGCGTGGTTTGCCGCAAAGATCACGGTGTGATCGATGAAATCCCCGGTGCTTACAAGGACATTGATGAAGTCATGGCCAATCAGTCCGATCTGACGGAAATTTTGCACACGCTGAAGCAGGTCGTTTGTGTGAAGGGCTGAGCCTGGCGAAGATTGCATTTGCAAGGCGTCCTAATCTGCCTCCTTAAGTAGAAGTAAATAGGCATATTTTGATTAGATAATAGGAAGCTGAATATTATTTGGTAACCTATTTAGAAGCAATATATTGACATCTGCTTCCAATTAGGTAATCATTTAGTTTAATTTGACGACCTATAGGTTAGCAATATGTCCTCCGACTTCAACTATTTGCGGTTAGAGCAGCTCCAGTCATCGTTAGACGCCTATGCGGGTTTACGGATAAAAAGGTCACCGCCGCGCGGGTGGCTGAAGGAAATCCGCGAGGCTCTCGGCATGACTGAGCGCCAACAAGCAGCGCGTTTGGGTGTCACAGGGTCCGCGGTGCATAAGTCTGAACAGTCCGAGGCGGATGAGCGCATCACGCTTGGTCAACTGCGCAGAATGGCGGACAGCCTGGGTTGTGACCTGGTTTACGCCGTCGTGCCCCGCAAGCCTCTGGAGGAGGTCGTGCAGGGACGTGCGACGCAGCTTGCGATCGAAGAAGTGCACGGGGTGGCGCATACGATGGGCCTGGAAGACCAAAGGCCCACGGATGCGCGTATCCAGAGGCAGGTGACACGTCGCGCCGAAGAGCTGCTGCGCGGGAGGTGGTCTGAGCTATGGCGGTAGTCCTTGAAGAACAGGAGGGGCAGACCCCGCTGGACCCGAATGAGACCGCTGGCTTGATTCCGGCGCACATTGAAACGAAAGGTGCACTGAACGACTGGGAGCAGGAAAACATCCTGCTGGCGACAAAGTGGCTACGGCGTGCCAGGATTCCGGAGGTTTTATCGGAAGGCTTTTGCCGGGACTTGCACCGAAAAATGTTCGATAAGACCTGGAAGTGGGCGGGCACGTTTCGAACGTCCGATAAGAACATCGGATGCGACTGGACTTTGGTCGCAGCAAAGCTAAACCAGTTGCTCGGCAATGCAAAATACTGGATAGACAACGAAACATTTCCGCCCGATGAGCTCGCCGTTCGGTTTCACCATGCTTTGGTTTGGATACACCCATTCCCCAACGGCAATGGCCGGCATTCGCGCATGATGGCGGACGCGCTGCTAAAACAGTTGGGCCAGAAGCCATTCAGCTGGGGCAGCGGCGGCAATCTGGTCAGCGCAAGCGAAGTTCGGGCCCGGTATCTCGCCGCATTGCGTTGCGCGGACAAGAACGACTTCACGAAATTGTTGGCATTCGTGCGAAGCTAAATCGCCAACATCGAGTTCGCCCTAAACGTGAACTTTCTTGCATACTGTCGCATAATCCAACAAAAAAACAGGAGACATCGTGGAAAGAATTGACGATACCCGCCAAGTGGACGGCAGCACGTTATCGCACACGCAGACTTTGCCTGAGGCGACCTGTCGCGGCGGGCCCGCCGCGACTCGCGGGCGCGTATCGCTCGCGCGCTTCAAATTATTATCGGGCCTTTTCATGGCGGGCGTTTTAGGGGCTGCGGCGTCAGATGGCGCGTTCGCAAAGTATCCCGATAAGCCGGTCAGGATGCTGGTCGCGTACCCCACGGGCGGGGCGACCGACATCGTGGCGCGCGCCGTTGCTCTGAATCTCGGCCAGCGGCTGGGTCAGCCGATCATTGTCGAAAATCGGCCGGGTGCCGGGGGGCGGATTGGCACCGCAGAAGCCGCTCGGGCTACGCCTGACGGCTACACGCTGATATTCGCGGCCGCGGCCAATCACTCGACCGATCCGCATCTCTATGACAATATGAAATACGACGCCCGGAAGGGCTTCGAGCCTGTCGGCCTGGTCGGCTATCTGCCGGTTGCGCTGATCGTGACGCCCAAGATTCCCGCCAAGACGGTGGCTGAATTCGTCGCGCTGGCAAAGCAGCGTCCCGGCAACGAGACGTTCGCGTCCTTTGGCGTTGGCAGCCTCGGTCGGCTGGCGATGGAGCTCCTCGAACTCAAGACGGACATCAAGTTGCTCAATGTGCCTTTTCAGGGCGCGGCGCCCGCGATCACGGCGATCATGGGTGGGCAGGTCGATGCCATGATGGTTCCGTTGACGCTGGCCAAGTCCGAGCACAAGGCCGGCATGGTCCGCATGCTCGGCGTGGCGACGCCTGTACGGTTTTCACAGACACCCGATATTCCGACGTTTCTCGAACAGGGTATCGACCTGACCATCAGGCCGTGGCTTGGCATTCTGGGGCCTGCGAATATGCCCGCAGATGTCGTGACGCGGTTAAATGATGAATTGAACGCCGTCTTGAAAGATCCGAAATTTCAGGCGACGTTGCGTAACAACGATGTGCAGATTGCCGAACCTTCCACGCCGAAGGAATATGCGGCTTTCCTGAATACCGAGTTCGAACAATGGGGCAAGATCATCCGTGAGGCGGGGCTCAAGGTGGAAGAGCAATAATGCCTTCCCCACGAACGAGGGCGGCCATGCCGCTCGACCATGAGTGACGTTGGCAAACGCATGGACGGTTTGACTCTCTATGATGTCCTGCGCCATAACGCGCGCTATCTTCGTGACAAGATTGCCGTGCGCATCGATGGCGAGGAGCTCACGCATGGCAACCTCCTGAAGACGGTTGATGCGCTGGTTGGTGTGCTGAGCCGTCATGTGGCCCCGGGTGATCGCATTGCAATCTGGCTTCCGAACTCGTTTTCGTGGATCGTGAGCTTCCTCGCGGCGAATGCGCTTGGCGCGATTTCGGTGCCGGTCAATACACGGTTGACCGCGACGGAGTTGCGCGGCATCCTGAAGGACGCCGATGCACGCATGCTGATCACGACAAGTGCTTATCGTGGGCGCGACTACGTTGACGAGGCCATGGCGATCTTTGCCGACGATGGCGCACGGCCCGTGGTCTGCGCCGCCAGCGACGCCGCACCTGAAGCCTGGTCAATCTGCGGCGACGGCGACGGCGCGGCGCACCGTGATGATGCCTTGTCGCTTCAGCCGAGTGACCTGTTCTGTATTCAATATACGTCTGGCACGACGTCGACGCCTAAGGGTGTGATGTTGACCAATGAGGCTTACCTGTTGACAGCATCGTATGTCGCCCGCTGTCAGCGCTTGACGCCTGCGAGTCGTTTCATCAGTGCAGGGCCATTTTTTCATTGCAGCGGCAGCATGCACGCGCTCACCGTCTGCATGGTCGCAGGCTGCACGCTGACTTCAATGTCGATCTGGAATCCGGAGCGGTTTCTTGACGACGTGCAGACCTATCGTTGCGATGCTTCGCATGCGATCTACTACCGCGATGTTCTCGCCCTGGGCGATCCGGGTGCCCGTGCAAAGCTTGCCAGCATGCAGGTCGCCCATACCGTGGGGCCGCGCGAATATCTGCTGCAGGTTCACGACGAACTGGATATCCCCGGGCTTTCCAATATTTATGGGATGACGGAGACGGCCGGACAATTTTCGATGTGGTGCCCGGATGATCCCCTGGAAAGCAGGATGTCGGCTAATGGCAGGCCACAGCCGGGCAATCGCTTTCGCATCGTTGCACCTGATACCGGTGAGGCCGTGGCCGATGGCGAACCAGGCGAGATCCAGTTGATGGGCCGTACGCTTTCGCCGGGGTATTACAACCGTCCCGAAGCCAACGCTGCGGCATTGACGGCGGATGGCTGGTTGCGCACGGGAGATCTCGGCGCCGTGACCGATGACGGCGCGCTGCTCTATGTGGCGCGGTTAAAGGAGATTGTCCGCGTCGGCGGCGAAAACTTTGCGCCCGCTGAAGTCGAACAAATCATGCGCGATCATTGCGGCGTGCGGCAAGTTTGTGTGTTGGGTGTACCGCATCCCCGGCTCAACGAGGTTGCAGCGGCGGTTGTCGTCGGCGGAGACGATCTCGAATGGAGTGGAATCCTCGACACCCTGACACGGCACCTGGCGGGATTCAAGATACCAACGGCGATCTATCTCGCGCCGGCGCTGCCAATGACAGCGACGAACAAGGTGCAGCGCGCGGTTTTGAGCGAATGGATCGCGGATAACAGGCTCGTGCGTGTCGTATGACGCGCTGGCGCGTTATCCGTATGACGCGCCGGCGCTTTTGCTCGTGACGATGTTGCTGCTGCCGGGCTACCGGGCATCCTTGTAGCTCGTTTTAGATTGCAATGTGACCGACACGCGCATTCAGCAGTCGCACCAGACATCTCCACTTGTTTGCGCCAGGCGGAAACTTTTTTTCGACAGACTTGGCGAATGGAAGCAATGGGTGGTAAACACAAGGTGCCCGAAGAGGCTGAGGAGACATCATGCAACGCAGACACTTCCTGCAAGGGCTCGCCGCAAGCGGCATCGCTGTTGTTATGCCGGCAGCGGCACAGATTTTCGCCAAGCCGGTCACTCTGGTGGTCGCCTTTGCGCCGGGCGGCAATATTGATCTGGTGGCGCGGGTGATCGCGCCGCCGTTGGCGAAAGAACTTGGCCAGCCCGTCGTCATACAGAACAAGCCTGGCGCCGGTGGTGCGATCGGAGGCTCTGAAGTCGCGCGCGCAGAGCCGGATGGCTCAATGCTGCTTGTTACCACGTACAACCCGATTGTTGTGCTGCCGAGGATGGCCCCGATCAGCTACGAGCTGGAGAACTTTGCCAGTGTTGGATTGATTGCGTTCACGTCACAGGTTGTCGTGATCCGCGCAGAAAAGCCGCGTTTCGCGAGCTTCGGGGAGTTGCTCAGGTTTGCAAAGGATAATCCTGGAAAGGTGAGTGTTGGGCACGCGGGCATCGGGACCACGAACCACATCGCGATCCTTCAGTTGCAGGCGGCGACGGGCGTCGAGTTCAATATCATTGCGTACAAGGGTTCGGGGCCCGCCATCCTTGATATGCTCGGCGGACAGGTCGATTTGATCGTCGATCAGCTGTCGAGCTCGATCGCGAACATTAAGTCCGGTCGGGCGATCGCGCTGACCGTCCTTTCGGACGACCGCGATCCGCTTCTGCCGGATGTGCCGGGGACGCGGGAGGTTGGCATTGTCGGGTTGAATATCAGCACCACGACAGGCCTGCTCGCGCCCGCAAAGACGCCAG
>CAITPF010000029.1 GCA_903894155.1 uncultured beta proteobacterium | reverse complement strand
ATCGCGCTGACCAATAACTACGATCTGCGGGTCGCCGTCGCGCGCGTGGCGCAGGTTCGGGCGCAGGCCGACATCACCAAGGCCGCCCTGTCGCCTACGATCGATTTCACGGGCGGGTACAGGAATCAGGCGCCGGCGTTTGGCGTCGGCTATGCCCCCACGACATCGGACTGGTCAAGCCAGCCCGTGTGGCAGGCGGGGTTGCTGGTGAACTATGAGGTCGACCTCTGGGGCAAGAAGGGCTTCAATGCGCAGTCCGCCTATTCACTTGCGCTTGCAAGCGAGTTCAATCGTGAATCGATCGCACTCAGCCTTGTGGCGGAGGTCGTGTCGGCATATTTTCTGGTGGTGTCGCTCAACGAGCGAATTGCGGTTGGTGAGAAAAACCTCGCGGCGATCCGATCGGTGGGCAACAGCCTTGAGAGGCGTCTGGAAAAGGGCGACTCGACGCTGATCGACGTCACGCAGCAGCTGATATTGCAGTCCAATACGGATGCGCAAGTCACCGGCTTGAAGCTGCAGAGGGAGCGCGCGTTCAATCGCCTTTCCCAATTGGCGGGTCGCACGCCGTCGGCCATGCGCATCAGCGCGATCTCCATCGAAGCGATCGAGGCTCCGGTGATCGCCCCCGGGCTTCCCTCGGATCTCCTGTGCCGCCGTCCTGACATTCGTCGTGCCGAGGCTGCACTGGAGTCGGCGCAGGCGGATCTTTACGCCGCGCGGGCCAACCTGCTGCCGAGCTTTGCCTTGTCGGCGCAGGGCGGCTACGGAAGCTTCCTGCTTTCCTCCATCACTGCGCCCCAGAGTCTGTTCTACATCCTGAGCGCCAATCTCGTTCAAAACGTTTTTGACGGGGGCCGGCGCCGCTCGGAAATTCGCCTGGCCAGCGCGAAGAATGTCGAGTTGCTGGAAGCCTATGCGAGTACCGTCCTGGGCGCAATGCGGGATGTCGAGGATGGACTGGCTGGCGTGAACCTCACGGCCAGACAGTACAAGTCGCTGGACGAATCGCGAAAACGCGCACAGCGTCTGGCGGATATGAGCGCCATTGTCGTCGAGCGCGGGGGGATGGATTTCGTTCAGTTGTTCCAGATCCAGAGCACGGTGCTGGCGGCCGAAGATGCCGCGATCAACGGGCATTACGATCAGCTGCGTGCTTCCATTGATCTTTACAAGGCGGTCGGCGGCGGCCTCAAGCTTGACGCCGATCCCTGTTACGGCGGCGGCAAACTGCCTGCGGCGGATGCTCGCTGGGCGGAAGCCGCGGAAAAGTCAGATTCCGCATTCAGCCCGGCTCCCGCAGTGGGTATTGATGCCGCTGGTGCGCCAGCCTCCGAGGTCGGCGGCAAGATGACGCCGCTGATGACTTCGCCCACGCGTCCTCTGGCGCAGCCGGAATCAACCGTGGACCGCTTGCCATGACAAAAGCGCGCATCTTGCCTGGGACAGAGTCGGGCCTGCTCTCCGGCCAGGCCGGCATCACCCCCGGCCATGCGAGGAAGCTGCTGTCGCCAATGATCGGCGAGCGGATCACGCTGGCTGTCGCGAGCATCCTGGTCAATGCGCTGGCGCTCGCATTCCCGCTGATGATGCTGCAGTTGTTTGACCGGATTATTCCGCATCAGTCGGTCGATACGCTCTTTCTGGTGAGCGTCACGGTTGCCCTGGCGGTCATTGTCGAATCCCTGTTGCGACTGGCGCGCGCCTATCTGACGGCCTGGAGCGCGGCGCGCTTCGAGCACCGCGCACTGATGGCCGTCGCCGAGCGCGTGCTGGCTGAGCCGTTGCATCAGCTTGAGCAAGGCGGGGGCAGCGAAGCCCTTGAGCGATTCAAGGCGGTATCGACAATCAAGCATCATTACGCGGGGCAGATGTTCCAGCAGCTCCTGGATCTGCCGTTCTTTACGGTGGTATACCTCGGGCTGATCTTCCTCATGAGTCCCTGGATCGGGCTCATGCTGGTCGTCGGCTATGTGATTTTTGTGGCGGTGACCTGGGGTGCAGGCGCGAAATTTCCACAACTCGTGCTGGAGCAGAAAAGCGCCGATACGCAACGCGGAAACTTCCTCCTCGAGACCATCAACAACATCCATACGATGAAGTCGATGACGATGGAGTCGCTTGCCATCAGGCATCACGAACGGCTTCAGGAAAAATGCGCGAGACTCATCGGGAGAGTGACGTACTCCCTGGATATGTCCGCGGGTCTGGGCACCGTGTTTTCTCCGCTCATGACCATCCTGACGGCGGCAATCGGGGCCTGGCTGGTCATTGACGGAAAACTCAGTAACGGCGAATTGGCGGCATGCGTGATGCTCGGGATGCGGTCGCTCGCACCGCTGCAGCGTCTGGGTGGCATCTGGTCTCGTCATCAGCAGGACACGATCCTGCGCAAGGAACTCGTCGAGACGTTGCAGCAACCCCCGCTCCCCGCGGGCCGGTGGGAAGGTCCTGGCGAGGCTTTGTCCGATGCCACCCTTGTGGTTGACCGACCGCTCGGCGTTGAGATCCTGGACCTGGGCTACCGGTTTCCGGGCGCAGCGCATCCGATGTTTCGCGGTATCTCGCTAACGGTCGCGCCAGGCGAATGCCTGCTGCTCGACGGCGGTAGCGGCGCAGGTCGCTCGACGTTGCTGCACCTCATGGCGGGCGTCACCACGCCAGACCATGGCAGAGTGCTGATCGATGGGGCAGACATTCACGCGGCGCCGATTCCGAACCTGGCCAGCCTGGTGGGATATCTTCCCCATCATGCGGATCTCTTTGACGGCACATTACTCGAGAACGTGACTGTCTTTGACGCCGCAAGAATTCCGCGCGCACTCGAAATCGCCGGTGCACTTGGCCTCGCGGATTTTGTCGCTCGCCTACCCAAGGGGTGGGAAACCACGGTCGGGGACTCCGCCTCTGAAATCCTGCCGCCCGGGTATCGTCAGCGCGTCGCGCTCGTGCGAGCGCTGGCGTCGGGTCCTGGCGTACTCCTGATCGACGACGCTGCGTCGATGATCGACGCAGACGGCGAAGCGCTATTGCTGGCATACCTAAAATCAGCGATCGGAAAGACCACGATCATCATGGTCTCTCGTACCCCCTCCTTCAGGCGTTTCGCCACGCGCACGATTCAATTGCACCATGGGCGTTTGGTTCTCGATACGACCGGCCCGGCGCCAGCCCCCTTTGCCCAGGCTGGCGCTGAGCGCCCCGGGTCGGCCACCCAGCTGACGGCCCCTTTTCCCCCGGACGATTTCGAGGGCGGCCCGATTTCCAGCATGGCACCCCGGACGGGCGACGATCCGGATCATCAGGATCGGTGGGCGCAGGTAAGCGCGGCGGTAGCATCCCGATTTCCCCGGCAGTCGGATCTCGCCAGATGCCTCTCGGCGTTGCTCAGGGCGCTCAACGGCCGGCAAACGGGGCGCGAAGTCACCGAGGCGTTGCCCCACGACGGCGATTGCCTGGATCTGCATGGTTTTGAAGGTGTCATGGTGAATCTCGGTTTCTCGAGTAAGCGCACGCGTTGCGCACTCGGTGCGATCGAGTCGCGCCGGATGCCGTGCCTGTTTGTGCCCGATGAGGGGCCGGCGTTGGTGGTCATCGGGCGCTCCGGTGATCAGATTCGGGTCAACGGCTATCCTGCGGGGACGACGGCGTCATCGTCGGATCAAGGCCAGCGCGGGTACGCCTATTTCTTTGAACCCGTTGAAAAGCGGGTCGCGGACGGGAAATCCTGGGTCTGGCGGGCTGTCACCCGATTTTCGCCGCTGCTTCTTCAGGCCATGATCGCGGCCGTCATGGTCGGTGCGACGACAATGATTGCGCCCCTGTTTCTCAATGTGGTGTACGCGACGATCATTCCGTCGGGCGCGCTGGATTCCCTTTGGTACGTAAGCGCAGGCGCCCTGATCGCGATCCTGGCGGGCTATGCCTTTATGCGACAGCGTGCGCGCATCCTCGCCCAAGTCGCCGCGCGCATCGATTACCTGTTTGGTGCTTCGATCCTGCAACAGGTGTTGCGCATGGCGCCATCGTTTACCGAGCGGGCCTCGGTCGGTTCGCAGACGACGCGTTTGCAAAGCTTTGACGCGATCCGCGACATGTTTACCGGACCGCTTGCGGCGACCATCCTGGAGTCTCCCGCTACGCTCGTGATGTTGGCCGTCCTGGGGTTCATGAATCCGGTCGCGTTGATCGTCTACGCTGTCATGGTGGCAGTCTACTTGTTGTTGTTCAGGATTTTCTCCTCGCGATCGAAGGATCGCGTCGCGCGCGTTGCCAGCACGTCGGCGCGTCGGAACGAATTCCTGATCGAAATGGTTGCCAGGATGCGCGCGGTGCGCGAATGCAATGCGCAGCGTATCTGGCTTGAGCGGTTCAGGGAGATTTCAGCGGCGGCGACGATGTCCGCCTTCCGGTCCGAGCAGCTTTCAGCCTTGCTGACGAATATCTCCTACTGCGTCATGACGATGTCGGCGCTGGGGATCATTGTGGTGTCGGTCCCGGCCGTCTGGTCGCAGGCGGTCACGGCCGGAGGACTGATTGCGTCGATGATGCTGATGTGGCGCGTGCTGAGTCCGCTGCAGACACTGTTTTCCGGTATGACCCGCGTTGATCGTGTGGTCAGTGTGGCTCGCCAGATTGACGTGCTGATGAAGATCCCCGGCGAGCGGCCCGAGACGGCAGGATTGTCTGCTTCGCGTCGCTCAAGCGGACGGATCGAGTTTGCGCGGGTTTCATTCCGGTACGCGACGAACGTGGATGCAGCGCTCGTCGGCGTAGAGTGCCGTATTGATCCCGGTGACATGGTGGCAATCACGGGTCCGAATGGCGGGGGCAAATCGACCTTGCTCAAGCTGATACTCGGGATGTATCAGCCGCAGGCCGGGGCCATCCTGATCGACAACATCGATAGCCGGCAGCTTGACCCGGTCGTGCTTCGGCGGATGGTCGGTTATGCACCGCAGGAAATCAGACTATTCCAGGCTACGATCGAGCAGAACCTTCGACTTGTAAGGCCGGACGCCACAGCAGCGGAGTTGCGCCAGGCGCTGGACATGGCTGGCGCGCTGGCGCAAGTCGAGGCGCTGCCAGGTGCCATGCAGTACAGGGTTGGCCCCAGTGGCAAGGAGCTTTCTTCGAGCCTGAGACAAAAGCTTTCGCTCGCACGCGTCTACCTCAGCCGCGCGCCGATCATGCTGTTCGACGAACTTGGCACGGGACTTGATCCGCAGGGCGTCGCGCAACTTGAGAAAACCCTGGCGTTCCTGAAAGGGAAGGCCACGGTCATCTTCATCAGTCACCAACCAGAGTTGATCCAGCTTGCGGACACGCTGCTGGTGTTCGACAAGGGTTACCTTAAGGCCGCGGGTGCGCCGTCCGCCCTGTTGAAGCCCCGGTCCGCACCAGTGCCCGGGGAGGCCAAATGAACTTAGTCCTTTGCGAGAGTGCACAGCAATGAGCAAAGACCAAACTAGCGTACTCGAAGGCAGGCGCACACTTGTCATCGGCGCGCGCGCCGACAATTATGTCGCCAAGGCCCTGTTGCTTGAGGAGGCGGTTGCGCCGTCCTATCTGCGCGCCACGATCTGGCTGTCGGCCCTGTCGCTGATCGCCTTTGTCGTCTGGGCGTATTTCGCGACCCTGGACGTGGTGGCGATTGCGCCGGGGCAGATATTGCCAGTTCAGGCGGTCAAGATCCTCCAGCATGTGGATGGCGGTCGAATTGCCGCGATCAACGTGGTTGACGGTCAAGTGGTCAAGCAGGGCGAAGAATTGCTGCGGTTGAACGACACCGAAGCGAGCGCCGAATACCAGACGCTGAGTGCCAAGTACTGGGGGCTCTATGCGAGGGTGGCTCGCCTGCGCGCGCTGAACGGCAATGGGCTTGCGGATTTTTCCAAGGTGCCGCGACAGTACGCCGATATCGTCGCGGAGCAGGAGCACACACTGCGAACGGCTCGCGACCAGATTGTCCAGCTTGAGAGCGACATCAAGATCCTCGGAGAAGTCAGTGCGATACGTTCCGACCTGGCAAAAGAGAAATTGGCTACGCGGGTTCAGGCGCTCGATGCACAGCGCAATCTGAGCCAGGCACGCGCGGAGCTGCTGCGCTTTCGGCGTGCGAACATGGATGAACTCAACGTGTCGGCCAGCGAATTGGCCCAGACCGAGGAGCAAATGGGCAAACTCAAGGATCGGCTCGAACGGGTCAAGGTCGTTTCACCCGTGGATGGCGTCGTGCAGGATCTGAAATTTCGTACCGTGGGAGGCGTGATCCCTCCGGGAGCGACTCTCATGAACGTCGTGCCACTTGATGGCAAGATGCATGCAGAGGTGCGGGTTTCGCCCTCGGATATCGGGTTCATCAAGAGCGGGCAGCGTGCCAGAATCAAAGTGGCGACTTACGATTTCATGCGATACGGGATAATCGAAGGTGATGTGACCATGGTGTCCCCGTTCAGTTCTGTCGACGAGCGGCAGGGACCCTACTTCAAAGTGCTGGTCAGTCTGCCCAAGACCCACGTTGGCGTGGACTCCGGCAAGCAGGTCGAACCGGGAATGACCGTTCAGGCCGATATCATTACAGATCGCCAATCGGTATTGCGCTACATGCTCAGGCCGATTTATCTGGCGATAAACCAGGGACTGCGGGAGCGCTGATTGTCAGCCGTCGGGCGGGCATTGAGCTGCGAGTCGTCGTGAGGCAGGAAAAGGTCGGGATGGTGCCAGGGCGAATCAGGATCAGTGCATTCAGCAAGCAATCCGCGGCGGCCTGGGCCATCGCGGCGGGTGCGCTGTTTGCCGTTGACGCTCAAGCTGTGAGCCAGGTACCCGCAGCGGCCCCAGCCGCCGCGGCGACGCAAGCCGACGGCCCCAAGTCCGTTGTCATCAGGCTGAAAGGCCCGATCAGCGGCAAGACGCTGGAGGCGGTTCGTCAGGCAACGCCCCGTGTTCGGGGAGATTCGCTGCCCGCCGGACTCATCGTGCTGCTCGACTCGATGGGAGGCGACGGCGTTGCGGCGATGAATATCGGCCGCCTTTTGCGTACGGGCAAGGCGCATGTTTTTGTCACCGGGCAGTGTGCGAGCGCCTGTATATTCGTACTTGCCGCGGGCGTGATTCGCGGGGCTCCCGCCTATACCGTCGGGATACATCGTGGTCGGCTGACTTCCACCGATCCCAAGACGGGCGGCACGCGCGAGATCGACGTGGCTAAGGATGCCAACGCCGCCCGGACGCTCGAAAGGTTCGAAACAATGGCTGCCGGGTATTTTGCGGAAATGGGAATGCCCCCGGAACTGTTCACGGCGATGCAATCGCATCAACTCAAGGGCGTGTTCCGGCTGAACGACACCGAGCTGACCTTCTACGGGCTCAGCGGTTTCGATCCCGCCTATCTCGATGAGCGCGCCCGGATGTTCGAGGCGCTTGACGGGCCCTATCGGATGGATCGTACGGAACTTGCGCGCAGGGAGGCCAAAGTGGCTTCGCACTGTGCGAAGTTCGACAGCAAGAGTGCGGAGTTTGTATCCTGCTACCTCAATGTATTGCGGGATCCCTGGTTGAACTGAAATGACGATGGAAAAAATGATTTTGTCGCAGCACGCAATGCCCCTGAAGCGCCTGACCAGCTTACCGCGGTGCTCCGGCAAGGGTGCGTTGGCTGGATGCGTGTTCGCGGTGATGTGGGCGATTTCCCTGGCATCCCTGGCTCAGGTCGCGAAGGCCGAAGATCCGGCGGTGACCTTGCGCGAGTTGCGCACGCAACTGACTGGAAAGGGGGCAAGTGACCCCGATCTCCAGTTGCGCTACGCGGCTGCGCTTCAGCAGACTGGTCAGGGCGCCGAGAGCGGTATCGTGTTGAACGGACTGCGAGGTCGATCGCTGACGCCTGCGCAGCAAGCGCAGTATGCGGATCTTGCGTTCACACAGGGCGTTTGGGATGCGGCAGCGTTGCAAGAGCGAGGCCAGCTTGCGGCGGCGTACGACAAGCTTGCTCCGTTGCTGGCACAGCGTCCAACGGACATCGATGCGCTCGGGTTGCAGGGTCGGCTTTACGCGATGGCCGGTAACACCGCGCGTGCGATGGAAATTGCACGGGATCTGATGGCTTCGAATCCGAAGAGCGCGCAAGCGCAGCTTGATGCGGCCCTCATCGCCGCGCACGCGCGCGACACCCGGTTCGCCGATTCCGCTTTGCAATCGGCGCTCACGCTTGCACCCAACGATGCTTCCGTTGCCCGCACCGCGTCGCAGACGTATCGATTGATTGGCAAACCTGACAAGGCTGCGGAGCTGGCGCAGCGTGCCGCCGCCCTTCAGGCGGAGGCACCAGCCAGGGCCGCGGCTGAGAAGGCTGCTGCTGAGAAGGTTGCTGCAGAGAAGGCAGCCGCTGAGAAGGCTGCTTCTGAAAAGGCTGTTGCTGAGAAGGCCGCCGCCGAGAAAGCTGCAGCAGAGAAAGTTGCTGCTGAGAAAGGTGCCACTGAGAAAGCTGCTGCTGATAAGGTCGCGGCCGAAAGAGCTGCAGCCGCCGAAAAGGCCGCAGCTGCGAAAGCTGCTGCCGAGAACGCAGCCGCTGAGCGGGATGCTGCCAGGAAGGCCGCTGCTGAGAAGATCGCGGCCGACAGAGCTGCCGCCGTTGAAAAGGCCGCGGCAGAGAAAGCCGCAGCTGAGAAAGCTGCTGCTGATAAGGTCGCGGCCGAAAGAGCTGCAGCCGCTGAAAAGGCCGCAGCTGCGAAAGCTGCTGCCGAGAACGCAGCCGCTGAGCGGGATGCCGCCAGAAAAGCCGCTGCTGAGAAGATCGCTGCCGACAGAGCTGCTGCCGTTGAAAAGGCCGCGGCTGAGAAAGCCGCAGCCGAGAAGGCAGCTGCTGAGAAGGCTGCGGCTGCGAGAGCTGCTGCCGAGAACGCAGCCGCCGAGAGGGATGCCGCCAGGAAGGCCGCTGCTGAGAAGATCGCCGCCGACAGAGCTGCTGCCGCTGAACAGGCAGCGGCTGCGAAAGCTGCTGCCGAGAAAGCTGTCGCCGACAGAGCTGCTGCCGTTGAAAAGGCCGCGGCTGAGAAAGCCGCAGCCGAGAAAGCTGCGGCTGAGAAGGCTGCGGCTGCGAGAGCTGCTGCCGAGAACGCAGCCGCTGAGCGGGATGCTGCCAGGAAGGCCGCTGCTGAGAAGATCGCGGCCGACAGAGCT
>CAITPF010000028.1 GCA_903894155.1 uncultured beta proteobacterium | reverse complement strand
TGCGTGGCCTTGTTCCAGCTATCCATCAGGTCAAGCAGGCTGTCTGGCTGATGCACGACCAGCACGGGGCCTTCGGCCACCACGGTCAGGTCGGGCTCTGTCACCACGACGGCAACCTCGATGATGCGTTCCTTTTCGGGATCGAGGCCGGTCATTTCCATGTCGATCCAGACCAGGCGCGAGTCGTTCGTCGCAGCGGATGCCGCCCCGCCCTTCGGGGTCTTCGACGTGGAATCAGGGGTGATCGCCATATAATTCAACCGGTTCGTCTAAAGACCCATTTTCTCACAACCCGCACTGCGGGCGGAAACCTCGCATGCTCACCATCCTGTTCGTGATTTTCCTGCTCGCCTCGGTCGCCCTGCGGCTTTGGCTCGCGTCGCGGCAAATTCGCCACGTACTCGCGCACCGGGACCAGGTTCCAGGGGAATTCGCCTCGCGCATCGGCCTGGAAAGCCACCAGCGCGCCGCCGACTACACCACGGCCCGCGTCAGGCTTGGCATGCTCGAGGGGGTCTTCGACGCCGCCGTGGTCGTTGCCCTCACGCTGCTCGGCGGGTTGCAGGCGATCGACACGTTCGTTGCCACGCTGACCACGCATGATCTTTTTCGTCAGGTCCTTCTGGTCGTCGCAGTCGGCCTGCTCACGGGCCTGATCGGCCTGCCTTTTTCGATCTATCGGCAGTTCTGGCTCGAGGCACGCTTCGGATTCAACCGAATGACGCCAGGGCTGTTCGCCATGGATCTTGCCAAGGGACTCGTGGTCGGTTCCGTGCTCGGGTTGCCCCTGATCGCCGCGGTGCTCTGGCTGATGGCAAGCGCGGGCAACCTCTGGTGGCTTTGGGCCTGGGGCCTGTGGGCCATCTTTAACGTGCTGGTCATGCTGATATTTCCTACATGGATCGCACCGCTTTTCAACAAGTTCACGCCGCTTGCGGATGCTGCGCTGGCCGACGACATCCATGCGCTGGCACGGCGCTGCGACTTTTCGCTCAAAGGCCTGTTCGTGATGGACGGATCCAAGCGTTCCGCACACGGCAACGCCTATTTCACCGGCTTTGGCCGATCGCGCCGGATCGTCTTTTTCGACACGCTGATCTCGCGTCTGACGTCGGCTGAAATCATCGCGGTGCTCGCGCACGAGCTCGGCCACTACAAGCACAAGCACATCGTCAAGCGGCTGGTGATCAGCTTTGTCACCGCCCTGGTCTTCTTCGCGATTCTCGGCTGGCTCGCGCAGCAAAGCTGGTTTTACATCGACCTTGGAATCATGCCGCGCATGGACGGTCGCAACGACGCGATCGCACTGATTCTGTTCTTTATCATCGTGCCGGTCTTTACGTTCGTGCTGACGCCGCTCATGAGCTGGTTTTCGCGTCGTGACGAGTTCGAAGCCGACCGCTTTGCGGTTTCGCAAAGCGCGCCTGAGCAACTCGTCTCCGCGCTCGTCAAGCTCGTGGACGACAATGCCGCCACCCTCACCCCGGATCCGATCCACTCGGCGTTCTACGACAGCCATCCGCCGGCCGCGATCCGGATTCGCCACCTGCTCGCCCAATGACGGATCGCGCAACCGGCCGCGTCGTCGCCGCCCACGGGCGGCACTGCTCGGTCGAGCTTGCCGATGGCACCTTGCTGCGCTGCTATCCGCGCGGCAAGAAAACTGACGCCGCAGTCGGGGATCAGGTCGAAATCCTGCGCCAGGGCACTACCGAAGGCGCACTCGAGAAGATCCTGCCGCGCCGGAACCTGCTGTACCGGTCCGACGAAGCGCGCAGCAAGCAGTTTGCCGCGAACGTCGATCAGTTGCTGATCGTCGTGGCCGTGGTGCCGCCGTTTTCGGAAGATTTGCTTGGCCGCGCACTTGCCGGCGCCTGGTCGGCGGACATCACACCGGTCATCGTCCTCAACAAGGTCGACCTCGTCGACGGCCTGGCGCACGCCCGTGCCAGCCTGGCGCCGATCATCCGGCTCGGCGTTCCCGTCATCGAACTCTGCGCAAAGGATTACGACCAGGTGCACGAGCGGCTCCTGCCGCTGCTGGCGGGCAAGACATCGATCTTGCTGGGCCAAAGCGCCATGGGCAAATCCACGCTGCTGAATATGCTGATCCCGGATGCCCTCGCGGCCACCCGGGAGCACTCTGTGGCCCTTGGCGCCGGGCGTCACACCACGACAGCGACGCGCCTTTATCACCTGCCGGGCAACGTCGGCGATCTCATCGACTCGCCGGGATTCCAGGCCTTTGGGCTGTTGCACCTCACCCACGAGGAAATCCAGCGCGGCTTTCCGGAGTTTCGGGCGCACATCGAGCAATGCCGGTTTTACAACTGCACCCACCAGCACGAACCCGGCTGCGGGATACTCGCGGCGCTTGCGCGCGGCGAGATCGATGCCGCGCGTCATGCCCTATACGTCAGGCTCATCCATGCGCATCAGGCGCACGAAAGTCATCACGGATAGTCAGCGGGTCGACAACCTGGACAGGCTCGCGCGCCAGCCGCGCGGTCCGCTGCAACGCCCTCGCCCTCAGCCCCGTATCCGGGCTGCCTCGGAGAGAATTTGGCAGAGCCCGCGCAGCATGGCTGCGGTCGCCCCCCAGATGAAGTATTGCTGCCACGGCACCGAGTAGTACTGCCGCGTCGTGCCATCGGGCAACACGGCCCGGTGCAGTCGGTAGTTCGCCGGGTCGGTCAGGAAGGCCAGCGGCACCTCGAAAATCTCGGCGACCTCATAGGCATCCGGGGCCAGGTCGAATCCTGGGCGCACCAGCGAGGTGATCGGATTGATCGCGAAACCCGACCCGGTGACATACCGGGGCAAGCCGCCCAGCACCTCGACGAACGTGCGCGAAAGGCCAGTCTCTTCCTCGGTTTCCCGCAGGGCGGTGGCGACATAGTCGACGTCGTGCGACTCGACTTTGCCGCCGGGAAAGCTGATCTGGCCGGCATGATCGTTCAAGTGCGCCGTACGCTGCGTGAGCAGCACGCTCACGCCTTGCGCGCGCATGACCATCGGCACGAGGACCGCCGCCTCCACTGGATCTCCCTCGCGTCCGGGGAACCAGCGGACCGACTCGTCCGGAATATCGAGCGGGCGCTGGTGGCTCGTACTCAAGGCATCGCGCAAGGCAGCCGGGCTGAGACGATCAGCCGGGACGGCCCCGAAACTGGCGTGGGACGGGACCCAGGGCTGGACCCGGGGATCAAAGGCGGGGCGGCGTGGACGCTGGGGTCGGGAAACGGGTGCCGGCGGATTGTCGGACGACATGAAAACAGGCTCGATGCAGACATACAAGGGACAGCCTCCTTTTTAACCGAATCCCGCCCGCAGTATGAAATAATCGGCTCCATTCCGTGCCTTTGCGCCTCACACCAGCAGAACACCATGACCACGATATTTATCCAGGGCGGCAACGTCCTTGACACTGAAACGCTCACCTTCATGAAAGCCAGCGCGCTCGTGCGCGACGGCATCATTGAAGCGATCGGCGCCGACCTGACCCCGCCCCCGGGGGCGCACATCGTCGATGCCCGCGGGAAAACCGTCATGCCCGGCATGATTGATTGCCACACCCACATCGTCGCCTCGCAACTGAACCTCGGGCTGAACGCCAACCTGCCGAACGCGCTGGCGACCCTGCGGGCGGTCCCGATCCTGAGTGGCATCCTCATGCGCGGCTTCACGACGGTGCGCGATGCCGGCGGCGCTGACTGGAGCCTTTGCGAAGCCACCCGCACCGACGTGGTCGACGGCCCCCGGATCTTCCCGGCAGGTCATGCGCTCTCGCAAACCGGCGGCCACGGCGACTTCCGTGCGCGCAACGACATCATCGAGCCCTGTGCCTGCTCGCAAAAGGTCGGCAACATCGGGCGCGTGGTCGACGGCGTGGATAACGTGCGCGCCGCCGTGCGCGAAGAGATCCAGAAAGGCGCCACGCAGATCAAGATCATGGCCTCAGGCGGCGTAGCCTCGCCGAACGACCCGATTCACTTCCTGGGGTATTCCGAAGACGAAATCCGCGCCATCGTCGAGGAAGCGGCCAACGCCGGCACCTACGTGATGGGGCACGCCTACACCCCCCGGGCGATCAGCCGGGCCGTAGGCCTGGGCGTGCGCACGATCGAGCACGGCAACCTCGTCGACGCTGCCACGGCGCAGCTCATGCACGAGCGCAACGCGTTCATGGTCCCGACGCTGGTGACTTACGAAGCGCTCGCCAACGAAGGCGCGGCCCTGGGCCTTCCGGCCGAGTCGGTTGCAAAGATCGAGACCGTGCGCGCAGACGGCAAGAAGGCCCTGGAGATCCTGGCCAGGGCCGGGGTCAAGATGGGCCTGGGGACGGACCTGCTGGGCGCCCTGCACCGCCACCAGTCCGATGAACTCAAGCTGCGCACCGATATCCTCGGCGCCGGCATGACACTACAACAGGCAACGCTGGTCGGTGCGGAAATCATCGGTATGGCCGGGCGGCTCGGTGTCTTGCGCGCCGGCGCAATCGCCGACATCCTCGTCGTCGACGGCAACCCGCTCACAGATATTTCCTGCCTGCTCGGCCAGGGGGAAGGGATTTCCGTCATCATCAAGGACGGCAAGATCTACAAAGGCCAGGACTAGGTTTTTACTGTACTGGCTGCGCCCCGCGTCGTTGGTGCGGAAGTAGTAGCGTCACGAGCCAGCAGATCAACAGCATGAGGGCGGAGCCTGCGAGGGCATAGAGCAAGCCGCCCCACTGGTACAGAAGGCCTGACAGTAGCGTGCCGATGAAGCGGCCCAGTGCGTTTGCTGCGTAATAAAACCCGACGTCCTCTGCCGCTTTCTCGGACCCTGCATAGGCAAGGATGAGGTAGCTATGCACGGATGAGTTCACGGCGAAAGCGAAGCCGAATAGCGCGAGACCGGCGACGACCCACCACTGCAGGTTCGGCACATTCAGCCATACTGCCGCCGCGATGCCCATCGGGATCAGCGCCAGACCTGCCGACCACCACTGCGCCGCGGGAACTTCGCTGCTCAGTCCATCGGGGCTGCGTCTCACGATATTGGGCGCCAGTGCCTGCACCAACCCGTAGCCAATCGTCCACGCGGCCAGGAAGCCTCCGACCATCGTAAAGGTCCAGCCGACCGAATAGAGGAAAACGGGAACGCCCACGACGAACCAAACGTCTCGCGCGCCAAAGAGCGCCACCCGCGCAGCCGCCAGAGTGTTGATGCCGGGATTCTTTGCGAAAAATTCCTTCGCCGATTTCGATGCCTTGCTCTTGCCCATCATTTTGGGCAGGCTCGAGACCACCCCGAACAGCACAAGCGCCAGCAGGCACGCCATCGCCCACAGTGCACCCCGAAAGCCCAGGCTTTGCAGCAACACGCCGCCCAGAAAGAATCCGAATCCCTTCATGGCGTTCTTGCTGCCAGTAAACCAGGCAACCCACTTGAACAGTTGCCCATCGCCATCGCTTTTGGCTGCGGACTGCGTAACCTTGATCGCGGATTTGCTGGCGGTCTTGGTCAGATCCTTGGCCACGCCGCAGATCCCCTGCGCGACCACCACCCACGCCACGGACATCGCGGCGCTCCATGAGGGATCCAGGAAGGACAGCACCAGGAAGCCGATGATCTGGGTGACCAAGCCGACCGTCAGCATGCGGGTAATGCCAAAGCGCGTTGCGAGCCAGCCACCGATCAGGTTCGCCAGGATGCCGGCGGCTTCGTACAACAGGAACAGAAAGGAGAGCACAAACGGCGAGTAGCCGAGCTTGTAGAAGTGCATCAGGACCAGCATGCGCAACGCACCATCCGTCAGCGTGAACCCCCAATAGGCCGACGTGACGATGGCGTAATTGCGCACGGCGTGCCGCTGCGGCGCGCCGGTGGCGACCGGCGATGTGATCTTGCCCATCGGATCAGACTCCGAGGTCGCGCATGTGGCAGGCCAGATCGACCATGCGGCATGAATAGCCCATTTCGTTGTCGTACCAGGCGTAGATCTTGAGCAGCGTGCCGTCGGTCACCATGGTGGAAGGGGCGTCAACGATCGAACTGCGCGTGTCTCGTGCGTAATCGGCGCTCACCAGCGGACGCGTCTCATACCCAAGGATTCCCGCCAGTTCGCCCTTTGAGGCTTTTTCGAACAAGGCGTTGACTTCCTCGACTGTGGTCTCGCGTTTCATCTCGAACACGCAGTCTGTCAGCGAGGCATTCAGCACGGGTGCGCGCACCGCGTGACCGTTGAGTTTGCCTTTGAGTTCCGGGTAAATCAGCGCGATCGCGGTTGCGCTTCCGGTCGTTGTAGGCGCGAGACTTTGCATTGCACTACGGGCCCGGCGCAGATCCTTGTGGGGTGCGTCGACCATCAGGTTCGTGTTGGTCGGATCGTGGATCGTCGTGATCTGCCCGTGGCGGATGCCGATGGCTTCATGGACAACTTTTACAACAGGTGCCAGGCAGTTGGTAGTGCAGGAGGCCGCCGTCACGATCCGGTGCTGTGCGGGGTCGTACAGCTGATCGTTGACGCCC
>CAITPF010000027.1 GCA_903894155.1 uncultured beta proteobacterium | reverse complement strand
CGCCTGATCTTCACGGGCAGCGTGACAGACAAAGAACTTTGCCAGCTTTACAACCTTTGCCGCGCCTATGTGTTCCCGTCGCTGCACGAGGGTTTCGGGCTTCCGGTGCTGGAAGCCATGTCCTGCGGTGCCCCGGTCATTGCGGCGGGAACCAGCAGCCTGCCCGAGGTGGTGGGAATCCCCGAGGCGCTGTTCGACCCGACCGATGAACAGGATATCGTGGCCAAGCTCGTTCGCGTGCTTTCGGACGACGAATTCAGGCGCACGCTCGTCGAGCATGGTCTTGCACATGTGGGCTCGTTTTCATGGGATGCGTGCGCAGGCAAGGCGCTGGAGGCCCTGTGCGATGTTGATGGGCAGGTCGCGAAGACCGCAGCGGAGTTGCCAGCGGACGCCGGCGAAGCCGCTTCGCAGGAGGCATCCAGACTAATACGCGTCATCGGTCCGTTATCCTCCGGGCGAGACGACGATGCAACGATGCGACTCGCGATGATGATTGCGCTGAATCATCCGCTGCCCAGGCGCAAAAAGGCGTTTGTCGACATTTCCGAATTGGCGCGTCACGATGCCGCGACTGGGGTGCAGCGCGTGACCCGCAGCATTCTGAGCCAGCTGTTGCGTAGCCCGCCAGAGGGGTATGACGTCGAATTGGTCTATGGGACCACTGACACGCCCGGGTATTTTGTGGCACGGAAGTTTCTCGCCAAACTCGGTAACACGACCGCCGACGCGGCCGACGAGGTGATCGAAACAAAGCCCGGCGACGTATTTCTGGGGCTTGATCTTCAACATCAGGTTACCCGGTATCAGTCGCCTTACCTGAGCGCACTGCGTGCCCGGGGTGTGGCGGTGTATTTTGTCATTTATGACCTGTTGCCGATACAGTTCCCCCAGTTCTGGCCGACCGCGCTCGGTAACGCGCACGCCGAATGGTTGCAAATCCTGGCACGTTACGACGGCGCGATTTGTATCTCGCAGGCCGTGGCCCGCGAGCTGATCGCCTGGCGCAACGAGCACGTGCCCAGGCCGTCGAGGCCGTACCGAATCGGCTGGTTTCATCTGGGCGCCGATATCGATAACAGCGTGCCTTCGAAGGGCATGCCCGACGATAGCGAGCACGTCCTTGGGCACCTGCAGTCTCGTCCGACATTCCTTTCCGTGGGAACGATCGAGCCGCGCAAGTCGCATCAAGTGACGGTGGAAGCCTTTGAGCGGTTGTGGGCGGGTGGCCTGGATGTCAATCTCGTGCTGGTTGGCAAGCAAGGGTGGCTGGTCGATGATCTGATTGCCAAATTGCAGACCCATCCCCGTCGGGGCACGCAGCTCTTCTGGCTCTCTGGCGTGAGCGACGAGTACCTTGCCCAGATCTATCAGTCAGCCGATTGTCTGGTGACCGCAAGCGTGGGTGAAGGCTTCGGCCTGCCGCTGATCGAGGCGGCGCAGCACGCGCGGCCCATCATCGCACGCGATCTGCCGGTCTTTCGGGAAGTCGCCGGCGACTGCGCCACGTATTTTTCGGGTGGCCCCGACGCGCTGGCGATCGCGGTGAACAATTGGCTTGT
>CAITPF010000026.1 GCA_903894155.1 uncultured beta proteobacterium | reverse complement strand
CTGGATCACGCGCGTGGCGACTTCGGGCGCCGCAGGCATGGTGGCCACCGCCATGTCGAGATGGCCACGGTGCAGGTCGATCGCCACGATCGCGGCGCGTACTTTGTCTACGCCCAGGTTCATTCCCGTTGCTCCCGTTTCAGATCAGCGGATTGGTGGACCGCGCCAGCAGCGCGCGCTGGTCGATCCCGAACTGGTCGGCAAGCCAGTCGGCGAGGATTTCCTGGCCGATGGTCGGATTGTCGTGCTGGCAGTGCTCAGCGCCCGTTTCCTCTGCATCGAGCAGCCTCAGGGTGCAGCGAACGCCCTTCGAGATCCCGTAGTCGTAGACTTTACGCGCCTGCGACACGGTGAGGACGTCGTGTCCCCCGTGCATGACCAGATAGGGGCAGCGCATGTTCTCAAGGTGCCCCTCGAGCGTGAAATCGCGCGCCTTTTCCATGGATTCCCGCATGCTCGGCTTGCCAAAGACCCATTTGATATGGGTGGCAAGCCCGTGGTCTTCCGGCGCGTTGCCCCACATGTCGGTGATGGCGAAAACCGCGCCGTGCGAGATGCATGCGGCCAGCCGGTGTTCGTAGCAGCCGGCGCGCGCGGCGTAGTAGCCGCCCAGGCTCGAGCCGCAAACCGCGATCCGCGCGGTGTCCACGTCAGCGCGCGTTTCGAGATAATCAATGCAGTAGCCGATCGGCACTTCGGTGTCCGGGCGGTTCTTCAGCCCCTGCCGACGCAGCGCGCCGCCCTGGCCCGGGCCATCGATCATCAGGACCGAGATGCCGCGTTGCAGGCAGCCGTGCGCCTGCATGAACCACATTTCATCCTTGATCGAGTCGAGGCCGCCCATGCAGATCAGCACGGGCTGCTTTTCCACCGGAAAGGGCGCCCGCACGAAATAGGCGGGCAGGGTCGCTCCGTTCTCATAGGGGATTTCGAGCACTTCACCCGCCGGGTTCAGGTTCCTGAGGAATCCGTGGCTCGATTGCTCCATCAGCGTGAAGGTCGCGAGGCGTCGGGGATCATCTGGTTGCAGGAAAAACTCAGCCTGCCGGTAGTAATCGGCCGCCCGCCTGAAGCAGTTGATGGCAGTGCGGATATGGCCGGACTGCTCCTCGGCTTGGGCGCGCGCGAAATTGCGGTCGGCAATCCGCTTCCATTCCACATGCCAGCTTTCTTCACTGGTCGGGTCGATGCGCGAAGCGGCCTGGAATACCTCGCTGACTGTGCCCCCGCCTTCCTGCGTCTCGCCCAGCCCTCGCCGGAACTGGTAGGAAAACCAGGGCGATTGCGGCCAGTGGTGCCAGCCAAACGGCTCGTAATGCGCCAGGGTGTTTGCCGTGATCCGTTCAATCGCGTTGTCGGGATCGCCGGATTGGTTGCCAGGCTGCTCATGTGCCATATCGCTCAGACCTTGATATTGATGGTTTGAGTCGAGTGTACGGAGTTGCGAATTTTCCTGTCAACAAAATTGTATCCAATAAGTCCTGAAAATATCACCAGATCCTTTTGTTGACCTATAAAGTACAGATCTTGTATACAATTTTCGGTCATGAAAGCGCAAATGGCAATTTCAGGGCAGGCGACAGTCACGCTCGCACAGAGCGTGACAGACGAGTTGCGTGCGCTGGTGATGGCGGGCGAGCTCAAACCCGGCGAGCGTTTGCAGGAAGTGTCGCTTTCGCAAAGGCTGGGCGTATCCCGCACGCCGGTGCGCGCAGCGCTCCATAGCCTCGCCGCAGAGGGCCTGCTGAACTACGCGCCGAACCGGGGCTATCGCGTCTGCAGCATCGACGCAGAGCGGTTGGTCACGATTTTCGACCTGCGTGGCGTCCTGGAGGGGCTGGCGGCCCGGCTGGCGGCCGAGCGGGGCATGAATGAAACTGAAGTTGCCGAATTCCGCGCGGCGCTCGCGCAGGGCGACGCCATCATGGCGCCCGGAGTCCTGCGCGCGGCGGATCGCGACGCCTTCGCGGAGGTGAACGCCCGCATACACCAGCTGATCGTCGGCGCGGCCGATGACCGCATGCTGGCGGACATGATTCGTGTCTGCCACAACATCCCGATTTCTTCGGAACGCAATGTCATGTGGACGGATTACGACTGGCTGCGTCGCAGCCACGACGATCACCACCGCGTTCTGGATGCCATCGTGCTGCGTGATGGGCCCCGGGCTGAGCAACTCATGCGCGAGCACGTGCATTCGGTGAAGTTGCAGATGCGCGCACAACTCGCACAGCCGACCTGACACGCCGCGCGACGCACCCTGATGTTCAGGGTGGGGAGCACGCACGCCCTGCTATTTAGGGTGGTGAGCACG
>CAITPF010000025.1 GCA_903894155.1 uncultured beta proteobacterium | reverse complement strand
TTGGTTTAAAAGGGGAATTCTCGTGTCATCCATAATGGCGATCGTAATGGCGTTGGCCGGGGCGCATCGGCCGCGGCGGCTGCCGCTTATTTATTCGCGGCCGGGTCAGCTTCTCTATAATACCGGCTGGTTGCCCCGTTAAATTGCCGGTCCACGCGCAAGGGGTGTTGCTGCACCCACTGACAGCGAAGGATTTTTTCCCAAACGTGTTTCTCACCCGATGGCTGTTGCTTCTGTTGCTAAGTAGTATCGCGACGGTTCAGGCGCAAAACGCGTCGGGGGATGGCGCGTCCTCCACATCGGGCGCTGGCGTGATGGTCAACGGCTTGAGGTTGTCGCCCTCGCTTGGCAAACCGGCCGTTCCCGAAAAGCGCATGCCGATGTTCCTGGATGCCAACCAGATCGTCGGGGATGCAGAGGACACCATCGAGCTCAAGGGCAACGCTTCGGTTCGGCGCCAGGATGCGGTGCTCAAGGCCAATATCATCAACTACAACAAGAAGGTGGGGATCATGGATGCGCAAGTCAATGCGCGCATGATCCGCGACGGCAACGTCATTACGGGGACGTCCATCACCTATAACACCGAGGATGGCACGGCCAGCGTCGACCAGCCCAACTTCTGGATGGAAAACGGCGGCGCGGGGGTTGGCTCCTGGGCCGATGTGTTCAGCCGCGACCAGATTAGCCTGACGGACGTCACGTACAGCGGATGTCCGTGCCCGAATCCCGCGTGGTACATCCAGTCCGATAAGCTCGACATCGATTTTGCAGCGAACGAAGGCGTGGCGACCAACGGCGTGCTGTATTTCAAGGATGTTCCCATTCTCGCGTCGCCCTACCTGACCTTTCCGGTCAAGAAAGAGCGCAAGTCGGGTTTCCTTGCGCCGACGTTCGGTATGACGACCAATACGGGCGCCGATTACACGCAGCCCTACTACTTCAACCTGGCGCCCAATTACGACACCACGGCGCAGTTGCGCGCGATGTCCAAGCATGGGTTGCAGCTCGGCGACGAGTTTCGCTATATGGGCGAGACCTACACGGGCATGCTCGCGGGCACCTACCTGAACAACGACTACCAGACAGGCACCAACCGGTGGCTGTATACCGCCCAGCATATGCAGCGCTTTGGTGGCGGCTTCTATGGCGGGTGGAACGTCAGCGGCGTTTCCGACAACAACTATTTCAACGACTTTTCGACGATCGCGATCAACCAGGCGCCGACGACCTACCTGCCCCAGCAGTTTTCACTGGGATGGGGCGACGGATTCTGGTCCGCCGGGGTGCAGTCGCTGAGTTTTCAGACCTTGCAGGATCCGCTCAATTCGACGCGACCGCAGTACAACCGGGTGCCGGAGTTCACGCTCAACGGCGCGCGTTTCAACTACCACGGGTTCGATGTCTATACGGAGAACACGGCCACGCAGTTCCAGATGCCGCTTTCGCCGTATTTCAACAACGAGCGCTGGGGCCCGGACGGGCAGCGGTTCCTCACGTATTCGGCGGTGTCCTTTCCGGTCGTGCAGCCGGGTTGGTATATCACGCCCAAGGTCGCGATGACGGGCGCGCAATACCAGACCAACTGGTACGGGCTTGAGTCCCAGTACGGCTATGGGCAGTCGACGAATTCGCGCGCCCTGCCGATCTACTCGATCGACTCGGGCATGACGTTCGAGCGCAGTACGACCTTTTTCGGAAAGCCGTCGTTGCAAACCCTCGAACCGCGCCTGTACTACCTGCGCGTCCCCTACCAGGATCAATCGCAGTTCCCGGTTTACGACACGACGCTGGCGGATTTCAACTTTTCGCAGGCTTTCCAGGAAAACATCTACGCCGGCTGGGATCGCCTCTCGAACTCCAACCAGATGACGGCAGGCCTCACCACGCGCTGGCTTGATGCCGAGACCGGTTTTGAGCGCCTGGCGCTGAGCGTCGCGCAGCGCTTCTACTTCGAGGATCAATACGTGACGTTGCCGGGCGAAGTGCCGCGCACGAACGTCAAGTCGGATTTCCTCTTCGGGGCAAGCGCGGCGCTCACCGATACGCTGAACACGATCGGTGCGGTCCAGTACAACCCCTACACCAGCCAGTGGGATCGGGCGCAGATCACGGCGCGCTGGCGCCCCCAGCGTCTGGCCATGATCTCGGCGTCGTACCGCTACCAGGTCAACCCGCCCCCAACTGCCATCTACTCGCCCCAGGGCCAGAACATGGTCAGCCTGGCGTTCCAGTGGCCGATTACCAAACATTGGTACACGGTCGGCCGGATCGATTACAACCTGATGAACCAGCTTGTCCAGAGCACCGTGGATCCCACGCAGATGCTCCTCATGCCCGCCGTGACCCAGGCCATCGCGGGAGTCGAGTACAAGGGTGACTGCTGCTGGTCAGCACGTATGATTTTTCAGCGTTACGTCGTCAGTGTGGATCAAACCAACACCGGCGTGTTTTTCCAGCTTGAGCTCGCCGGTCTTGGTATGCTTGGCCAGAACCCGATGGGCCTGCTTGGCAAGAGTATTCCGGATTACGAAAACATTAATCCCCCCGTGGCCCAAGTGAGCAAATTTCAAAGGTACGAATGATGCAAGTCGCAGTCATTTCCCGCGCGGTTGGCGCAGCGGCCCTCCTGGGCATGGTGCTGGTGGGCTGGATGCCCGATGTTTCGGCTCAGACGTCGCCCGGTGCCAAGCCCTCGTCCGGGCCGTCATCCGGATCGTCGTCCGCCGCCCCGCGCAGCCGCTCGAGCGCTCAGTCGAAGGGCGCAGCGGGCTCCGAGCCCCCGGCGCTGACCACCACGGCGTCGCCCACTGCGTCTGGCGAGCAGGAAATCGACGGCATCGTGGCGGTCGTCAACAAGGATGTCATCACGCAGCGGGAACTGAATGCCCGGGTGCGTCAGGCCAAGGGAGAGCTGTCATTGCAGAAGGTGCCATTGCCCCCTGACAGCGTGCTCGAGGCCCAGATCCTGCAGCGGCTCATCACCGAGCGGCTTCAGTCCCAGGAGGCTGCGCGCCAGAAGGTTGTCGTGACCAACGACATGGTGAAGCAGGCGATCGACATCATCACTTCGCGCAACAAGCTGACCAGCGACCAGATGCGCAAGCAGATCGAGGCCTCGGGCGTTTCCTGGGATGAATACCGCGAAATGATCAAGCGGGAAATCACGCTTGAGCGACTTCGCCAGAAAGTGATCGACTCGACCATCAACATTTCGGATGCCGAGGTCGATGCCAACTTGCGCGAGCAAAAGGCGCGACAGGAAGGTGGACTGGCGTCCGGGCTGGCCCGTCCAGGCACGGGGCAACCCCAGGCGGCAGCGCCAGCGCAGGCATCGCCTCAGGCACCCTCGGCTCCGGGGCAACCTGCCGTGCTCGGCCTGGCGCAGATCCTGGTGCGTGTGCCAGAAGGGTCATCACCAGATCAGGTCAAGGCGCTACGCGACCGCGCGCAGGGGCTTCTGGCCCGCATCAAGGCCGGCGAAAGTTTCGAGGCGCTGGCGACTGCCTCGTCCGATGGCTCCGAGGCCAACCGTGGCGGGGATATGGGTGCGCGACCGGTCGAGGCCTGGCCGGATCTGTTTGTTACCGCCGTTGCCAACGTCAAGGACGGTGGCGTGTCCAACGTTATCCAGAGCGGCAACGGGTTCCATATTCTGAAGGTCATGGGACGCGCAGGCGGGGCGTCTGCGGCACCGGCGCGCTCCGCTGTCGCGCCGGCACCTCCACCGCAGCAGCCGCAGCCAGGCCCGGGGCGCGGCCAACCGCCTGCGGCGCCGCAGGGGCCGATGAACGTCCAGCAGACGCGTGCCCATCACATCCTGATCAAGACGTCCGAAGTCGTCCCCGATGACATCGCCCGCCAGAAGATCACCCAGCTTTACGATCGCATCGTCAAGGGCGGGGAGCCCTTTGAGGACCTTGCCAAGCGGTTCTCGAACGATGCGTCGGCGCCGCAGGGCGGAGACCTCGGATGGCTGAATCCGGGCGAAACCGTGCCGCCATTCGAGCAGGCCATGAATGCGCTGAAGATCGGCGAGGTCAGTCAACCCGTCAAGACGCAATTTGGCTGGCATATCATTCGGGTCGATGACCGCCGCACGCAGGATATCGCGGAGCAATTCCAGCGCAACCAGGCACGGCAGCGACTCTTCCAGCAGCGCGCCGAGTCTTCTTTCGAGGCCTGGCTGCAGCAGGTGCGCAACCAGTCCTACATCGATAACCGACTCGAAAAGCGCCAGCGCCAGGACAAGGAATAGCGTGGCGGCACACCAGGCGCGCAAGCGATTCGGCCAGAACTTCCTGGTCGACGCTGGTGTGATCGACGCGATCGTTCGCTCAATCGATCCTGCGCGTGCGGATCGGATGATCGAGATCGGGCCCGGTCTTTCTGCACTGACCGCGCCCCTGATGCAGCGGCTCGATCACCTCACCGTGATCGAGATCGACAGGGATCTTGCCGCGCGCCTGCGCGCGCAGTATCCCGCCGATCGGATGCTGGTCGTCGAGGGCGATGCGCTGGAGGTCGATTTCGGGTCATTTGGCGAGCACTTGCGCATCGTCGGAAACCTGCCCTACAACATTTCGACTCCGCTGCTGTTTGCCCTGATGCGCTTCGCTGATTGCGTCGCTGATCAGCACTTCATGCTCCAGCGCGAAGTAGTCGACCGCATGGTGGCCAAGCCGGGTAACGGCGACTACAGCCGCCTTTCGGTCATGCTTCAGTTGCGCTACGGAATGCAAAAACTGTTCGACGTGGCGCCTGAATCTTTCGATCCGCCCCCACGGGTCGTCTCGGCCATCGTGCGAATGATCCCGCTCGGCCCGGAGCGCTTGCAACCGCTGGATGCCGAATTTTTCGAAAAAGTGGTGCAACGCGCATTTTCCCAGCGCCGCAAGATGCTGCGCGGCGTGATGGGGGATTGGACTGCCGTGATTCCGTGGGGCGAACTAGGCATCGATCCTACCTGGCGCGCGGAGCAGGTATCGCCGCCTGCGTTCGTGGCGTTGGCCGACGCCTTGTTTCGCGCCGGGGTTCGCTAAGGCCAGCCGGGGTTGTCAGATGACGTTGTGGCGGGCCGCCAGCCAGACCCGCATGATGTCACACGCGCAATCGGCGAGTAGCCGTGCGGCGTCCCGGCACGCTTCTTCCAGGGTGCACGGGCCCTGCACCAGGCTGAATGCGGCGTGGATTCCGGCGTCATAAAGCTGCTGATAACCCTCGCCCAACGATCCGGCGATCGCCACGACCGGAACACCCGCAACGCGAGCGATTCGCGCGACGCCCATCGGTGTCTTGCCGCGCAGGGTTTGCGAATCCATCCGTCCTTCGCCGGTAAATACCAGGCTTGCACCTTTGATCGCCAGGGCAAGTTGCCCAATTTCCGCGACGACTTCCACACCGGGCCTGAAGTTGGCGCCAAGCCATGCGCGAGCCGCAAAGCCGATGCCGCCTGCGGCGCCCGAGCCTGGAGCGTCGCGCTCATCGCTCCCGAGCGTGGAGGCGCAAATGTCTGCCAGCCGTGCCAGCGCGTCGTCGAGGAGCCGAACCTGGCTGGGTGTGGCGCCCTTTTGCGGCCCGAAAATCGCCGATGCGCCTTGTGCACCGCAAAGCGGGTTATCGACGTCCGAGGCGATCGTGAATCTTACGTTGCGAAGCCTCGGATCGAGGCCCTGCGCGTCGATGCGCGACAGGCGCGCGAGCGCCGCGCCACCCGGTTCGAGGTCGCGGCCTTCTTCATCCAGGAACCGGATGCCAAGTGCCTGCAACATGCCGGCGCCGCCATCGTTGGTCGCGGATCCGCCCAGCCCGAGCACAATGTGCTGCGCACCCGCATCAAGTGCTGCGGTGATCAGCCGGCCAACGCCTGCGCTGCTCGCGCGCAAAGGATCGCGTCGCTCGCGCGGGATTTGCTCCAGGCCACCCGCAGTGGCCATTTCGATGACGGCGGTGCCGTCGTAAAGCAGCGCCCAGTCAGCATCAACCGGCTCGCCCAGCGCGTTTTGGGCGCGCGCAGTCCTGCGCTCGCCCTGAGCCCCCGCCAGTACGGCCTCGACGGTTCCTTCGCCGCCGTCGGCCATCGGCACGCAGGTGATGTGCGCGTGCGGGGCGGCACGCGCGATGCCGCGCGCGATCGCGGCCGCGACTTCCGGGGCGGTCAGGCTTTCCTTGAACGAGTCCGGGGCGATGACGATTTTCATGATTAGCCGAAGAACCAGTAGCAAACCGCGATGGAGGCAAGCACGCCGGCAAGGTCCGCAGCCAGCGCGCAGCCGACCGTGTGGCGGGCACGCTGCACGCCTACCGCGCCGAAATACACGGCAAGCACATAGAACGTCGCCTCGGTGCTGCCTTGTACCGTGGCAGAGAGCAGGGCGGGGAAGCTGTCGACACCGAAGTGCTGCATGGTCTCGATCAGCAAGGCGCGCGCCGCGCTGCCTGAGAACGGCTTGACCAGTGCGGTGGGCAGTGCATCGACGAACCGGGTGTCCCAGTGCAGTGTGCTTGCGATCCAGCGTATGCCGTCGAGCAGAATGTCCAGCGCCCCTGAGGCCCGCAGGACGCCGACTGCGCAAAGCATGGCGACCAGGTAGGGCAACAGGTCGCGCGCGATGTCAAAACCCTGGCGCGCTCCATCGACAAACGCCTCGTAAACATCGACGCGTCTCCAGGCACCGACGGCGATGAAGGTGACGATGACCCCGAACAGCACCAGGTTGCCCGTGAGCGACGAAATCCGGGAAAGCGCAACGGTGCCAAGGCCTGCGGCGCCCGCCAGGATCGTGGCAAACCCGAGTGCGATCCCGAGCATCCAGAGCAGGACAACCGGATCGCGCAACGGCAGGCGCTGCATGAACGCGACCGTGAGAAACCCCGTTGTGGTCGAGGCGCCGGTGGCCAGCAGGATCGGCAGGAAGACCATGGTCGGATCTGGCGCGCCCTGCTGCAGGCGATACATGAAAATGCTCACCGGCAGTAACGTCAGCGAGGATGCATTGAGCACCAGGAACAGGATCTGCGCGTTTGTGGCGGTATCGGGCTGGGTGTTGAGGGTCTGCAACTCGCGCATCGCGCGCAGGCCGATGGGCGTGGCCGCGTTGTCCAGGCCAAGCGCGTTGGCCGCGAAGTTCAGCGTGATCAGACCAATGGCCGGATGCCCGCGCGGGACGCCGGGCATGAGCCGGGCAAACAGCGGCCCAAGCCAGCGCGCCAGCGTGTTGACCAATCCGGCGGACTCGGCGATGCGCAGGAACCCGAGCCAGAGGGTGAGCGTGCCAAAGAGCACCAGCATGATCTGTACCGACAACGCGGCCATGTCGAACAGGCTGGTGACCATGCGGCTGAAGATTTGCTCGTTGCCGAGCACGAGCCATTGCACTGCCGCCGACAACGCACCGACAAGGAAGAATCCGAGCCAGAGGACATTGAGCATGCGCGGGCCCCGAGGTTAGCCTCAGGATGCCTTTTTCTTCTGGATGAACTCGATCTTGTAGCCATCGGGGTCTTCCACGAAGGCGATGACGGTCGAGCCGTGCTTCATCGGGCCAGCCTCGCGGGTCACCTTAGCGCCCAGGGCCTTCACGCGCGCGCAAGCGGCGTACGCGTCATCGACCTCAAGGGCGATATGACCGTACCCGGTGCCGAGATCGTAGGTCGAGGTATCCCAGTTGTAGGTCAGCTCAAGAGCCGGGCCATCGCGTTCGTCCTGATAACCGACGAAAGCCAGCGTGAAACGACCCGTTGGATACTCTGTATTGCGCAATACGCGCATTTCCAGGACTTTGGTGTAGAACTCGATTGAGCGATCGAGATTCCCGACTCGCAACATCGTATGCAGGATACGCATGGAATTGTTGGCTCCTACGGGCCCGGATGCAGCTAACCGCACCATCATAGCGCATTCGAGTGGCGGGACCGGGGTTCAGAGCTCCGGAATCGCGTCCGGCGTGTGCCGTTGCAACAGTTTTCGGGCTTCTTTGTAGTCGGGATAAAGCTGCTGCACCTCCGCCCAAAAGTCGCTGCTGTGATTCATTTCGCGAAGGTGCGCTAATTCGTGGGCGATGACATAGTCAATCACCATGGGCGAAAAGTGGATGAGGCGCCAGTTGAGCATGATGCTGCCGTCGCTGTTGCACGAACCCCAGCGGGTGGCGGCAGACGAAATCCGCCAGCGCCGCACGGGCAACCCGGTCTGCGACACGAAGTGCGCCAGGCGCTTGTCGAACCAGGCGCGCGCGCGCATCTGCAGCCACGATTGGGTCATGTCGCGAATTCGGGCCGCCTCGGCATCATGGGGCAACGGAAGCCAGAGCGCCTGGCCGCTGGCCGGAGCGGCGGGATCGCCCTCGAAATGCGGCGACCCGTGAGGAACATGGGGCCCCGGAACGCCGCTACGCAACACGATGCGGCATCCCAGGTACGGCAACTCGCCGCCGGGTTGCCAGCGCGTGTGCGACATGGCCAGCCGTTCGCGGCGCGCCTGAAAATCCTTGAGCTTGCCGAGGATCCAGGGCATTTTTTCAACGACCGCCGCATCAACCTGACGCAAAGGAACCCAACCCGGGGCCGTCACGCGCAGCCCCTCGTCGCCGACGACAAAGCCGATGGTGCGTCGCCGCGACTGCATCAGGATGAAGCCGACCTCGTGCCCGCCATGGCGCACGACGCGCCAGCGGGCGCCCATTGGCAACGACGCCGGCTCGATTGTCCACCCTCTGGCCGGCTGATCGTCGTCGGCAAGCGTGAGTTCGATTTGACTCATGCCCGCTTGGGGTAGCGCTCGGGGTTCAGCTTGTGCATTTCACCCTCGATCCATTCCTGGACGCGAGCGTTGAGTTCGTCGGGGGTCAGTCCGGCCGAGGGAATCACCGGTCCGAAACGAACGGTGACAAGGCCGGGGTACTTGATGAACGCATTGCGTCGCCAGCACTCGCCCGCGTTGTGCGCAACCGGGATGACCGGCACCCCTGTCTGGGTGGCCAGGAGTGCGCCGCCCATTTTGTATCGTCCGACTTTACCCGGCGCCACGCGAGTGCCTTCGGGACAGAGCAGGGGCCAGATGCCGCTGTTGAGTCGCTGCGTGCCGATCGCGACGACCTGGTCGAAGGCGTCGCGCCCTTTTTCCCGATCGATCGGGATCATGCCCAGTAACCCGAGGCCCCAACCGAAAAATGGAACCAGGTGCAGTTCCTTCTTGTAGACGAAACAAACCTGCCGCGGCAGGCAGTAGGGCAGGAAACAGGTCTCCCAGGCTGACTGGTGCTTGGACAGCACCACCGCCGGCGCATCGGGAAGATTTTCGATCCCTTCCACCTTCCATCGAATTCCACAGATGACCCGCGCGCCCCAGACTGCGAGGATGGGCCAGCCGACCGTCAGGCGGTAACGCCAGCGCATCGGCAGCGGCGCCCATAACAGGCACGCCAGCGCGTACGGGATGACCGTGATGACAAGGAATGCCGCGAAGAGCGCAGAGCGAATCCAGAGCATGGCGTTCAGCCCTCCGACAGAAGTTGATCGACCATCGCCGCGAGGCTGTCGGCCAGGCGCGTGCCGCGCGGCAGGTCACCCTGCGCGAGCGTACGCGGACCATTTCCGGTCTGCACGAGCCATGGCGTGCAGCCAGCGGCGTGCGAGGCCTGCAGGTCGCGCAGCGAGTCGCCCACGGCCGGTACGCCCGCGAGCGACACGTCGTAGCGGTGCGCAATGTCGTGGAAAAGCCCCGGCAATGGCTTGCGGCAGCTGCAGCCATCGCCCGGGCCGTGCGGGCACACGAAGAACGCGTCGATCGCCCCGCCGAAGTGCGCGAGTTCGCGGCGCAGCTTCTGGTGTATCGATGCCAGCGTGGCGACGTCGAAGTACCCTCGCGCGAGTCCCGACTGGTTCGATGCGATCGCGACCGTCCAGCCCGCCTGGTGCAGACGCGCGATGGCCTGCAGGCTGCCCGCAATGGCGATCCACTCATCAGGATGCTTGATGTATTCCTCGCTGTCTTCGTTGATGACGCCGTCGCGGTCGAGGATGATGAGCTTCATGCGGCGAGCCTTGAAATATCTGCGACCTGGTTCATGAGGCCGTGCAATTGCGACAGCAACGCAAGGCGGTTGTTGCGCACGGCGGGATCGTCGGCCATCACCATGATGTCATTGAAGAACGCATCGACAGGATCCCGGGCCTGCGCCAGTGCCGCGAGTGCGGCGCCAAAGTCACCCTGCTCCATGCAGCTGGCAGCCACGGGCGCCAGGCGTTCGATTGCCTGGGCAAGCGCAAGTTCGGCTGGCTCGACGAGCAGTGATGGATCGACGCCGTCAAGCGTGTCTTCTGCCTTTTTCAGGAGATTGCCGATGCGCTTGTTTGCGGCCGCCAGGCTCAGGGCTTGCGGGCTTTGGGCGAACGCCTGCACCGCCTGAACCCGCGCCAGCACCTGGTGCAGCGGTGGCGCGAGCGCCAGCACCGCTTCGACGGCGCTGCGGTCGTAAAGCTGTATCAGCTGGTTGCGCAACCGTTCGTAGATGAACGCCTGCACCTCGGCAACGGTGGTGCCGGCTAACTGCCCCGCATCGAACGTTCTCGCTGCGGCTTCCAGCAATCCTTCCAGGGTGAGCGGCCCGGGCTCCTGCACCCGCAGCATCCCGCCCGCCGTCAGTTGTTCGAACGCGCTGAGCAGACCCAGCGCGGCGCGGCGCAACCCGAACGGATCCCGCTCGCCGGTGGGGGCCAGGCCGATGCCCCAGATGCCGACGATTGATTCGGCGCGATCCGCCATGAAGAGGATCGCAGGGATCGCGCTGGCGGCAGTGACCGGGGCCTCGAGCCGAATCCGGTACTGGCCGGCCAGGGCCTGGACCACCTCGGCGGGCTCGGCGTCGCCCTGGGCGTAATACGCGCCCATCACGCCCTGCAGTTCGGGGAATTCGCCGACCATGTTGGTTGACAGATCCGCCTTGCAAAGAAACGCCGCGCGCTCGGCCAGCGCGACGTCGGCGCCCAGTGCATGCGCAAGCCATGCGGCAATCGTGCGCACGCGTTGCACGCGCTGAAGCTGGGTGCCGAGCTTATTGTGATAAACGATCGAGGCGAGCGGCTCGACCCGCTGGGCCAGCGGGGTCTTGCGATCGGTATCGAAGAAGAACTGCGCGTCGGCCAGGCGGGGGCGCACGACGCGTTCGTTGCCTTGGATGATCGCAGCCGGGTCCGTTGTCGGCATGTTGCTCACGATCAGGAATCGGTGCGTGAGCGCGCCGGTTTTCGGATCGAACAGCGGAAAGTATTTCTGGTTCAGACGCATGGTCAGGATCAGACACTCCTGCGGCACCTGCAGGAATCGGGGCTCGAACGTGCCGACGTAGACTGCGGGCGCTTCGACCAGTGCCGTGACTTCATCGAGCAGGGCGGCGACCGCGGGATCGTCGCCCAGCGTGGCGTCAAGCCGCCGTGCCTCGGCCTGCAGCAGCGCGTCGATGCGCGCGCGGCGCTCGTCAAACGATGCCACGACATGGCCCATGCCGGCCAGTTGTGCCTCATAGGAGGATGCAGTTTCGATGGCGATTGCCTGGGGGTGCAGGAACCGGTGTCCATGCGTTGTTCGGCCCGAGGCCAGGCCGAGGATCTCGACGGGGATCACTTCGTCGCCCCACAGCGCGATGAGCGCATGGGCCGGTCGCACGAATCGCACCGAGGTGAGCCCATCGGCCAGCTGGTAGCGCATGACTTTCGGGATTGGCAATGCCGCGATCGCGGCCTCGATCGCCGCTTGCAGCGATCCGCCGAGGCTGGCGCCTGGCGCCGTGCCGCGCGCGACGAGGACGTCCTGTTTGCCGTCGGATTCGCGGGACAGGGTCGAGATATCCAGGTCGGCCCATCCCCGGGCCGCAAGTTTCTTTTGCAGCGCCGGCGTGGGTGCGCCGCTGGCGTCGAGCCCTACTTTGACCGGCATGAGTTTTTCAGCATAAGCCTGGGGGGGCGCTTCACCCCGCACGGCGGTCAGTCGCACCGCAAGCCGACGGGGCGTCGCGAAGGCTTCGGTGACACTGTCGGGCGCCACCAGGTGAAGTTGCGCGAGCGCATCGTGCACCCCTTGTGCAAATGCCTGGCCCAGGCGCTCGAGCGCCTTTGGGGGGAGTTCTTCGGTGAACAGTTCGACAAGTAGGGCGCGGGTGGTCATCAGTTGACCCCCCTGGTGGTCTGCAGCATGGGAAAACCCAGTTTTTCGCGCGATTCGAAGTAGACCTGCGCCACCGCCCGCGAGAGGTTGCGGATGCGGCCCATGTAGGCAGCGCGCTCGGTGACGCTGATCGCGCCGCGCGCGTCGAGCAGGTTGAAGGTGTGCGCCGCCTTGAGCGTGGCCTCATACGCCGGAAGCGCGAGCGGGACATCGATCAGGCGCTTGGCCAGGGTTTCGTAATCCGTAAAGTGCCTGAACAGGGTTTCGGGATCTGAGTGCTCGAAGTTGTAAGTCGATTGTTCGACCTCGTTCTGGTGAAACACGTCGCGGTAGAGCATGCGACCACCCACGCCGTCGGTCCAGACCAGGTCATAGACGCTCTCTACACCCTGCAGGTACATGGCCAGGCGCTCGAGTCCGTAGGTGATTTCGCCGGTCGTCGGGAGGCAGTCCAGGCCGCCCACCTGCTGGAAGTAGGTGAACTGGGTGACCTCCATGCCGTTGAGCCAGACTTCCCAGCCCAGGCCCCAGGCGCCGAGCGTCGGGTTTTCCCAGTCATCCTCGACAAAGCGGATATCGTGCTGCGTCGGACGGATTCCCAGCGCCTCGAGCGAGCCGATATACAGGTCGAGGATATCGGGCGGCGCGGGCTTGAGGACGACCTGGTACTGGTAGTAGTGCTGGAGCCGGTTCGGGTTTTCGCCATAGCGGCCATCCTTGGGGCGGCGCGAGGGCTGCACGTAGGCCGCCCGCCAGGGCTCGGGGCCGATGGCGCGCAGGAAAGTCGCCGTGTGCGAGGTGCCGGCGCCGACCTCCATGTCATAGGGTTGAAGCAGGGCACAGCCCTGTTTATCCCAGTACTCTTGCAGGCGCAGGATGATTTGCTGAAAGGTAAGCATGAATGAGTTTGACGTCTCGGGGCGGACCAACTCGGCATTTTAGCGTGTGGCGGGCCTGCTGCGCCTGCCGCCCAGCAGTGGCCGCGAATCGCCTATCATTCCAGAAACATCCCCGCAATATCGCAAAGGAGTTCTCATGCCCAGCCTGGTCAGTGTCGAGCGCATCGACAATATCCAGATCATTACCATCAACCGCCCCGAGGCGCGAAATGCCATTACCGTGGACACGGCGCACGAGATGGCTGCAGCGTTCGACGAACTCGATGCGCGCGACGATCTGCGCATCGGCATTCTGACCGGCATGGGCAACACCTTCAGTTCGGGAATGGACCTCAAGGATTTCGCCCGCACGGGCAAGCGCTCGGTGGTCGAGGGCCGAGGCTTCGGCGGCTTTGTCGAGGCGCCCCCGAAAAAACCGCTCATCGCCGCTGTCGAAGGCTATGCGCTGGCGGGCGGGTTCGAGATGATGCTCGCATGCGACCTGATTGTCGCGGCCAGCGACGCGCGCTTCGGGTTGCCCGAAGTCAAGCGCGGGCTCGTGCCCGGATCGGGCGGCCTGATGCGCCTGCCGCGTCAGGTGCCGTACCACATCGCGATGGAAGTCATCCTGACGGGCGACATGCTGTCGGCCGAGCGGGCGGCGCAGTACGGCCTGATCAATGTGCTCACCAACCCGGGCCAGGCGCTGGCCGAGGCGATCAAGCTGGCACAGAGAATCTGCGAAAATGGACCTCTGGCAATCCAGGCTGCCAAGAGCGTGGTCAACCGGGGTCTCGATTTCCCGATGGACAACATGTTCGAGCTGCAGCGTCCGCTGATCGCGCATATTTTCCAGTCCGAGGATGCCCGCGAGGGCTCGACCGCGTTCGCGGAGAAGCGCAAACCCGTCTGGAAGGGCAAGTAGTCTCCAACCGACTTTATTGATTTATCCACATTTGACTTACACACAGGCATAG
This sequence comes from uncultured beta proteobacterium, assembly GCA_903894155.1. GTDB lineage: Bacteria > Pseudomonadota > Gammaproteobacteria > Burkholderiales > Burkholderiaceae_B > Zwartia. The sequence continues at coordinate 3,267 of CAITPF010000025.1, read as the reverse complement.
GCACGCATCATGTCAGTCACCATCCAGGAAGAAGACCTCGTCCAGTCGATCGCGGACGCGGTGCAATTCATCAGCTACTACCACCCCGCCGATTTCATCCGCCACCTGGCGCGCGCCTACGCGCGTGAGGAAAGCCCTGCGGCCAAGGACGCGATGGCCCAGATCCTCACCAACTCGCGCATGAGCGCCGAGGGCCGTCGGCCGATCTGCCAGGACACCGGAATCGTCAATGTCTTCCTGAAGGTCGGTATGGATGTGCGCTTCAATTCGTCGCGTTCGCTGCAGGAAATCTGTGACGAAGGCGTGCGGCGCGGCTACCTGAATCCCGATAACCCCTTGCGCGCTTCCGTGCTCGAGGATCCGCTCTTTTCCCGCCGCAACACGCGTGACAACACGCCCTGTGTGCTGAATGTCGAACTGGTGCCGGGCGGCAAGATCGAAGCGCAGGTCGCGGCCAAGGGCGGCGGTTCCGAGAACAAATCCAAGTTGGCGATGCTCAATCCCAGCGATTCGCTGGTCGACTGGGTGCTCAAGACGGTCCCGACGATGGGCGCCGGCTGGTGCCCCCCTGGCATGCTGGGGATCGGCGTTGGCGGCACCGCCGAGAAGGCCGTGCTCATGGCCAAGCAGTCCCTCATGGAAGACCTCGATATGTACGAGCTGCTCGAGCGCGGTCCGGAAAACAAGCTCGAGGAATTACGCATCGAGCTCTACGAGAAGGTCAACGCGCTGGGCATCGGCGCCCAGGGTCTCGGCGGCCTGACGACGGTGCTGGATGTCAAGATCAAGACATTCCCGACGCACGCGGCATCGCTGCCGGTTGCCATGATCCCCAACTGCGCGGCGACCCGCCACGCGCACTTTGAGCTCGATGGCTCTGGTCCCGCGCACCTGCACGTGCCGTCCCTGTCGGATTGGCCTGACGTGCACTGGGCGCCCGACTACAAGGCGTCGAAACAGGTCGACCTCAACACGCTGACGCCCGAAGAGGTGGCGAGCTGGAAGCCGGGCCAGACGTTGCTGCTCAACGGCAAGATGCTGACCGGGCGGGATGCCGCGCACAAGCGGATTCAGGACATGCTGGCCCGTGGCGAGCCCCTGCCGGTCGATTTCCGCAATCGCGTGATCTATTACGTCGGTCCGGTGGATCCGGTGCGTGACGAGGTGGTCGGCCCGGCCGGCCCGACGACGTCGACCCGGATGGACAAGTTCACCGAGATGATGCTCGCCGAGACTGGGCTGATTGCCATGATCGGCAAGTCTGAGCGCGGCCCGGTGGCGCTTGAGGCCATCCGCAAGCACAAGTCGGCCTACCTGATGGCTGTGGGCGGCGCGGCTTATCTGGTGTCCAAGGCAATTCGTGGCGCGAAGGTCGTGGGTTTTGGCGATCTGGGCATGGAGGCGATCTACGAGTTCGACGTGGTCGATATGCCGGTCACCGTTGCCGTCGATTGCAATGGCGTGTCGGTGCACAACACCGGCCCCAAGGAATGGTCGGCACGGATTGCCGGGATTCCCGTCAAGATCGAATAGGTGTGAGCGCGTCGCTGGCGGCGTCCGTTTCGATCCGCGCCGCCCCACCTGCATGGAGAAATCCGACCGCTTGAGATGATATGAATCATAGGGTAATATTGTAAATCATACTATGTTTTGTATCAATGTATTCAAAAAATGAACCCTCTCAGCGAGATCGTGCGGTGGCCTACCTGCAGGCCACAGGTATATCGCGCCTCAATGAATTTACGTCCAAGGGCATTACGGCAGCTACAGTGTCGCGCCTTGTGCGAGATGGTGTTCTCGTGCGCCTTGCCCGAGGGCTGTATCAAATGGCAGACGCATCACTCGATGTGAATCACACCCTTGCCGAGGCGTCCAAACTTGTTCCCAGGGGAGTCATCTGCCTTACGTCGTCCCTGGCGTTCCACGGTTTGACAGACCAGATTTCGCCCAGGGTCTGGATGGCCATTGGTCCGAAAGACTGGCGTCCCACGTTTAAATATCCGCCGGTTCGATTCGCGCGGTTTTCAGGGTCACGCCTGCTGCGTGGCATCGAGATCCACGTCATTGACGGGGTGTCCGTGCCGATCTTCGGGGTTGCCAAGACAGTTGCAGATTTGTTCCGTTATCGACTGACCGTTGGCGTGAACGTCGCGCTGGAAGGGCTGAGGGAGGCGCTCAGGCAAAAAAAGGTGTCGCCGTCTGAAATCGCACGAGAGGCGGCGAACGCCAAAGCCTGGAAAATCATGGAGCCGTACATGAGTGCATTGATGTCCCATGGCTGAGCCCCAAAAGCCGCGTGACATCGGTGCCTCGGTACGAGCCCGCCTGCTGACACTGGCACGCCAGAAGGTGCAGGCCTTCGACCTTTTGCTGACGCGCTATGCCAACGAGCGATTGCTGCATCGGCTCAGTCTTTCGTCCCATCGCAATCGGTTCGTACTCAAAGGTGCGATGTTGCTGACGACTTGGTTCGACGATCCGCATCGCCCGACTCGTGACATGGATTTTCTGGGTTATGGCGATTCGGAGCCGAATGCGATGCTCATTACGTTTCGTGAGATCTGCGCCATTGAGGTAGACGACGGCATCGTGTTCGACGCCGATGCGCTGCGCGTCCAGTTGATCCGCGAAGAGCTTGAGTATGGCGGCTTGCGCCTTCGCACCACCGGGGCTCTCGCCGGTGCGCGGATTCCCGTCATCATTGACATAGGCTTTGGCGACGCCATTGAACCCGGCATTGAAGAGGTCGATTTGCCGGTCCTGCTCGATCTGCCACAGCCGAGACTGCGCGTCTATGCCCGCGAGACGGTGATTGCCGAAAAGTTTCAGGCCATGGTCATGCTGGGTTTGATCAACAGCCGAATGAAAGATTTCTACGACGTGTGGATCCTGAGCCGGAGCTATGAATTTGATGAAGACCGGTTGTCTCGGGCGATTGCGGCGACATTTGAACGGCGCGGCACCGCCATTCCATTGGAGGTGCCCATGGCTTTGACCCAAGATTTTGCGGCAGACGCGGGTAAACAGCGGCAGTGGGCTGCATTCGTTCGCGATCAGCGCGCGGGTTTCATCGCCGATTCCGATGCGAGCAGGCCGATGGCCTGCTCGCGCATTTTGGCGCGCCGTACGCCCTCGTCACAGATTTCCTGCAGCGAACGCGACGAATTGAAGCGCACGTCCATGCCGACCTTCAGGAAGACGTTGACGATGCCGGTGTCCTGGCAGATCGGCCGACGGCCCTCGGCGCTCATGCGCGAGTTGGTGAGG
>CAITPF010000024.1 GCA_903894155.1 uncultured beta proteobacterium | reverse complement strand
ATGGCGATGGCGTTCCCGAGAAGGTTTATTACAACGGCTTTCGCGGCGGCATTGAACTGCTGGGGCCGGATGACACTGCGGGCAGTTTCGGTGCCAAGGCGATCGGCATTGAACGCCTGGCCGTGGCGGGCGTTCAGGGTCGCGGTGTACTGGTCGATCTGGAGCGCTTGCACGGGCGCACACGCGCACTGGTCGGTTACGACGGCCTGATGGCCGCACTCGACGGCCAGGGTGCCAGCGTCGAAACGGGCGATTTCCTGTGCCTGTACACGGGCTTTGCCGATCTCATCCTGGAGATGAACAAGAAGCCCGACAGCGAGGTGTTGGCCCGCTCTTGCGCGGTGCTTGACGGGCGCGACGAGAAACTGTTGCAGTGGATCACTGACTCGGGCATTGTCGCGATCTGTGCCGACAACTTTGCGGTGGAAGCCTATCCGGCGCGACCGGCCGAAGGCGATCATTACCCGGGCCTGCCTTTACACAATCACTGCCTGTTCAAACTGGGACTCAACCTGGGTGAGCTATGGTATTTTGCCGAACTTGCCCAATGGCTGAGGGCGAACCAGCGTTCAAGTTTCTTGCTGACAGCGCCGCCGCTACGCCTTCCCGGCGCGGTCGGCTCGCCGGCGACGCCGGTTGCCACGGTTTAATCCGGAATTAGGAGACAAGACATGCGCATTGCTTTGAGAGATTTCGTGTCAGCGACCGCGCTGGCGGTGCTGGCGGCCTTGCCGCTGGGCGTCGCTGCGCAAGGCGGCGATGTGGCCAACTGGCCGGGTCGTCCGATCACCTTGGTGGTTCCGTATCCACCGGGTGGGACCAGCGACGTGGTTGGCCGCCACCTCGGCCTGCGATTGCGCGAGGAACTGGGACAGACCGTCGTCATCGAGAACAAGGCGGGCGCCGCCACCGCCATTGGCGCCACGGCAGTGGCCCGCGCGGCGAAAGACGGCTACACGCTGCTGCTGTCGGCCGGCACCACATTCACCGTCATTCCGCATCTGAACGACAAACTGCAGTACAAACTTGAAGATTTCGAACCGATCGCAACGGTCTGTACGGTGCCGTTCGCCTTTGTGGTGAAAAAAGACTTCCCTGCCAAGACGATGAGCGAATTCATCGCCTATGGCAAGGCCAACCCGAACAAGATCAATAACGCGACCAACGGCCAGGGCAGCATGGTCCACCTGCTAGGCGAGTTGATTTCGAGCGGCCTTGACATCAAGATGACGCAGGTGCACTACAAGGGCGCCGCGCCGGCCACCATGGACATGCTGGCGGGCATCGTCGATTCCAACGTCGAAGCGCTGACCAGCGCCGTGCCCAACGTCAACACCGGCCGCTACCGCGCGCTGGCCGTACTCAGCGCCGAGCGCCAGCCTCTGATGCCAAACGTTCCCACGTTCAAGGAGCTTGGCTATCCGTCGGTAGTGGGCGAAACCTGGTATGGCGTGTTCGCACCGGTAGGCACACCCAAACCCATCGTTGACAAGCTCAACGTGGCCTTGCGCAAGATCACGACCTCGGCCAGCTTCGAAGAAGCCATGCGCAAGATCGGCAACGAGTCGAAATCCAGCACACCGGCTGAACTGCGTGACATAACGCTGCAGCAGAGCAAGAGCTGGGGTGACATGATCAGGCGCCTCAACATCAAGGCCGAATAACGGCTACGCCAATCCGGCGGCTTGTCAGATT
>CAITPF010000023.1 GCA_903894155.1 uncultured beta proteobacterium | reverse complement strand
TCCCGACGCGCCTCGTCGATAAATGACAATAAGCAGAACGGCGCTCCGCCGACATGCAGGGGCCACGAGCGACCGACGGTCAGGGCACTCTGCTGGATGGGATAGTCGCCATCGACACGGGCAATGCACATGCCAAGGCCCTCATGTTCGACGATCAGGAGCACGGTATCGCGCGTCTGCGCCGAAAGGTGCGACATGGCGTGCGATGCAGCCATCGACAGGCTTCGCAGGCCGAGGGCCGTGCTTCCCATCGCGAAGAGGGCCATCGTCAGACAGTATTTGCCTGTTGAGCTGCTACGGTGCGCGAGCCCCTCGTCGACCAGTGTCGCCAGCAGCCGATGGCAGATGGTCCTGGGCATGCCTGTCATGGAAACGATCTCGGCAAGACTGCGCTCAGGCGTTTCATGCGTAAAGCAACGCAGGATTTTGGCTGCCTTGATCAGCGAAAGGCTTTTTGCCTTGTCTTGCTCGCCAGTTTCGGTTCGGGTTGCCATGGGATCACCGTTGTCGACGCATCCGATTCTACGGAGCACATCTGTGGATCACAACAAAAATCCCGATTATTTATTGAATGTCCGATTATCGGACTATCGGGGCCCGCCTTGAGCCAGAAGTGCACGAATGGCTGTCCGATAAACGGTCGGGTGTTTGGCCTGGCTCGGATAGTCGGAATGGCGAGGCGCAGCAACAAAGCCCTTGCCCCCGAGCGCGGAATATAGAGCGCCTCCATTGTTGTAAAGCACGTATCATCACGAAAAAAATGGTGCCACGATCACTAAGGCGCAGCCTTCAGTGCACGATCACAACATCGACGGCGCTATGACGAGACAAACGAGGGGGAACACGCAATGAATATCGACAAGGCCGTCAATCTGGACGAGATCCGCGAGGCTGCGCGGCGCAAGCTGCCCCGGATCGCGTTTGACTTTATTGACGGCGGGGCGGACGACGAGATCGGCATGCAGCGAAACCGGGAGGCCTTTCGCCGGTATTGCGTTGTTCCACGCTATTTGGTGGACGTGTCGAAACCGGACCAGTCGGTCACTCTGTTCGGGCAAACCTATGCCAGTCCAATCGGGATTTCGCCCACCGGGATGGGCGGGCTCTTTCGTCCGAACGCTGACCTGATGCTGGCCGAGGCCGCTGCCCGCGCCAATGTTCCGTACCTGATGTCCAGCGCGAGCAGCAACTCGATCGAGGCGGCCATGAAGATCGCGCCCGACACGACCTGGTTTCAGGTCTACGGCACGCATGATGAAAGGATCACCGAGGATCTGGTCAGGCGCGCGCGTGAGCTCGGCGTGAAGAATCTGGTGTTTACCGTGGACGTGCCGGCCAATTCCAACCGGGAGCGCAATCGACGCAATGGGTTTTCACGCCCGTTTCGGCTAACGCCGGCCGTCGCGCTCGAGGCGCTTGGCCACCCGCTTTGGGTGCTGCGCTATATGCGCACGGGCGGCTTGCCCATGATGGAAAACTGGCAACCTTATGGCCCCAAGGGTGCGACGCCAGACCAGATCGCTGATCTGTTTGGGACGCTGACGCCGGCCTCAGGCCAAACGTGGTCCACGCTTGAGCGGATAAGGCAGCAATGGCCAGGCAATCTGATCGTCAAAGGGATCCTGCACCCCGATGACGCCCGGTCAGCGGCTGACCTGGGGGCCGACGGAATCATTGTGTCGAATCACGGTGCCCGGCAACTCGATATCGCACCGTCCCCGATCGATATGCTGCCCGCAATCCGGGATGCGGTGGGCGATCGTGTTGAACTGATGCTCGATAGCGGGGTGCGTCGCGGCTCGGACATCATCATCGCGCTGTGCCTGGGTGCCAAATTTACGTTCTTCGGGCGCCCGACGCTGTATGCGGTCGCCGCCGGCGGTCAGGCGGGCGCCGAGAAGGCGCTCACCATCGTGCGCAATGAAATCAAGGCGGTGATGACGCAGATGGGCTGCACGAGCCTGGCGAACCTGGGACCCGAGTGGCTCCGGGCGAGTGGGTACCGCGCGGTCTGAGTGCGGTCACCCCAATAGCGGTCTGATTCTGATTGCATCCTCCTCGCCCTGAAGGACGAGGCGTGTCACGCCCCTGAGCAACATTGCTCTTCGCTTGTAGGGAAACAGCCATGATCCGTAATCGCACGTTGTTCCTGGCCACGATGATGTCGCTGATCCTGGCGACCATGACACTCGCGCAAGAGGCCCGGGCGCAAGAGTGGCCGACCAGGGCCATCACGCTGGTGGTCACCTTCCCCCCCGGGGGCGGCGCCGACATGATGGCGCGCTTGCTGGCGCCCAAGCTTGGCGAACAACTCGGCCAGCAAG
>CAITPF010000022.1 GCA_903894155.1 uncultured beta proteobacterium | reverse complement strand
GTACAACTACCCGAACACGCCGCTCAGCTACCAGAAGCAGTACTTCCAGTTGCAGGGTATCTACAAGCTCGACAAGATGAATTCGGTCGGCGCGGACTATGCCTACAACTCGATCAACCGCTGGTGCAACAACTATGCGGTGAATGCGGGTTATCCGGCGGGCACGAACTGTGTTACGGGTGTAAGCAACATTTCCAACGGCTTCAACCTGTTCTACAAACTGCGTGCCAACGAAGACTTGAACTTCAAGATCAACTACGGCTACGACAACCGCAATTCGAACTACGACACCAATGCGATCGCGGCGATGTCGACGACCAACCCCCAAAACACGGTCCCCCCGGGCTTTAACATGGTTCCGGGCCAGAACGCCAACGACTACCTCGGATTTGTTCCCTTCTTCGAAGCGGCGCGTACCCAGAACGCAGTCAAGGCGACAGCAAACTGGCAGGCCAACGATATCCTTGGGTTCCAGTTGGGCGGCAAGTACGCCTACGACCAGTACACCAACAACACCTACGGTGTGCAGAACGGCACGGCCTGGAGCGTCAACTTCGATACCAACGTGGCCTACAGCAACACGGGGTCGTTCGTGGGTTGGGTCACCTACCAAAGCGGAACGCGTAACCTGACAAACTATACGACCTCGGGCTTCACGACCTGGTCGAATAACTTGCAGGATAACGCGACGACGTTCGGTTTGGGATTGCGCGAAGCGGGCCTGATGAACGGCAACCTGGCGATCAACGCAGATTTCATCTACAGCTACGCTACCTCGACCTACAACACCGTGCTGAACTCGACCACGCTGACCACCGACTGTAACGTGGTGGGTACCTGCGGATCACCGGGTGCGATCTCGAACTCGATGCAGGGCTTTAAGCTGCAAGGCACCTACAAGATCGACAAGACCCAGTCGGTTGCCCTGCAGTACATGTTCCAGCACTTGTCGGCCAGCGACTACTACTACAACGGCTACCAGTTGGGCTACACCCCGACCTCGGTCCTGCCGACCAACCAGTCGAACCCGAGCTACAACGTCAACGTGATCATGCTGATGTACCGCGCCCAGCTGTAACAGGGCCGCTAGAGCCGCGCCGCAAGGCGCGGCTCTTCACTTAGACGAATGGAATTGCATCATGACGGTCGATAAACAACCAGGTCTTTTCAAACGGATCTGGCAAGTGCTCTGCAAGCCGAGCGCGAAGTATTCGATCCTCGCGATCGGTGCGACCGCATTTATTGGCGGGATCCTCTTCTGGGGCGCCTTCCATGCCGGTCTTGAAATGACCAATACCCTTGAATTCTGCACGACCTGCCACGAGATGCGTGACACGGTTTACCAGGAGTACAAGGAGACCATTCACTACAGCAACCGTACCGGCGTTCGTGCCATTTGCTCGGATTGTCACGTGCCCAAGGACTGGTACCACAAGATGATCCGCAAGTCCAAGGCAAGCCTGGAAGTATGGGGCAAGCTGACAGGGTCGATCGATACCAAGGAAAAGTTCGAGAAGAAGCGCCTGGAGCTGGCCTCGCACGAGTGGCAGCGCATGAAGGATAGTGATTCACGCGAATGCCGCAACTGCCACAGTTTCGAAGCAATGAGCCCCGAGCTGCAAAAACAGACGCCGTACAAGAAGCACATGAAAGCCAAAGAGGCAGGCAAGACGTGTATCGACTGCCACAAGGGCATCGCGCACCAACTGCCGGCAGATTATGAAGACCCGGAAGAAAATTAAGCAGGTTTGACATAAGGTCCGGGGTCTTGGAAAATGGCCGCACTAGCAATAGTGTCGGCCATTATTTTGAATGACGACGATGATTTTTCCAGTGAATGGGGCGCAATCCTCACCAATAAATGCTTAGTGCGCGTGGTTTAAGCTGCATTCGCGGTGAGCGGCGTCTTTTTTCTGAGGTAGATCTGGTCGTCAACCCTGGCGAATGGGTGCATGTCCGCGGCCAGAACGGCGTGGGCAAGACCAGCTTGCTTCGCATTCTTGTCGGCCTGGCAAGCCCGGAGTCCGGGCAAATCTACTGGGACGATGCGCCGATCAGCGCGTGTCGCGATCTCTACCATGAACATCTGCTCTACCAGGGCCACTACGCCTGTATCAAGGACGACTTGACCGCGATCGAGAACCTGCGCCTTGCCGCCGGGCTGGACGGCGTCACGCTCGATGAGGATCGGGCGATGCGCACGCTGGGGCGTTTTGGCTTGCGCGGG
>CAITPF010000021.1 GCA_903894155.1 uncultured beta proteobacterium | reverse complement strand
TGGCCAACGGCACCTTTGCCCATGCGTTCGAGCAGGATAGTCTGCGCAAGCCGGGGGCCGGCGTTCACCCCGGTGCAGCACTGGTGGCGCCGGCGCTGGCGCTTGCGCAGGAGCGTGGCGCCCCGGGCGAGCGTGTGCTGCTCGCCTTCGTGGCGGGTTGCGAGGTGATGTTCCGGATCGGCGCAGCCTCGCTGCATTCGAGCGAGAAGCTCGGCTTTCATGCCCCGGGCCTGACAGGGCCGTATGGCGCGGCGATCGCGGCGGGCGTTGTCATGGGGCTTGATGCGCGGCAACTGGGCGATGCGCTGGGCATCGCCGGGTCGCTCTCGGGCGGCTTGCTGGCGTTTTCCGCCGCGTCGCGCGGTGCCGAGGTCAAGCGGTTGCATCTGGGGCGCGCCTGCGAATCCGGCGTGCTCGCGGCGCGCCTGGCCGCGGAAGGCTTCGCCGGGCCCGATACGGTGCTCGAAGGGAAGTTCGGCTTCCTGTCGTCTTTCTGCGCCTCGCGCGACGATGCGCGACTGACCGCAGGCCTGGGCCAGGACTGGGAGACCCGCCGCATCTGCATCAAGGCCTACGCTTGCCACGTGACGGCCCACACCCCGATCGAGTCGCTGCGCGCGCTGATGCTGGAGCATGCACTCACGGCGCAAGACATCGAGTCGATCGAGTTGCGCGTGTCCGGGAAGGTGCTGAGCCACCACGATATCCGGCGCCCTGCTGACATCTTGCAGGCGCAATACAGCGTGCCGTTTTGCGTGGCGCTGGCAGTGCATCGCGACCCGGACGACCCCTCGGCGTTTGATGATGAGGCGCCGCGCGATCCGGCGATTCTGGCGACATGCGAACGCATCGGGCTGGCCGCGTTCGACGACGGTAAAACCCGCTCGGCGTGGGCTTCGCGCATCACGCTGCGCATGCGCGATGGGCGTGTGCTCACGCGCGAGGCCGATCAGTTTCGCGGGTCGCCGGAAATGCCGCTCGGCGCCGAAGCGCTGCGCGCGCGCTACCAGCGCCTGACTGCAGGCTGCGAACCTGCCGCCCGCGACCGGTGGTTCGAGGGGCTCTTGCGCATCGAGACCCTCGCCGATGTCAATTCGCTCGGCCCGCTCGCCTGAACCCACCATCGCGCAGGAACCGCATCAATGTCACCAGGTAATACCCGCAGAAAAATGCTCGGCGCGCTGGGACTGACAGGAGCCGCAGTCGTCGTGCCGCGTGTCTGGGCGCAATCCGGCCTGGCCTACCCGACACGCCCGGTGCGGCTCCTGTGCCCGTTCGCTGCGGCGGGCGGGGTCGACATCACGGCACGGGCGATCGGACAGAAGCTGACCGCCCTCTGGGGGCAGCCTGTCGTCGTCGAGAACAAGCCGGGCGCCAACGGCACGATCGCCGTCGATCTCATGGTGAAGTCCGCCCCGGACGGCTATACGCTGTCGATGATTTCCTCAAGCCATTCGGTCAACGAGACGCTGCAGAGACAGCATCCGTACGATCTGGCGCTCGATGTTGCGCCGATCACGCAGGCGACGATCCAGCCGTATGTGCTGGTGGTCAATCCGTCACTGCCGGTGCGCAGCGTCGAGGAGCTGGTCGCGCTTGCCCGTGCAAACCCGGGCAAGTACACCTACGGCTCATCGGGCCTTGGGGGGCTGAGCCATCTGGCCGGAGCGCTGTTTGGCTCGCTTGCCGGGATCGACCTCACGCACATCCCCTACAAGGGCGGGGCGCTGGCCATGTCGGACGTGATCAGCGGGCAGATCGACATGCTCTTTTCGACCATCCTGCAATCGCATGGGCACCTGGTCTCGGGAAGGCTGCGCGGGCTCGCCGTGACGACTGTACAGCGCTCGCCGTCGATGCCCGATACGCCGACCATGCAGGAAAGCGGGGTGAAGGACTACGAAGTTGCCGGCTGGTATGGCGTGGTCGCGCCGGCCGCGACGCCCGTGCCGATTCTGGACAAACTCAACACGAATATCGTCGCGGTGTTGCGCACGCCCGATATGCGCGAGCGACTGGCAGTCGACGGATCCGAACCCGTGGGCAACACGCGCGAGCAGTTTGGCGCCTTCATCCGCTCAGAAATCGCCAAGTGGCGCAACCTGATCCGCGAGCTTGGCATCAAGAGCGAATAGACCCCGGTCTGACAAGGAGCAATGATCATGCAGGACACCGAGCACAAACCGGCCATCGTCATCGCGGCTGACGCGGGACTGGCGCAGTTCCTGGGCGTTCGCGTGGCGAATCTCGCCTATGCAGACCTGCCGGCCGACGCGGTTCGCTGGGCGCGCGTCGGCGTGCTCGACACGGTCGGCGTCACGCTGGCCGGCGCCATCGAGCCCTGCGCCACGATACTCTCGCAGGCACTGTCGTCGGCGCACGGCCCCTCGGTGGTGTTCGGCACCGCTGAAAAGCGCCACCCGCTGGATGCGGCCCTGATCAACGGCACGGCGTCGCACGCGCTGGATTTCGACGACTGCAACAATACCCTGGGCGGTCACCCTTCGGTGCCGATCCTGCCGGCGCTGTTTGCGCTTGCCGATGAGGCCGGCGCGAGCGGGGCCGATTTTGTCACGGCCTATGTGGCGGGTTTCGAAGTCGAGACCAAGCTGGCCATGAGCGTGCATTTTCATCATTACACGAAGGGGTGGCACCCGACCTCGACGCTGGGCGTGTTCGGCGCGGCCGCCGCCTGCGCCAAGTTGATGGGGCTGGATGCTTCAGGTATTGCGACGGCGCTGGCGCTCGCGGCATCGGGCTCTTCCGGGATCAAGGCCAACTTTGGCACCATGACCAAGCCGATGCATGTCGGGCGCTGCGCGCGCGAGGGCCTGCTGGCAGCGCGACTTGCGCGGGCCGGCTTTACTGCCAACGGGAAGGATGTTTTCGAGCACCCGCAGGGCTTTTTTGAGGTCTACAACGGGCGCGGGAACTACGACCCCATGCGCACGCGCGAGGCCTGGAGCGATCCGCTCGACATCCTCGAACCGGGCATCGCCATCAAGCAATACCCGTGTTGCGGCAGCACGCACCCGGCGGTGGATTGCGCCATCGATATCGCGCAAACGCATCGGATCGCTGCGGATGAAATCGCCACGGTCGAGGTCTGGATCCACGCCCGACGCCTCCAGCATACCAATCGGCCCCATCCGCTCTCCGGACTCGACGCCAAGTTCAGCCTGCAGTATGTCGTGTCACGCGCATTGATCGATGGATTCGTAGCACTTGAGCACTTCGAAGGCGATGCGTTCCGCGATCCGCGTGTCGCAAAGCTACTGCCGCGCGTGCAAGTGGCTGCCTACGACGATCGCCAGTTCGACCCGACGAACCATTTCGCAGGCGAAGTTGTCGTGACCACGCGCGATGGCCGCAGGCTTAAGGCCAGGGTCGATCAGCCGCTTGGCCGAACATCGGCCAATCCGCTGCCGCACGACCGGTTGCGCAAGAAATTCGAACTGTGCGCGGCGCGCGTGCTTGGACAGGGGGCAATCGCCGCCGCAGGTGACGCGATTGAGCGCATTGAAACGCTGGCAGACGTCCGGGAGATCACCCGTCACCTTGGCGCCTGAGAAAACAATCGGCGACACGGGCGCGTCGCCCCCGAAAGAATCTGCTTGAACCAACTTAACCGTCATCAACAGGAACTCATCATGGAAACAACTTACGACGTGATCGTGGTCGGCAAGGGCAATGCCGCGCTGTGCGCAGCGCTCGCCGCGCGCGATGCCGGCGCGGCCAGAATCGTCATACTCGAAGCCGCGCCCGAGGACGCCTCAGGAGGCAATAGCCGGTTTGCGGGCGGTGTGATGCGCTTTGCCTTTGATTCGGTGGAAGATCTCAAGCAGGTGACGGAGCTGACCGAAAAGGAGATTGAGGAGTCGGATTTCGGCACCAATACGACTGACGAGTTTTTCGACGATCTGTTCCGGCTGACGCAATATCGTACCGATCCCGATCTTTCCGAGATTCTCGTGCGACGCAGTCTGGAGACCATGGTGTGGCTGCGCGGCAAGGGCGTGCGCTTCGTGCCGAATTTCGGGCGCCAGTCGGCGCTCGTGGAAGGCAAGCGTAAATTCTTCGGTCGTCTGCCGATCGAGGTGTCGGGAGGCGGTGCCGGGCTGGTTGCCTTTCTGGATGCCGCCGCCGCCAAGGCCGGGATCGAGGTGAGGTACGAGACCCGTGCCGTTTCGCTCCTGTATGACGGCGAACGGGTCCAGGGTGTGCGGGCCCAGCAGAAGGGGAAGGCCATCGAGTTGCGTGCGGCCAGCGTGGTGCTTGCCGCTGGCGGTTTCGAGGCAAACCCCGAAATGCGCACCCGTTACCTCGGACCAGGGTGGGAGCTCGCCAAGGTGCGCGGTAGCCGCTTCAATCAGGGCGAAGGGCTCGAAATGGCGCTCGATATCGGCGCGGCACCCTATGGAAACTGGTCGGGATGCCACGCCACGGGCTGGGACCGCAACGCGCCAGAGTTCGGCGACGTCAATGTCGGCGACAAGTTCCAGAAGCACAGTTACATCTTCGGCTTGCTGATTAACGCCGAGGGCAAGCGCTTTGTCGACGAAGGCCTGGACTTCCATTCCTTCACCTACGCGAAGTACGGCGGCGAAGTGCTCAAGCAGACGGGGCAGTTCGCCTGGCAGGTCTTTGACTCGAAAGTTCTCAAACTGCTGCGCAGCGAGTACCGCATCAAGTTCGTGACCAAGGTCACTGCCAACACGATCGAGGAGCTCGCCACCCGGCTTGAGGGCGTGAACCCGGATGCGTTCATCAGGACCGTGAAGGACTACAACGCGGCAGTGCGCGCCGACGTCAAGTTCGAGCACACCGTCAAGGATGGCAAGTGCACCGACGGGATCGAGCCACCGAAGTCCAACTGGGCTCAGGCGCTCGATGCTCCCCCCTACGAGGCCTACCAGACGACCTGCGGCATTACGTTCACGTTCGGCGGTTTGCGCACGGTGCCGGATGCGGGCCAGGTGGTCGACGTGAACCTCAACCCGATCCCGGGGCTCTATTGCGCGGGCGAGATGGTCGGCGGAATCTTCTACTTCAACTATCCGAGCGGAACGGGCCTGGTATCCGGGACGGTGTTTGGCCGCATTGCCGGGGCCTCGGCCGGGCGTGCGGCGGTGGAATTGGCGCAGAAGGCCTGAGCGTATGGCGACCGACCGCCCGCCGCGCGCAATGCGCCAGCCCGTCGTCCAGCCGCGCGGGCCTGGCGTGACGGCGGGCGCAAGAGGCGCGTCGCTGGCCGATCAGGCTTACCAGCAGATCCGGCGCGCGATACGCCAGCGCCGGTTTCGGGCCGGTGACCGACTGCGCGAGGTCGAGCTGGCCGAAATGTTCGGCCTGTCGCGTACGCCCATTCGCGAGGCGCTGTCCCGTTTGCAAGCCGAGGGGTTGGCAGCGGAAAACGCCCAGCGCGGTTTCACGCTCATCGAGTTCGATCATGCGATGGTCACGGAGCTGTATGTCCTGCGGGAGGCTCTGGAGGGAACCGCCGCGCGCCTGGCTGCGCGCAGCATCGATGACGCGGAGCTCGAATTGCTGCGCACCCTGCAGCGCGAATACGCTGCGATGCTGCATCAGGGACGCGAGCCCGACATGACCGAAAAGAACCGGCAGTTCCACGAGGCGCTTTGCCTGTGCGCGCGCAATCGCTTTCTGCTGCGCACACTGGATCCTGTGCACGATGCACTCGGTTTGCTTGGCGAGTCGAATCTCGTCAATCCGGAGCGCGCGCTCCAGAACGTCACTGACCACGCCGCCATCATCGACGCACTTGAGCGACGCGACGCAGAGGCGGCTGAAGCGCTCGTGCGCGCGCACGTGCGCGCGGCCTATGCCGCACGGATCAGGCGGATGTTTTCGAGCAGCAAGACCTGAGTGCTCAGGGACGTTTGGCCGAGAAGGTGTCGCGCAATCGTGCCAGCAGGCCTGAGGGCGTAAACAGTGCCGGATCCAGCACGGGAAGTTCGATGGCGTCGAGCGTGTTTTTCACGAGTACGCCAAGTTCCGTGTCGCCTTCCATGGCGAGTCGCTGGCTGAAGAACAGCGTGTCAGGATCGACTTTCTTTTGCGTCAGTAGCAAAAAGTCGTAGGCATTGGCCGTAATGCATAGATCTGGCGGTTCGTGACCTGACAGCGTCGCAAAGCGGCCCCGCGCAAGTTCAAAGTCGAAATTGAGCCCGGCATCGCGAACCGCGATGCGCAAGCGCCTGTGTTCGAGCGCTTCGAGCACGTCCGCGGGAAGGTGACGCAGCAGCAGAAAATTAAGCCCGGTCACGAAGGCGAGCCGTTGCGGATACGATGGCACAAACGTGAGCAGCCGCGCGAGCGGTGCCGGGATCGCATAGGCGCGGGGGGTGGGGGCGCTCATGCCTGAGCCTCCTCGGCCACCACGAGATCAAGCCCCGGACGCGCATGCCAGTACCCGTTGCATGCACTATCCGGCATCAGCGCCTTCATCGTCTCCATTGCCTGCGATCCCGGCATCTCGCCGCGCCGCACGGCGTCAAACAGCTCGATGATGCGCACGGTGTGATTCGCCTGCGGGCTGATACGCGCGACCTCGACGCCCAGCGCGCGCATTGCGCCGAGTTGGTCGACGAGGTTGTAGACCAGAGCGGATTGGGTCTGGGTTCCGTTGAGCACCAGAAAATCCTGGTGCTCGCGGGTTTGCATCAGCAACCCGTCCGGGTGATCGAGGCAACTGAACTGGCAGTCGTCCTTGGGCAAGTCGCGAAAGCGCGCGGTGAAGCAGCGCGCGGAAAACGCGAGCGGCATGCGACCGTAGGCGAAGATCTCGGTCTGCAGTTGCGCGGGCCGATGGCCCTGCATCACGGCAAGATCGGCCTGGCTCATCTCCAGGGGCATCACCCATCGCGACATGCCCAGTTCCGCGAGCAGGGAAAGCGTATCCACGCCATAGATATTCAGATGCGGTCCGCCGACGAAGGGTGCCTTGCCTTCCAGGCAATGTACGGCTCCCATGTCGTTGGCCTCGACCATGAACTCCCCGTTGCGCGCGATCTTGCGCATCGCCGTCACGTCGGCTCCCGATTCGATCAGGATTTGCGTGGACAGCACGACTTCCTTGCCAGCGTCGCGCAGCGTCTGCGCGAGCTGCAACCAGTCGGGTGCGCGCATCTCATGCCGGCGCGAGCAGACGGCCTCGCCAAGGTAGACGATATCGATCGGCGATGCGGCGATCGTGCGATAGAAATCCAGAACCGTCGCTTGCGGCCAGTAATACATCAGGGGACCAAGGGATAGTTTCACGATGCGTGGGTGTCGCGTTTGTTGGGACTCAATCTGGAGGCGGTCATTTCCAGGGCCGGTGATAGGCGCCTAGCGTGTGCTGCTGCCCTTCGGCGACCTTGTCGAGCTCCTGTGTCCAGGAGGCGCGCGTGGTGTAGGCTGCTGCGTCGCGCAGGCAACTGTCGATCGCTTCGCGCCAGACGCGCGTCACATTGGCGACATAGGCCGGGCTGCGCTGGCGGCCCTCGATCTTGATGGCGCGCACGCCGATTTCAAGCAGGCGCGGCAGCAACTCGAGCGTATTCAGGCTTGTCGGCTCTTCGATCGCGTAGTAGTTTTTTTCGTCGCCCACATCGAAGCGACCCTTGCACAAGGTCGGGTAACCGGCGTTTTCGCCGGGGGCGTAGCGGTCGATCAGTACGCCGTTCAGGCGCGATTCGCGACCAAGCGCCGTTTCTTCCCATCGGACCGCCTTGGGCGGCGAGCACACTCCGTTCGTGTTTGGCGCCTCGCCGGTCACATACGACGAGAGTGCGCAGCGCCCCTCGACCATGACGCACAGGCTGCCGAAGCCGAAGACTTCCACTTCGACGGGCGAGCGGTCGATCAGCTGCCCGACCTGCTCCAGAGAGAGTACGCGCGGCAGCACGACGCGCTGGATGCCAAAATGCTCGCGGTAGAAGTTCACCGCTTCGTAGTTCGTGGCTGATCCCTGCACTGACAGGTGCAGTCGCAATTGCGGGTGTTTCGTCATCGCATAGCGCATCAGGCCGGCGTCGGCCAGGATGACCGCGTTGGCGCCGTGGCCGGCCGCGCGGTCGACCGCCGCTTGCCCCGCCTGCACGCTGGCGCCCTTGGGGTACGTGTTGATGGCCACGAAGACTTTGCGGCCCCGGGCATGCGCGTAGTCGACACCTTTGGCGATCGCGGTGTCATCGAAGTTGAGCCCGGCGAACGCACGCGCGTTTGTCGTGTCACGGAACCCGAGATAGACGCAATCGGCGCCGTTATCTACGGCCGCCTTGAGCGCAGGAAGGCTCCCGGCGGGGCAGACGAGTTCCATTTGGGCGTGATGCGAACTGTCCCTGCTGGACGGCAATGCGTTCTGGTTGGCGATGTTCATCTGGTCCGGACGGCAAAACGCACCACTGCGCCGGCGAGGTGCCGGACGCGATGCGCAAAAGACCACACATTGCACTCCAAAGCGCAGCCTGTCGGTGCGTACCGGGCCACCAAACCTTGATATAGAGCAATTAACCGGCAGGCCGGGCGGGGGGCCTGCGTGAACACCTGTCCCCGCATTCCCCTTGCCGGACTGGTTCGGGAGGATCGGGCTGTTCAAGCCTTCCTGCGCGATCTCCAGTCGGCAACCAGGTTGCCAAGATAAATCGACACCATGATCACGAGCAGTGCGTCGACCGCCCCGCCGCCGCGCCCCGCGTCAGCGATGCTGCGTGAGCAATTCAGCAGTGGGCGTCTTCAGGCCAAGCCGGTACACCCAGCGCATTGCGCCGGAGATCGCGACGACCGAGATTTTGCGTGTGTCGTCTGGTGTGGACCAGGGGGCATGCATGATTCCGCCCTTCATTCTGTACAGGTAATAAGAAGTCATCGACCTTCCTTCGTCGCACGACCAGTTCAGGCGATCCTGAATTTTGCAGTCGCGAAACTGAATCGTGGCGGTGGACAGCAGTCCGGTATCGCCGAGCGGTTGGGCGTGGATCTGGATACGCGCGGCGTCTTCGTCGACACGCACGTACATATTGCCCACAAAGACCAATGCGCCCTTGCAGGAGGGGCCCGGATTGGCGCCACGCGGGCAGGCGTAGACCCGCGTCGGAAGGTCGACGTAGGATGGGCGATCGCACCCGGCCAGAGCAAAGGCGAGAATCGCCAGAAGGAGAACGTGCTTCATACGGTTAAATGTACCTCAGCCGCGCGATTTGAGCGACCACGTTTGCCAAAGGCACAGGGATTGCGCCGTCGGACGGCCGAGCGCGCGCGCATCCGCCTTTTTATTCGGTCGCGCGAATGTTGGCCCGTTTGGCCGCTTCCGTCCATTTCGCAAGCTCGGCGCGCACGAACTGGCTCCATGGTCCGGCACCCCGCGGATCCGGGACCATGCCCTTGTCGATCAGGCGAGCCTGCATCTGTGGATCTGCAAGCAGGCGGGCGATATCCCGGCTGATTTTGTCGACGATGTCCGGCGGGGTGCCCTTGGGGACAACCAGGCCCTGCCAGCCGATGCTTTCGAACCCGGGATAGCCGGATTCGGCAACCGTGGGAAGATCCGGCATCTGGGGCACGCGTTCCAGCGTACTGATGGCGAGTGCCCGGAATTTGCCCGCCTTGATCTGTGGAAGCGTTGCGGCGAGGCTGTCGACCAGGATGGAGATCTGCCCGCCGAGCAGGTCTGTCACGGCGTTGGCGCTTCCCTTGTACGTAATGCCGACCATGTTCACGCCCGCGACGTACTTCAGGTATTCACCCGTGAGATGCTGCGTATTGTTGATGCCGCCGTAGCCGATATTGAGCTTGCCCGGTTCCCGGCGCGCCGCCTCGATCAGGTCTGCCAGCGTCTTGTACGGGGAATCGGCGCTGACGACGACGACCATCGGTGTGATGGCCAGACCGCCGATGAAGGTGTAATCGTTGAGCGTGTCATAAGGCAACTTGTCGTACACGCTTGGGTTGACGACCAGCATGCCGCTGGTGGCGATCGTCATCGTGTAGCCGTCGGGCGCGGCGTTGTGGCCGGCGATCATTCCCGGGATCCCCGGCTTGTTTTCGACGTAGACTTGCTGCCCCCAGGTCGCAGTGAGCCTCTCGGCCACCAGCCTGGCCAGGATGTCCGTGGCCTGGCCCGGCGGGAAGGGCACGATGAAATGCACGGGCCGGGAGGGGAACGCGCTAGGGGTTTGCGCGATCGCCTCGCCGACTGTTCCGGACAGGGCAAGCACGAGCAGGACGAGCAACCTGAGCAGCATAAGTGCCTCCATTGCGCAGCTCGCCTCGCCGCGGTTAGTAGAACGATCTGTCGTCGAGCGAAAGCAGCGGGAACGCACTGAGCACGTGGCTCGGGGACACGGGCGCGAGCGCGTGGAGGTAATCCGGGTTGAGTTCGTCCAGCGAATTCACGCCCAGAAGCCCAAGGCATGCGTGGATTTCCGCCTCAAGCAATTCGAGTATCCGCACGACACCGGCAGAGCCGTCCGCGGCAAGGCCGTAGCATTGCATGCGGCCCAGGCCCACGATATCGGCACCGGCGGCGATCGCCTTGACCACATCCGTGCCCCGGTTGAATCCGCCGTCGATGAGGATTTTGGCCCGTCCGTCCACGGCGCGCACGATCCCGGGCAGCACATCCATGGTTCCGCGCCCATGGTCAAGCTGCCTGCCGCCGTGGTTCGACACGTAGATCATGTCGACGCCGTGGTCCAGCGCCATCACAGCGTCTTGCGGCGTCGCGATGCCCTTGAGGATCAGCGGGATCGGCAGCTTCGATTTCAGGCGATCGACGTCGCGCCATGTGAGTTTGGGCTGGTTTTCGCGGCCGGGCACGGAGCTGCGACGAATGTTGCGCTTGGCAATGTCGCGTTCGCGCCGACTGTAGTAGGCGCTGTCGACGGTAAGGCAAAAGGCGCTGAATCCCGCAGCGATGGTGCGCTCGGCCATGTCATCGACCCAGGCGGGGTCTCCGTGCACGTAAAGCTGAAAGAGGCGCAATACGTCAGGCACTTCACGCGCGACCGCCTCGAACCCGACCTCGCTGACCGAGCTCAGCATGTGCGCGATGCCGAACTGCGCGGCAGCGCGCGCTGCGGCGACCGCCGATTCCGGTGCGAACAACTCCAGGCTCCCGACCGGCGCAAGCATCAGCGGAAGCCGCAACTGCTGTCCCAGAAACGTGGTGCCCATGCTGACCTTGCTGACGTCTCGCAGAACCCTGGGCTCGAATGCCAGTGCGTCAAGCGCGGCGCGATTGCGGTTGACCGTCGTCTCGGTCTCAGTGCCGCCGATGATGTAATCCCAGTTGTCGTGGCTCAGCTTTTGCCGGGCTTTAGCGACGATTTCGTGAAGCGCCAGAAAGGGCGAAGGCGAGCTCGCCTTGTTTGTCTCGTGTGTTGTCACCGTGTTAAACCCATTTCTTCGAATCGGTTGACACGCACTGTAGGGAGTGGCCGCATATTTGTCAAACAGCAGCCCGGCAATTCGCTTAAGATGCCCGAGGCTGCGTGAAACGCCGCCCAGGTATCCATTTACGACAAGACGGGGGACAGGCCATCATGCAGGATGAAATCGTTCAGCAACTGGCGCCAAAAGGCACACTGCGCGCCGGGATCAATATGCTCAATTTCCTGCTCGTGACGGGCAAGAGCGCAAACGGTGATCCCGAGGGCGTCGCACCCGACATGGCGCGTGCGATTGCGGATCGCCTGGGCGTTGCGCTTGAACTCGTCCCCTACAAGGCTCCCGGCGAACTGGCCGACGCCGCCGTGAGCGACGCGTGGGACATCGGGCTGATCGGCGCGGAGCCCGCGCGCGCGCTCCACATCGATTTCACGACGGCCTATGTGGAAATCGAGGCCACGTACCTTGTGCCGCCCGGCTCCCCGGCACGAAGCCTGGCGGATGTCGATCGCGCGGGCAACCGGATTGCAGTGGCATCGCGCAGCGCCTACGATTTATGGCTGCAGCGCAACATCCGGCACGCGACGCTCGTGCATGCGGAAGGGTTCGAAGCCACGTTCGAAGCATTCGTCAACGGAGGCCTCGAGGCGATGGCCAGCCTGCGCCCCGGTTTGTTGCCGTTCCTTGAGCGGATGCCGGGTTCCCGGGTGCTCGACGGGCGCTTCACCGCAGTCCAGCAATCGATTGGCGTGCGTAAGGGGCGCCCGCAGGCGCTCGCGTTCTTGCAGCAATTCGTCGATGAGGCGAAATCGTCAGGATTCGTCGCGGAACTGATCGCCAGGCATTCGGTCAACGGGCTGACGGTCGCGGCCTGAGCTACCGGATGTAGGGCCTGATCGCATCGGCCCAGATGACGTAGGCGGGCTCCGAAAGGTGCAGGCCATCCCAGGTGTAGGCGGGCAATAGCCCGCTGTCCGGGTCGGTGATTTTCGGATTCAGGTCGATGTAGGGGATGTTCTGCGCGCGGGCGAAAGCTTCGAGCTTGCGGTCCAGCTCCCGAACCCAGTCGACCGCCTGCACGCAGGATTTCCGGCTGCATTCGAGCGTTGCGAGCATGACGACGGGGATCCCCGCGGCCTGCAGGCGCCGGACAATCGCGATCGTGCCGTCGTAGACCTGGTCCACAGGTGCCATGCCCAGAAGATCGTTGATCCCGATCATCAGAAACGCTTTTTTCGGGCGCAGCGCGATCGTCGCGTCCAGTTCGTTCAGGACGTTGGTTGTTTTGTAGCCGGGAATCCCGCGATTGACGAGGCGAACCCCTGGAAATCGTGACTCCCACTTGCCCGCCCAGGTGATCGAGTCGCCCAGCAGCACGACGTCAACCTGACGGCTAGGCGCCACGGGTTGTGCCATGGCGCCGCTCATGAGGGTCACAAGAAACGCGGCGATGCATGCCGCCAGAGGCCACGGCAACGCGGCCCAGGCCCGGGTGCGCGACGCGCCATTTTGGCACGCGCGGTTGCGGGAAGGCAGTTTGATCCTCACGGGTTTCGTGCATCCTTTCGTATCCAGGCCCTGATCTTATCAGCGACTTCCGTTTCGACGCCATTGAAGCGATGGTACGCGAACGCCTGGCAGGGGTTGCCCTCGGATATCCCGCCGTCGATCACGATCAGGACAAAATCTGGCGCGGAATTTTTGGCCGGCGTCAGAATGTAGGCAACGGGTTCGCCGCAGTCCAGACATGCGGTGTCGATCAACACGTCAGCCGAAAGGCCCGCCTCCGCGTAGCCAGCGGTCGGGTTGTCGGGGCCAATTGCCTGCGCGGGCAATGCGAGCGACAGCAGTGCGCAGAGAAGACACAGGCAAGACCACACCTGAGCGAAAGGTCGTGGCGCACGCGTGGGAGCCTGGCGGCCTGGCTTAAACAGGTCGTATTCTGCTTTTTCCTAAATTAAAAATGTTCGTTTTTGCTTCTAAGCTCGATCTCCCATGTCCAGGCCGCTTTAGGTTGGTTGAGAATTGCCATATAGGTTTTTGCGATAGCATCGGCTGTCATCGCATCGTCAGCAGAATCGGATTTGACAGAGCCATCGATCACAAAATGCGCCACATGAATCCCTTGCGCAGAGAGCTCACGCGCCAGGCATTGCGCTAAACCGCGAACGGCAAACTTGCCCATTGCAAATCCTGATGACCCTGCAAAGCCTTTCACGCTCGCTGTCGCTCCTGTGAAAAAGATAGCGCCATGATTTTTGGGAATCATTCTCTTTGCCGCTTCCTGTGCAGCAGTGAACGCGCCCATTGCCGTGGTGTGAACTGCCTCAGATACCATATTCGGATTAAGAGAAAGAATGTCGCCTTTCACTCTGGCGCTGGCGTTATATAAAACCACTTCTGGCGCACCGCATGCGTTCTCAACAAAATGGAACAGCTTTTGAATATCCTCGATTGAGTTGGCATCGACCTTGAAGGTTAGTGCGCCAATGCGATCCGCCAAGGGCTTCAGATTATTCAGGTCTCTGGATGCCAGCGCAACCGTATAGCCAGCACCGACCAGCTCGTTCGCAAAAGATAAGCCGATTCCGGGGCCAGCACCAATAATTAACGCGATTTTATTTGCCATAATGTGATTTCATTTGAGTTAGGTGGCTGGCCCCGTGCGGGTTGGTGCTTCTATTCGGCGTGTCAATAGGGTTGCTCTCTATGGATGCAGTTCGGTTCTCCCAAAAGACCCTTCGATCGCTTTCTATCCCGGAGCGCAGGCGGCTTGAGAGTTTAACGCTGACATCGGAATCCTTTATGCGGGTCTTGCTCCAGGATAATCCGGAGACGGCCGTATGCTGGCTAGCCAAGTCGCGGGGACATATCCTTGGCTGGAGTCTTATTCGCTGGTTTCCAGCCGATATTTTTAATCGAACCGGTTCAAACATCAGTGTGTTTGTGGATCGTATCCACAGGGGACGCGGGCTGGGTAAGCGGCTCGTGAGGGAGGCTGTCGGTTACGCCCATGATCACGATATGAAACCGTGGTTCTACGGGGCCAGCCAGGAACAAATCAACTTCTACACTGCGTGCGCAGTTTCACCTGACCACATCACGGCCGATCCGTTCTGCCGTCGCATGCCTTGAGAAAGAGGCAACGGCAGTTGCATGATCTGGGGCGGAAGGCCTTACGTGGCGACAGAACGGGATTGCAGGTTGGCAACGCCACTGCTGGCCGGGCGCCTTCGAGCGTCGATTTTCTTCATCGAGCGCAGGAGGCGCCATTACTGGTTGGCCGTGTGCAGTTTTGGCGAGGCAGTGACGAAGGGCTTGACGCCCAGGCGCTGGTTGATTTCGTTGGGAACGATCATCTTTCCGCGCGTAAAGACCAGGGCCACTTTGCGGATGTCTTCTATGTTCTTTGTCGGATCGCCGTCGATCAGGATCAGGTCAGCGAGCTTTCCGGGTTCGATCGAGCCCCGGTCGTTCGATGTGAAGGTGTATTTTGCCCCGTTGCGGGTCGCCACCTGAATGGCCTCGGCGGGTGTCAGGCCCGCCTTGACGAAGAGCGCCAGCTCGCTGTGCAGGCTGAACCCGGCCAGGGTGTCGGTGCCCGCGACCAATGGAACCCCCGCCTTGTACAGGCGCCCCACGAATTCCACCATCTTCCGGTAGGACGCCTCATAGCGTTTGGCCGTCTCGTCGTTCGGGATGTTCAGCACGCCCATCCGGAAATTTCGGCGGATGTCCGGCGGCATGTTGTTCGCGATCGACTTGTAGGGATCCGCGATTTCCCCGTCCCGCTGCTTGATGAAGTCGAACGCGGTCAGCGTCGGATCGACGACGGTGTCGTGCTCGCGAAGGCGCTCGATAAATGCCTGGACCTCCGGGGAATCCAGATTCAGGCCTGCGGCCTTTTCCGCCGGCAGGTAAAAGCGCTCGAGCGTTCGCGTGTCGGTCTTCTCGGTGGCCAGGAAGTTCAGCATCAACTGATTGACGTGGTGGATTTCGTCGAATCCGGCGTCGAGCACGTCGTCGGCGCGCATGAACGCCGGCACATGGCCGCTGACTTTCATGCCACGCAGGTGCGCATAGGCGACCATTTCCGGCAGGAGTCCGATCGGAAACGAATTGTAGATTTTCAGTTGCTTGTAGCCACGCAGGGAGTACCAATCCACGGCACGCCTGACATCCGCCGATTCGCTGATCTGGAACCCGTCGTGCGAGGCATAGGGGCCGTCTCCGTCGACGAACCCGGCCGGGATCAGCCGGGGCGACAAAAGTTGCCCATCGTCGGCCTCGTCGATCATCGCCTGAAGTTCTGCGTTGGCGTTGCCCAGATCCCGAACCGAGGTGACCCCCGCCGCCAGGTGGTAGGCCGCCGACCACCGGTTGACGTGGGCATGCATGTCGAAGAGACCCGGCAGCAGCACGCGACCCCCGCCGTCGATCTCGTTATCCGCGGCGCCCGGCTTTGTGCCGGTGGTCAGGATGGCCGTGATTTTTCCGCGCAGCATGTAGACATCCGAAGGCGGCGTCAGGGTGGCGGTATCGGAGTTGAACAGGCGCACGTTGCGAAGGACCGTCAGCCCGGGCAGCGGATGCTGTAATTCTCGTGCATTGTCCGCGAGAATTTTTGCGGTGGCATCGCGCTGGGCCTTTTTTAAATCTGGCAGGCTCGCCTGCCAGCCCTCCTGCAGGACAGTCAGGTTGCCAGGCAGGATCACGGCAAACAGGTGCGGCTCGCTATCGGTCGTCGCCCAGAAGAACTGCGGGGAAAGGCCGATGCCCGTGTGCATGAGCAACTGGACAATCTGGGTCTGGCCGTCGCGCGTGACGGGAACTTCATCAAGCCGCTGCTGCACCAGGCGTCCGTCGGGAAACAGGGGGAGGGTGTTCTGGCGCGAAGCAAACGCGGCCTGGATCATCAGGGAGTTCACCTCCCAGGACGAATCGAGCGGAAGGTAAAACCCCTTGCTACGGGATCGCTTGCTGCCGCGCTCGGATTTCGACGACCATTCGACGAGGCTGCCGTTGCGCACGAATCGTTCGTCCACGATGGCGCCCATTTCAGAGGTGCCCGTGACGCGGTACTCGCGGATCGTCAGGTCGGGTGCCAGATGGATGACTTCGTCAAGCGTGGGGCCGCGCCCGTTTTCCTTGAAGTCGAAATGCACGCGCACGAGATCGTCCCGGACCCGTTCGACGATCTGCTCGCCCGCGACCGCGCCGCTATCCAGCAGGATCGTATAGCGTGTGGTACGGATGGATTGCGCCTGGACGCTGCCGAACAAGCTTGCGACGACCGCGAAAGCGATCAGGGCCTTGACCATGCTGTGCGAACCGTGCCTGAAGAGGCTGGAAATGAAAACGGGCTTGCTGGCTGATTGCCTGCAAGCCCGTCAAGGAAACTGGTGGGCTGTGAGTGGCTCGAACACTCGACCTACGGATTAAGAGTCCGCTGCTCTACCAACTGAGCTAACAACCCTGCGCGAAGCCATGCATTCTAGCGCAAAACTCGAGGTTAGGTTTTGCCGGGGCGCCACGTAACGCCGGCGTGGTCAGTCTGTCCGAAAGCCGCGCATGCCCGCGCGCTGCGCGGCGGCAGTGACCAGTCCGCCGGATTTCGCTGCCTGAGAGAATTGCCGGATCACCGCAAGAGCCTGGTCTCGTCCCTTGGGTAGGCCAATCGCGATTTTTTCAAGCCCCCAGGCGCCTTCCAGTACGGTGCTGCCCGGCACCTTGTCCGACAGGTCAAAAAGGATTCCTTTGTTTGACGCGAACGCATCGAGTTCGCCCGCCTTCAGCATCTGTGCCGCAGTCTGAAGGTTCTTCACCTCCACGAGCTGCGCATTCTTCAGGATCCCGGGCAGTGTGGCCTGAGACGTGCTGCCGGGGCTGACACCGACGCGAATCCCGGTTCGATCCATCTGGTCCAGGCTGCGTGCCGGGGATTTTGCGGTGACGAGGTAACTCTGTTCGATCATCAGCAGCGGATCCGCGAAATCGAGAAATGCCGTGCGCGCCGGTGTCGCGTTGGTAAAGATGAAGTCGACCTGCTTTTCGCGGGCGGCGGCCAGGAGCTCGCCGTTGCTCTGAAAGACCACGGGTTCGAACTCCACGCCGATGGCGCCGGCGAGTGCGCGCCCCAGTTCGAAGCTCACGCCCCGATCGCCTTGCTTGCCCTCGCCGCGGATCAGCGAACTCGGACTGCCCGGGTAGAGGCCGACCCGCAATTTTCCGCTTGGCGCGAGTGCTGCGATCACCGCAGGCGAAACGGGATCAGCAAGCTGTATGGCAGCGGCCGGCTGTTGCGCCAGGGCCTGTTGCGTCAGGGTAGTGCAGGCTGCGGCAAACGCCAGCGCGATCGCGAGCCAATGGCGAGGTTTGAGGGTCATGTCAGTGGTGTCTCCGCTTCTGTTTGTCGTGTTGCAACGCGCTTGCCGATCGTGCGAAACGCCCTGTGGTCTCCGGGTGATTTCCGGCTATGCTTGAGCACTTCCGGACACCGGCCTGAGCAGATGCTGATCTCCCGATCATTCACCGAACTGATGTTGTACCGTGTCTGCCTGACGCTAAGCTACCAGATTCTTGCGGTCACGGTGGGCTGGCACATCTACGACATCACCCGCAATCCGTTGACGCTCGGGCTCGTTGGATTGGCCGAGGTTGTGCCGTACTTCTGTGTGGCGCTGTTCGCCGGGCATGCGGTCGACGTGATGTCCAAGAAAATGATCGCGATCATGGGCTGTGCGATTCACGTGCTGATCGCCGCACTGATGGTGGCCGTCACGCTGGGCGCGCTCGCGGGATCGGGGCTCGGCGCGCAATCCATGATTTATGCGGGTATCGGGCTTGCGGGGCTGGCGCGCGCCTTCATCCGTCCAACGTACCAGGTGCTGTTTGCGCAGGCCCTGGAGCGCAAGGATTTTGCGCGGGGCGCGGCCGTTGGCACGGTCGTTTTCCAGGTGGCGCAGGTTGCAGGGCCGGCGCTCGGCGGCGGTCTGATCGCCTGGCCGGGGCTGACGTTCGCCTATCTTGCCTCGGGCCTGTTCGCCCTGGCGGGGGTCGGGGCGCTGATGCTGCTGAAATATCACCCGGAGCCTGTGCGCAAGTCCGACGCATCCATCTGGAGCAGTATCGTCGAAGGCCTTCGGTTTGTGTTTGCACGCCAGGTCATTCTCGCTGCGCTGGCACTCGACATGTTTGCCGTCCTGTTCGGCGGCGCGGTCTCGATGCTGCCCGCTTTCGTCGATCAGATCCTCGACGGCAACCCGGAAACTCTGGGCCTGTTGCGCGCCGCGCCAGCAGCCGGTACCGCCCTCATCGGGCTCTGGCTGGCGCGCCACCCGGTTGATCGCCATGCCGGGCGCTACCTGCTGGGTTCGGTTGGCGGGTTCGGGGTGTGCATCGTGGCCTTCGGGCTGAGCGGCGGCTTCTGGTCTGCGGCGCTGTGGCTGATGCTGTCGGGGGCATGCGACGGCGTCTCGGTCGTGATCCGCTCAACCATTCTCCAGCTGACGACGCCAGACCAGATGCGGGGTCGCATATCGGCGATCAACGGGATATTCATCGGGTCATCCAACGAGATCGGCGCGCTGGAATCCGGGCTGGCGGCAAGCGCCATGGGGCTGGCGCCTTCGATCGTGTTCGGCGGCGTGATGACGCTGCTCGTTGTGGCGTGCTGCCACCGCATGGCCCCGGTGCTCAGGGGCCTGCGCTTGAGCCAACTGCACGCCGAACCTGCGCGCTGAGCCGCGCGACGCAACGCAACGCAACGCAGCGCAACACAACACAACGCAACGCAACGCAACGCAACGCGGGAACAACACGCCCAACGCGCGCGGCTAACCGCCGTTCAGGTTGGGAGCCTGCAGCGCTTCGATTTCTTCGGCTGTCGGCGGGGTTGTCGGGTTGGGCAGCGCGATGCCCTGCCAGCCCCCGCCCAGCGCCTTGACCAGGCTCACGCTGGCGAGGAACACGCCCCCATTGATCTGCCACTTGACCCGCAGGGCCTGCAGCTGGTTCTGCTGGATCAGCGCCAGCGCCTGCGCATTATCCAGACCCTCGCGGTAGCGGATCATGCTGATGCTGTACGCCTTGTCATAGTTTCTTACGGCCTCGTCCTGCCGGCGGCGTGCTGCCTCCAGTTGGGAGAGCGTGCTCATTGCGTCCTGCGTTTCCTGCATGGCGACCAGCACGGACTGGCGGTAATTCGCCAGGGTGCCCGCATACCCTGCTTTGGCGAACCGCAGGTTCGCGGACGTGCGCCCGGCGTCAAAAATCGTCTGTGCCATGGTCAGCCCAAGCGACCAGATAATCGACGGCGCCGCGAACAGCGTGGACATCATGGTCGATTCGTAGCCGCCGAACATTGGCGCGAGCAGCAGGCTTGGGAAGTACGCCGCCTTGGCGACTCCGATCTGCGCGTTGGCAGCAGCCATCGCGCGCTCTGCCGAGGCGACATCGGGACGGCGCTCCAGAAGCGTCGATGGCAGGCTGACGGGGAAGGCGGGCAGGGTCGTGGGCAGACGTCCCGGAGGGATCTTGAAATCG
>CAITPF010000020.1 GCA_903894155.1 uncultured beta proteobacterium | reverse complement strand
TCTCTTGGGTCGCTCAGCCCCTCGGAATACAGGGAAAGTCTCGGACTTACGACGTAAATCAGTCCAACTTTTCCGCCGCACCCCCGTTGGTCAGTTTTAAATCGGCGCCAACAATGTGAGATTTGAGTGCGGACATTGTCTCTCCTGTCCGAGATTTATATATCATTTTCGGACATTTGACAATGATTTGTCCGAAAATTGTAGTTTTATTTCGGATGAAATGGACGTGGATTTTGCCTTTGTGCAGGCACTCCAGGCCGTCAAGTGGCCCTCCGACAAACTGGCGATACAAGGGCTGTGGGGCGCAGAATATTGTTAGCTGCGCATAGTAGCTAAACATTAGTTGGCTGGTGCCCGGGACCGGAATCGAACCGGTACGCCCGTGAGGGCGAGAGATTTTAAGTCTCTTGTGTCTACCAATTTCACCACCCGGGCGCGCGGCGATCGCTGTATGCAAACCCGCTATCGTGCCACTGCGGGACTGCGATTGTACGATAACGGTTGGCAGGCCAATAAACGCCGCGTACTTGTTCTAGGTCAAGATTTTCCCCTGCCCGCGAGCCGAAGCAATCAGGTTAGGCACTAACGTATGGCACCCAATCTGCACTGTGACCCAAAATGACGCTGATGCCCATGACACTGCCGGGGATGGATTCGCCGATCGAGATGTTGGCTGCGTGCCATCAGAAAGTCCGGCATTTCGCCCGGCTTTCGAGTCAGCTCGCCGTGTACCTGGACAACAAGGGCGCAGATGCGATGGCGCAGGAAACGGCGCGCAACATCCTTCGATACTTCGATATCGCCGGGCCATTGCACCATCAGGACGAGGAGCAGGATCTCTTCCCGGCGCTACGCGCCGCGGCCCGGGCATCGGGTGACGCACCCGCCGCTCGCGCGCTTTGCGGGGCGATTGACGAAGTCCAGTCCGAGCATGTCGTGCTCGACGGGCTTTGGGCCGACGTGCGGAATTGGCTTGAGCGCGTGGAACTCGGCTATCCCGACCAGGCTCCCGAGGGAGTCGAAATCTTCGCAGTGCAGTATCCTATGCATGCCGGGAGGGAGGAGGCCGAGATTTACGTCCATGCGAGCCTGCTCACCGAATCCCAGCTTGCGCGGATCGGACGCCGGATGTCCGAGCGCCGCGGGTTAAAGTGCGACGCGAGCGACCCCCTGGTCGCCGACGCCTGACCCTTGGCGCGCGTGGGCTGCCGGCATGATTTTCACCGGCACCAACATTCTGGGTATTCCGAAGGCTGCGCATGATGCATGTATCCCATATCAGTCCCGTCGAATTCGACGCCGAACTCATCGCAAGGCATGACGGCAGCGGCCCGAGGTATACCTCTTACCCGACGGCCGACCGGTTTACCCAGGGCCAGGCAGTACAGAACTATCTCAGCGCGCTGCACGCGCGCCAGGCGCAGCGCCCCGGTGCCGCGCTTTCGCTGTACGTACACCTGCCGTTCTGCGATACGGTTTGCTATTACTGCGCCTGTAACAAGATCGCAACCAAGGATCGCGGCCGGGCGGATGTCTACCTCGATTACCTTGAGCGCGAGGTTGCGCTTGTGCGCGCCGAGTTCGATGCGCAGCCCGAAGTCAGTCAACTGCACTTTGGCGGCGGGACGCCGACTTTCCTGACCAATGCGCAGTTTGAGCGGTTGATGGCCATCCTGAAGAAGGCCTTCACGTTCAAGCCGGATGCGGAGCTCTCTATCGAGGTCGACCCGCGACGCCTGCACGATGGCATTCTTGCCCTGCTGGCGCGCCACGGCTTTAACCGGATGAGTCTTGGGGTGCAGGATCTCGATCCCGTCGTGCAAAAGGCCGTCAACCGCATCCAGCCGCCCGAGCTGACGCAGTCGGTGCTGGAGCAAGGCCGCGCGCTTGGATACAAGTCGATCAATCTCGACCTGATCTATGGCCTGCCGCACCAATCCGTCAAAACGATGCAATCCACGCTGGTCACCGTGCTCGGGTGGCGTCCGGATCGCATCGCACTCTACAGTTATGCGCACTTGCCCGAGCGGTTCATGCCCCAGCGGCGCATCGAGGTTCCCGCGCTGCCTGCGCCGGCAGAAAAGCTCGCGATGCTCAAGCTGGCGGTGACCACGCTGCTTGACGCCGGCTATGTCTACATCGGGATGGATCATTTTGCGCTTCCGGGCGACGAATTGGCCGTCGCGCTTGATGAAGGCACCCTGCAGCGCAATTTCCAGGGATACTCGACGCAGTCCGACTGCGACCTGATCGCGCTTGGGGTATCGGCCATCAGTCGTATTGGCGACGTCTACGCGCAGAATCATCGCGTGCTCGAGGATTATTACGCCTCGCTGGATCAGCGCACGCTGCCGCTGTCCAAGAGCCTCGTCATGACACGCGATGACCAGGTGCGCAAAGCCGCCATTCACGATCTTCTTTGCCAGTCCGTGATCGAGATTCCGAAGTTCGAGGCGCAGTGGGGCCTTTCG
The DNA here is from genome assembly GCA_903894155.1 of uncultured beta proteobacterium. Lineage (GTDB taxonomy): Bacteria > Pseudomonadota > Gammaproteobacteria > Burkholderiales > Burkholderiaceae_B > Zwartia. The sequence continues at coordinate 12,867 of CAITPF010000020.1, read as the reverse complement.
TTCTCCAATTACTTCGAGGCTGACCTGGCCGCGTTGCGCGAACTCGAAAACGACGGTCTCGTGACGGTTTCTGACCAGGAAATCCGCATCACACCGCGGGGCCGCTTTCTTGCGCGCATCGTGGCGATGCGCTTCGACCGCTACCTGCGCGAAGCGACGACCACGGCCAAGTACTCCCGCGTGATCTGATCGATCGACCGACCGCGTCCGTGCGGTCCGATTGATCCGATTGATCGGATGCGCGGCAAACCCTGCCGTTCCGGGCAGGGTCAGGAGCGCGGACGGCGACGCCGTCCCTGGGTTGTATCGAGCGAGTTGCCCGGTTTTCAGTTCCCGGGCGTGCGCGCCCGAGGGGCAAACCTGGCCTGATTTCCTTCGGGCCCGAGTGGATTTTTTCCAGCTCTCAAATCCGTAAAACACCGCCTTTTGCGTCATTGTGCGCCGCAGCAATGTGTGGGCTGCAACACACACGCACGCGGACTTTTTGATTCGAATCAATCAATTTGAATAGATTCTTCAAAAAGAGCTGTAAGCACAACATGTAGTGCTAGGATCGCCGCTACGACACAAGATGAGGTGTTCCTATGCAAAGCCAGCCCCAATTTCCAGCGCAAACTCTGGTCGATGTCGAAAGCTCGATGGAGGAGTACCTTGAGCGGCGCGACTGGCGCGTGAACGCCAACGCCAATCAGGGTTACAGCCTTGGCGGCCTGATCCTGAACGTGGCCGGGAAGGTTACGGCCAACTACTGGTTATCGCATGTATTCAGCGCGGCAGCCGGTCAGGCGCACCGCACGGGCGACATCCATATCCACGATCTGGACATGCTCTCGGGGTACTGCGCCGGGTGGTCGCTGCGCCAGTTGCTGACCGAAGGATTCAACGGCGTCCCCGGTAAGGTCGAGTCCAAGCCGGCGAAGCATATGTCGGCTGCGGTCGGACAGATCGTCAATTTTCTCGGCACCTTGCAAAACGAATGGGCAGGCGCGCAGGCGTTCAGCTCGTTTGATACCTACATGGCGGCGTATGTGCGCGTCGACCACATGACCTACAAACAGGTCAGGCAGTGCATTCAGGAGCTGATCTATAACCTGAACGTGCCGAGTCGCTGGGGTACGCAAACGCCGTTCACCAACCTGACGTTCGACTGGACCTGCCCGGATGACCTGAAGGAACAGGTTCCGTACATCGGCGGCGAGGAAATGCCGTTCACCTATGGTGAATTGCAGGCCGAAATGGACATGATCAACCGCGCCTATATCGACGTCATGATGACGGGCGACGCGCTCGGAAGGGTGTTTACCTTCCCGATCCCGACCTACAACATCACCCCCGATTTCGACTGGGATCATCCCAATACCGACCTCTTGTTTGAGATGACCGCGAAATACGGGTTGCCGTATTTTCAGAATTTCCTGAACTCGGACCTCAAGCCGCATATGGTCCGGTCAATGTGCTGCCGGCTGCAGCTGGATTTGCGCGAACTGCTCAAGCGCGGCAACGGATTGTTTGGCTCCGCAGAACAGACAGGCAGCATCGGCGTCGTCACGATCAATTGCGCGCGCCTGGGGCACCTGTACGCGGGCGACTGGCCCGAGCTGCTCGCGCAGCTCGATGTCCTGATGGATCTGGGCCGTGACGTGCTCGAGGTCAAGCGCACGGTCGTCCAGGGCTACATCGACAAGGGGCTCTATCCCTACACGAAGCGCTATCTGGGGACGCTGCGCAATCACTTCAGCACGCTGGGCGTCAACGGCATCAACGAGATGATCCGCAACTTTACCCGTGATGCCCACGACATCACGAGCGCGGAAGGCCACGCTATGGCGGTGGCCCTGCTCGACCACGTGCGCAGCCGGATGACGCAGTTCCAGGAGGAAACCGGCCACCTGTACAACCTCGAAGCCACGCCGGCCGAGGGCACCACGTACCGTTTCGCCCGCGAAGACCAGAAGCGCTGGCCCGACATCCTTCAGGCCGGTCCGGCGGATAAGCCCTACTACACCAACTCGAGCCAGCTTCCGGTGGGATTTACCGACGACCCGTTCGCCGCGCTGCAGATGCAGGAAGAGCTCCAGTCGAAGTACACGGGCGGAACCGTGCTGCATCTTTACATGAACGAGGCGATTTCGTCGTCGCAGGCTTGCAAGACGCTGGTGCGCCGGGCGCTGTCCGGTTTCCGGCTGCCGTACATCACGGTGACCCCGACGTTCTCCATTTGTCCCAAGCACGGATACATTTCCGGGCATCACGAGTTTTGTCCAAAGTGCGATGAAATCCTGCTCACCGAGCAGGCATGCGAATCGTGCGAATAGCACCCTACAGGAGACCAGCAATGACCAATCTCTCGGAACAGCAGCATTTCACGCGTCCCCCCGTCGTTCTGGACAACGACCGCCGCACACGGTGCGAGATCTGGACGCGTGTCATGGGCTACCATCGCCCGATCGTGTCGTTCAATGTCGGCAAGCAGGGCGAATTCCAGGATCGTCTGTTCTTCCGGGAATGCAAGTCATCCTGATCGTCAGCCGGGGGCGTCATGTTGACTGAACCCGACACCAGTGTTCGCGCGGGTGAGGGCGAATTCGCCTTCGCGCCCGGCGGTCGGGTTCGCAAACCCGTCATCGGAGGCGTCGTTCCGTTCTCGACGGTCGACTGGCCTGGCAAACTCGCCGCAGTGATCTTCGTAGCCGGTTGCCCCTGGCGCTGCGGCTATTGTCACAATCCACACTTGCAGAGGCGGCACGGCCAGCACCAGTGGGACGACGTGCTGCGCTTTCTGCAGTCCCGCGTGGGTCTTCTGGATGGCGTGGTGCTGTCTGGCGGAGAGCCCACCGTCGATCCCGCCTGCGAACGCATGCTCCGGGATGTTCGCGCACTCGGGTTCGAGCTGGCCCTGCACACGGCCGGCATGGCCCCCAGCCACCTCGCCAGCGTGCTGCCGTACGTGCAATGGGTCGGCATTGACATCAAGACATCGGCGGCCCACTACGCCGCGCTGACCGGGCGACGCAATAGCGCAGCACCCGTGCAGCGCAGCCTGGATCTGCTGCTGCGCTGGGGCGGTGCATTCGAGTGCCGCACCACTTGGAGTCCGGACTGGCTGGCAGAATCAGAATTACTTGATCTTGCGCAAGGATTAGCAGAGCAAGGTGTGCGGCAATATGCACTCCAGCGCTACCGTCCGAGTGCGGACGGTCCACCGGTCGCCGGGTTGAGTGACGAATCCCGTCAACGCTTGCTGGAGATGTTTGAGCATTTTTCCTACAGGTGAGGGGATGGCAAAGCCGCTAGATGTCAGTGAATTCCTGGCGCACTTACCGATTTTCAGGACGCTTGACCGTGTTTCGCGCCTCGAACTGGCGGATGCCGCCCGCGCACGGCGCCTGGGTAAACACGAATACCTTTTTCGCCGCGGCGATATGCCGACTGGGATGTATCTCGTCGTCGTCGGGACGATGAAGTTATCGATCCCGGCAGGGCACGACAACCTCGAAAAGGTCGTCGAATTCATCGGGCCCGGCGAAGCGTTCGGCGAGGCGCTGATGCTGCTCGATCACCCCTATCCGACGGATGCGCAGGCGCTCAGCGACTGTCTTGTCATCTGGATCGACCGACGCGATATCGACCGGATGCTCGATCACGATCCGCTTTTCGCGCGCAGGATGCTCACCAGCCTTGCCGGACGGTTCGAGCGGCTGCTGCACGACATCGAGACGATCAGTCTGCATACGGCAGATGAGCGTCTTGTCGACTACCTGCTGCGCCAGCCCCGCGAGGGAGACATGACCCGCCTTTTGTTCAACAAGCGGATCATCGCGTCCAAGCTGGGGCTCAAGCCAGAGACGCTGTCACGATCGCTGCAGCACCTTTCGGTCGTAGGCCTTATTGCGGTCAACGGCGCACGCGTGCAGATTCTTGACGAAGCTGCGCTCAAGCGCATGGTGCCGGGCATGCCGGCGCGTGCCGGCGGCCTGGACGAGCAGGCAGTAAAGCACGAGGTCGACGCGGCAGGTGTTGAAGTGCGACAATCAGGCGTGGATGGAAAATCGTTCGACGCGTCCCTCGGATTTCCCGAGGCCGAAGGAGGGGGAAACGCCCAACCCTCCACGGTCGGTTGGTAACGCGCCGCACGCTGTTCGGGTCACAGGGCCTGTCTGGCCCGGGGTAGGTGATCATCAGGGCATGCTTTGCCGGGAGGCGTGGCGGGACTTTTCGTTTGCCTTGACCCATTCCTTCGCATTTAGTACAAACCCCGCACCCTAACCGCGAAAGCTGGAGCAACAATGCTGAACGTCATGAGGCCGGCTGCGTTCGTGCTGCTGTCGACAAATCACGGCACACTGATCGTCAACCGCAATGATTACCGCATGGTCGACGAAGACAAGGGCTACGGCGTCGGGTATCAGTTGATGAACACCTCGAGCTTCGATCAGCAGGAGGTCGATTTCGCGCTATCGCTGCTTGAACTGCGCAAACTGCACCATGGTGCAGGCGTGGTGGCGATCGATTGCGGCGCCAATATCGGCGTGCACACCGTCGAGTGGGGAAGGCTCATGGCGCGCTGGGGCAGCGTCTATTCCTTCGAGGCGCAGGAAAAAATCTTCTACGCGCTGGCCGGCAACGTGGCGATCAACAATTGTTTCAATGTGACGGCCAGGCACTGCGCGGTTGGCGCACGCACCGGGTCGATGGATATCCCCGAGCCTGACTACCTCGTGCCATCGACCTTCGGCAGCCTTGAACTCAGGCAAGGTCCGAACAACGAATTTATCGGACAAACGATCGATTACCAAAAGACCCGCCCGGTTCCCCTGGTCTCGATCGACTCCCTGGCCCTCAAGCGCGTGGATCTCATCAAGATCGATGTCGAAGGCATGGAAGAAGACGTGCTGGCAGGTGCGAGTGCCACCATTCGCGCGAGCAGGCCGATCCTGATTGTCGAGGCTGCGAAATCCGATCGCGCCGCGCTGCAAAGCTTCATGCAGTCTCATGGATATAAGTTGTTCCCGATGGGATTGAACGTACTCGCGGTCCACGAAAAGGATCCGGTCAGCCGACGCGTCTCGATTTCAAACAACGCACTCGTGCTTAACTGAAGGGGGCAGGATGCAGGAGAAAGCACACCGCGCGTTGCTTGCCGAAGCGCACGCGTCGTTACGCGAGGGCCGGTTCGATGATGCGCAGTCGCAGGCGGACAGGTTGCTGGCGCAGGGCGGCGATCGCGGGGAGGTCTGCGAAATCCTGGGGCAGGTCGCGGCCGCTCGCGGTGACATCCCCGGGGCTGCGGCCTGGATGACCGAAGCGAGCGATTTGCTGCCCAAGGCGCTCAACGTGGCCTTCCAGGCCAGCCATTTCAATCACCTGGCTGGCAATTTCGACGCGGCCCTGGATCTGATCGACAGGGCTCTGGCGCTATCACCACTGAATCCCACGCTGTTTTACGCCCGCGGCCTGGCGCTCGGGGCCCTGGGTCGGCACGAAGAAGAGATCGCGTCCTATCGCAAGGCCATCGAGATCAAGGATGATTTCGTCGATGCGTACGTCAACATGGGCGTGGCGTTGCGCGACATGCGACGCTTCGATGATGCGCTCGCAGCGTTCAAGACCGCAATCGGGCTCAATCCCGAGCATGCGGGAGCGCGCACCAACCGTGCGCAAACCAACCTGATCCTTGGCAACTTCGAGCATGGATGGCGGGATTACGAATGGCGCTGGTTTGACGGACGCCAGCAGCATGGCGTCATTGGGAAGCGCTGGGATGGCAATCTCGCCGCACTGCGCGGCAAGGTGCTGTTGATCCACGCAGAGCAGGGCCTGGGTGACACCATCCAGTTTGTCCGATATGTGCAGCGGTTCGCTGGCAGCGGCGTGGACGTTGTGCTGCGCGTTCCCCAGACGCTGGTATCGCTGCTAGACGGCTTTCCTGGCACGACGACGGTGATGTCCGACAGCGCACCGCTACCGTCCTATGACTTTCATGTCCCTTTGCTCAGCCTGCCCGCAGCGATGTACCGGACTTTTCCGCAGATTCCTGCGGACATCCCTTACCTGAAGGTCGATCCGGGCCTGGCCCAGGCCTGGAGCTACCGACTGGATGAACGCGGAATCGACAAGAATCGTAAGCGCGTGGGTCTGGTCTGGTCGACCGAACGCAACTTGGGCACCGAGCAGGATCTTCGAAAAACCGATTTGAGTCAGTGGCTTTCGCTGTTTGAACTCGACTGTCAGTTCGTTTCGTTGCAGAAAGTCGTATCGGACGCCGACGGTGCAATCCTGCGGGAAACCAAGGCAGTGTGGGATCCTTCTGCGTTGCTCGATACGATGGCCGACACGGCGGCCCTGATCTCGCAACTTGATCTGGTCATTGCGATTGACACCTCGGTTGTCCATGTGGCGGGTGCGCTTGGATTGCCCCTGTGGATCGCACTCGTGGACAAATCGGATTGGCGCTGGGGACTGGGCCGCGAAGATTCGGTCTGGTATCCCACGGCTCGCCTGTTTCGCGAAGAGCGGCCGGTGGATATGCAAGGAGTCATCGCAAGGATTCGGAGCGAACTGGCCGGATTCATCGGCCAGCACAATCGCTTGTGATCTTTCGATGACAAGCTCTTGAGCCCCGACTCACCTGGCAACTACGCGGTCATCACTTCGACCTTGCCGGTATCCAGGTTATAGATGCCGCCGACGATTTTTAGTTGACCCTCCTGTACCCTTTTGCGCAGTATCGGTGTCGAATCCCTCAGGGCTTGCACGTTCATACTGACGTTTTCGCGAACAACGGCAAGCGCCAGATTGGAAGGGTTCTTTTTCATCGCCGCACGAACTGCGGGCGCCAGGTCGCTTGTAATGATTGAAATGTGGCCAGGATAATCCGTGTTGTTCACTTCGGCACTGATTGCCGCAGAGATGGCACCGCAATTGGTGTGGCCCAGCACCATAATCAAGGGAGACTGAAGAACTGCAGCGCCATACTCAAGGCTAGCCAAAAGCCCCGTCGTCAGATAGTTGCCGGCGATTCGAGCCACGAACAGATCGCCTCGCTCCGCATCAAAACAATGCTCGGGAGTGATCCGTGCATCGGAACAGCTCAAAACACTGGCAAAGGGATTTTGCCCCGTCGTCAGGGCCGCGCGGGTCGATGCAAAGTCTGACGGCAGCGGGGCGTTGTCAACATAGCGGGCGTTGCCCTTCATCAGGCGCTCCAGCGCCGCATCGGGACTGATGACGTTTTGAGGCTTTGGTGGCGCGTTTTCTGCCGCGAACGCCGGCATGGCGGATACTGCCAGGCCGAGACCTGCAAACTTCAAAAAGCTGCGACGTCTGGACGAAAGAACGCTTGTCTCTTCACACACTTGGCACATGGATTGACCTCTTGAGCGCACGGATGTACTGCAAAATCATGCCGTATTGACAACGATCCAAGCCTGGTAACCACTGTATTGTTGTGGATATCGCTCAGGCGGTGGGATATTTCAACGTACGCGACTTCAGTTAAATAGTCGATTAACGGCAATCATGACATAGGTGCTTGGCTTTCCTGACTGAGGCGACGTTTATGTTCGCAATCCCCATGGAGTTTGTTTTTTTCGGCCTGACATTAGCCGCAGTGGCGCTCGCACACCGTCACACGTTGCGAATTGCCATCGTGGGATTTGTGCTGATTGCACTCTATAAGATATTTTTCTCGTCCTTTCGTGAAATGACCGGGCTTGAGGGCTTTGTTAACCACCTGAATCACGAATGGGTAACGGTCGCCAATCTTCTCGGCATATTGCTCGGCTTCGCTTTACTTGCAAAGAAGTTTGAACAAAGCCGCTTGCCGGAACTTCTTCCAAAATATCTTCCCGCTGGTTGGCGAGGCGGATTTGTCTTGCTGCTTTTCATCTTTGTGTTGTCGAGTTTTTAGACAATATTGCTGCAGCGTTGATCGGAGGAACAATCGCAGCGGGTGTATTTCAAAAGAAGCTGCATGTTGGCTACCTTGCTGCAATCGTGGCGTCGTCGAATGCAGGCGGGGCCGGAAGCGTTGTGGGTGACACGACCACGACGATGATTTGGATTGCAGGCAAATCCCCAGGCGACGTTTTTGCCGCTTACGTAGGATCCGTGACTGCGCTCGTGTTTTTTGCATACTTTGCCTCAAAGCAACAGCATGCCTTTCATCCTATTCAGCAATCCGTGCGCCCAAACCTGCGCATTCAGTGGAAAAGGATCTGGGCGATTACCCTGATCCTGGTCGCTGCCATTCTCGCAAACGTTCTGTGCAATCTTTACGCGCCGACTGTTCTTGAGATCTTTCCGGTCATCGGAACAACTGTTTGGGTCGCAATTCTGGTGGCGCTTCCGATTAGCGAGCCACATTGGCCAGAACTCAGGCCAGCGATGCGCGGGGCAATATTCCTGCTTTCTCTTGTTCTTTCTGCGTCAATGATGCCTGTCGAGGAGTTGCAACTTCCCACCTGGCAATCGACGTTTTCGCTCGGGTTTCTCAGCGCATTCTTCGATAACATCCCCCTGACTGCGCTTGCGTTACGCCAGGGCGGATACGACTGGGGTTTTCTGGCCTATGCCGTTGGCTTTGGCGGCTCGATGATCTGGTTCGGTTCTTCGGCAGGTGTCGCATTGGCCAGCAACTTTCCTGAGGCCCGCTCAGCAGTCAATTGGGTCAAAGCAGGATGGCATGTTGTGGTGGGTTATGTGATTGGATTTTTCACGCTGCTCCTGGTCATGGGCTGGCATCCGAGATGATTTCGAACCGCATTGGCATACCGGATCCTTGCGTACAACACGCGCCTGCCACTTGCCGTTCTGATTGCGAAAGGTCGTCATGTTTCTATCCTCAGTGGGACAGAAATGGGACAAAGCCGTTTTGTTCGTCTATTTCCCGTCGCGACCACGGGCAAATGTTAGCGACTACTTCGCCACAACCCACGAGCCCGACTTCCCGCCATGCTTTTCCAGCAGGCGCACGCCATCAATGACCATGCCGCGATCGACCGCTTTAAGCATGTCGTAAATGGTCAGAAGCGCCACGCTCGCAGCGGTCAGGGCTTCCATCTCGACGCCGGTGCGGCCAACTGTTTCGGCGGCAGCGGTACACGTCACCGACGCTGTGGCCGGATGCAGATCGAAATCAACGCTCACACGCGTGAGCGGTATCGGGTGGCACAACGGGATCAACGAACCTGTCTGCTTGGATGCCATGATGCCGGCGAGCCGCGCGATGCCAAGCACGTCTCCCTTGGCTGCCGAGCCCTGCGCCAGTTTTTCGAACGTTGCCGGGAGCATGCTGATGCGGCCTGTTGCCACCGCGCGCCGATGCGTTTCGGCTTTGGCTGCGACATCGACCATGTGCGCCTGGCCTGCGGCGTCGAAGTGTGTGAGTTCCTGGCTCATCGCGACTCCCGCCCGGTATCGAACATATCCATGCTGTTGAAGTTCCTGAATGCGGTCGCGTCGTCGAACCGAACTGCGATAGCCCCAAGCTGATCGAGCCACGACTGAACCGATCCGTGGCCCGTATCCAGAAATTTCGACAGTGACCCGCTGACCGAGGGGTGCAGCAGGCAGCACAAAGGTTGCGGCCCGTCCGCCGTGGTTGCGTAGGCGGCAAGCCGCCCGGGTTGCGCCGTGGCGACTGCAAAGAGCCGCGCCAGCAGGTCTTCGGGGAGCAGGGGCGTATCGCAGGGCACGACCAGTACCCAGTTGCGCTTGCATCGCATCAGACCGGCCTCGACGCCGGCCAGCGGCCCGGGAAAGCCGGCTCGCTCATCCGTGACCACGGGATGGCCTGTCTGGTGGTACGCCTCCAGATTACGATTGGCGCTGATGATGACGCGCTGCGGCGCATTTTGCTGCCGGGCCAGGCGTTCGAGTACGTGCTCCACCAAAGGAAGGCCATTCCACATGACCCAGCCCTTGTCCCGGCCGGCCATCCGGCTGCCCTTGCCGCCGGCAAGGATCAGCGCATCGTAGACGATGGGCGTCGTGGCACCCTGTGTTGTGGCCCCGGTCGCGGGCTGCGGTTGTGTTGCGTTGTTCTGCATCGGATCCAACTCAGATTCAATGGTCATCGGCGGGCTTGTCCGGCGATGACGACCAGCGTCCGGCGGCGTCTGCGTCGTGCTTGCGCGACTCGATCCAGCGTGCGCCGTCCGGCGTCCATTCCTTCTTCCAGAACGGCGCTTCGGTCTTGAGATAATCCATGATGAACATGTTGGATTCGTACGCCGCGTGCCGGTGGTCGCTCGCCGTGAGTACCAGGACGATATTGTCGCCCGGAAACAGCTTGCCGATGCGATGGATGATCCGGATCGACTGAAGTGGCCAGCGTCCCGCTGCCAGGTTGGCAATGCGCACCAGAGATTTTTCTGTCATGCCCGGGTAATGTTCGAGTTCGAGGGCAACGACGTCATCGGCCAGGTTCAGGTCACGCACCATGCCGACGAACGCGGCTACCGCGCCAATGCCGCGGTCCCCGTCGACGAGTGCCGCATGCTCCTGGCTGAGATCGAAATCGTCTCGCCTGATCTCGACGAAAATCCTGGTGGGTTGGCTGCTCATCTAGCCACCGGTGACAGGTCGGAAAAACGCCACTTCCGCCGCATCGATCAGCGCGCAGTCCGCCTGCACCATTTCGTGGTTCAGCGCGACGCGCAGCGCAGCGGCGCGAGCAAACTCTTCCTGCCAGACGCCCCCGCGCGACGCCAGGTGCGAGATCAGATCTGTCACCGTGAGGACATCTGCCGGAAGATCCAGCGATTCGCCAGCCTGGCCAAAGCGCTCACGTAATTGTGCAAAGTACAGCAATTGAATCCGCATGATCCTCAGTCCATCAGCGTTGACAGGGGAATATAGCGGACTGTATCGCCTGCGCGTATCGTTGTCGATGCCGGCACGTCGACCAGGCCGTCGGCCCACGCAATGCTGCTCATGACCCCCGAACTCTGGTTTGGCCACATTTGAAGGACACGCGGATTTGAAGCGGGATCGAATCGCACCCGCAGGAACTCCCTGCGGCGGTCGGGACGCGGCAGTTCGAACCCGGCGGTTGCTTCGATAGCGTGCAAGCCGGTGTGGCCCAAGCCCATGCGCCGCTGCAGGAAGGGGCGCGCAAGCAGGAGGAAGGTGACGAACGCGCTGACCGGATTGCCGGGCAGGCCAATGAAATCCGCGGCGCCGATGCGGCCGTATGCCAGCGGTTTGCCGGGCTTCATTGAAATTTGCCAGAGATCGAGTTGCCCGAGCGCCTGAACCGCCGCCTTGACGTGATCCTCCTCGCCAACCGAAACGCCCCCGCACGTGATGATGACGTCGTTTTCGCTGGCGGCCCGCGACAGGGCTTCGCGCGTGGCGCGCGCGGAATCGCGCACGATCCCATAGTCCGCCACGACGCAGCCCATCCGGTGCAGCAGCGAGACGATCGCGTAACGGTTGCTGTTGTATATCGCGCCGGGCGCAAGCGGCACGCCAGGTTCGGTCAGTTCGTCGCCGGTAAACAGGACGCCGACGTGGAGACGGCGAAACACCTCGAGCGCGCCGACGCCGACCGACGCGGCCAGCGCCAGATGCTGCGGCGCGAGCCGCTGCCCGGGCACAAGCACTTCGGATCCGGCGGCGATGTCTTCGCCCAGTAGACGAACGTGCTGGCCAGCGACCACGGGATGGGTGACCCGAACCTGGCCGTCTGCGGCCTCGGTATGCTCCTGGGGGACGACGGCGTTGCTCCCGGGGGGCACGGGTGCCCCGGTGAAGATACGCGCTGCGTGGCCGGCAGCCAGGGCTTCGCCGGTTTGCCCGGCGGCGATTCGCTGCACCACCGGGAAGGATGCCGGCAGCGCAGAGAAGTCTTCGATCGAAAGCGCATAGCCGTCCATGGCCGAGTTGTCGAAGCCGGGGACATTGATGGGCGACACCACGGCACGAGCGAGGACGAGGCCGCTTGCGTGCATGAGCGGCAGGGTTTGCGTCTCGGTTGGGGTGCGTGCCGCTTCAAGCAGACTGGCGCGTGCCTGATCGAAGTCGAGCATGGGTCGTGGAGAGTTCATGGGTTTTGATGCGAGGGTTTCAGGTTGTGGCGGATATCCGGTGTTCGGCCGCGAAAATTGCAGCCTGGAAACGGCTGTGCACCCCGAGCCACCGATTCAACCGCCCGTCTGGGACATGAAGCGGATGATCTTGGTCGGAGCTTCTCGGAATTCGTGGCGCTCGGGCTTGAGTTCGATGGCGCCGCGCAGCGTGGCGATGAGCTCATCATCGGTCGCCCCGCCTCTGAGCAGCGGGCGCAGCGAGACCTTTTCTTCTTGCCCGAGGCAGAGGTAGAGGGTGCCGTCGACCGACAGGCGTACGCGATTGCAGGTCGCGCAAAAGTGCTGGCTGATCGGGGTGATGACCCCGACTTGCCCACGGCCGTCGGCCGTGCGCCAGTAGCGGGCGGGGCCGCCGCCAAGTTCCTTGATCTCGGGGATCAGGTTGAACCGCGTGCGCAGGTCGTCGATGATGGGCCCGAGCGGGGCGTATCCAGCGGCCAGGCCTGTCGCGCCGACCGGCATCGTTTCGATCAGGCGCAAAATGAACCCGCGCTGGAGGCAGAATTCAGTCATGGCCTGGACTTCGCCCGCGTTGACCTCGGGCATGACAACCATGTTCAGCTTGATCGGAGAGAACCCGGCTTCCTGCGCCGCGGCGAGCCCGGCCATCACGTCATCCAGTGAATCGCGACCAGTAATCTGGGTCATGCACTCGCGCGAGAGCGTGTCGAGGCTGATATTGAGGCGCCGCACGCCTGCGGCACGCAGTGCCTTGGCATGCCTGGGCAACTGGGTGCCATTGGTCGAGAGGGAAAGATCGCTCAACCCGGGCAGG